>NZ_JBMDKH010000049.1:0-467 GCF_057809615.1 Hydrogenophaga sp. FG152 | reverse complement strand
GCCTCCAGGCCGTAGTCGGCCACCGAGAAGATCGGGGCCTCGGGGTCCTTGTTGATCGCCACGATGACCTTGCTGTCCTTCATGCCGGCCAGATGCTGGATCGCGCCCGAGATGCCGGCGGCGATGTAGAGCTGAGGTGCGACGATCTTGCCGGTCTGGCCCACCTGCCAGTCGTTGGGCGCGTAACCCGCGTCCACGGCGGCACGGCTGGCGCCCAGGGCGGCGCCGAGCTTGTCGGCCAGCGGTGTCATCACCTCGTTGAACTTCTCGGCGGAGCCCAGCGCGCGGCCACCCGAGACGATGATCTTCGCGGCGGTGAGTTCGGGGCGGTCGCTCTTGGCGATCTCGCTGCCCAGGAACTTGCTCTTGCCGTCATCGGCCGCGGCCGTGGCGGTTTCCACGGCGGCGCTGCCGCCGGTGGCCGCCGCCGGGTCGAAGCCGGTGGTGCGCACGGTGATCACATGCTT
>NZ_JBMDKH010000048.1:0-545 GCF_057809615.1 Hydrogenophaga sp. FG152 | reverse complement strand
CCGGCTCCGGCCCCCGCACCTGCGCCGGCCGCTGGCGCCGGCGGCCTGGCCTGCGCGGCCAACGCGATCACCTGCGTGGAGGTCTCCACCGGCACGGCCTCCAGCGCCCTGCCCATCACCTTCGGCCAGCCCTTCAAGGCCGGCGCCGTGCAGGCCAACCAGGGCCTGGTCGCCACCGACAGCAGCGGCGCGAGCGTGCCCCTGCAGATGGACGAGGTCAGCTCCCACCGCGACGGCTCCCTGCGCTTTGCCGTCCTCAGCGCCAAGGTCAGCAACCTCGCGGCCAACCAGCCCAAGCTGATCAACCTGTTCGCCGGTGCCAAGTCCTCAGCCACCCAGGCCATCCCCGCCAGCCCCGACTGGAACCTCGAAATCGAGGCCAAGGTCTACAACGGCAGCACCCTGGTCTCCACCCTGGTGGCCAAGCCCCAGGACCTGCTCAAGCAGCAGATCGCCCAGGGCTCGGGCCGCCGCCTCAACGGCAGCGTGGCCACCGAGTACACCGTGGTCGCGCCCTTCAAGGACAGCGCCAGCAACGCCGAGCA
>NZ_JBMDKH010000047.1:0-593 GCF_057809615.1 Hydrogenophaga sp. FG152 | reverse complement strand
GGTGGTCGTCGGCCACCGCGCGCAGCGCACGGCCGGTGGCCGTCTTCTGGAAGAACAGGCTGAGCGCGATCACCATCGCGGCGGCGATGGCGGCGGCGATGACGTCTTCCTGGTTGAGCAGCAGGCCGCCCTGGAACACCGAGTCCAGCACGAACACCGGGTCCTTGGGCATGCCGATGTCGATCTTGTAGATGTTGCTGCCGAACAGGCTCTGGCCCAGGCCGTCGATGAAGTAGGTGATGCCCAGCGTGGCCATCAGCAGCGTGGCGGCTTCCTGGTTCACCAGGTGGCGCAGCACCAGCCGCTCGATCAGCCAGGCCATGGCGAACATCAGGGCGCCGGCCGCCACGAAGGCCGCGATGTTGCCGACCCACTTGTTCTCGATGCCCAGCCACATCGGAATCCATTCCGAGAAGCGGGCCATGGCCAGGGCGGCGAAGAGCACCATGGCGCCCTGGGCAAAGTTGAAGACGCCCGAGGCCTTGAAGATCAGCACGAAGCCCAGGGCGACCAGCGAATACAGCATGCCCACCATCAGGCCGCCGAAGAGAGTTTCAAGAAAAAACGCCATGGATGCTTCCGTTCGCGAGAAA
>NZ_JBMDKH010000046.1:0-1003 GCF_057809615.1 Hydrogenophaga sp. FG152 | reverse complement strand
CGCAACTCAGCATCTGGCACCGCACCTTGCGCGCTCAAGGCAACAAGTTCGCCGAGCAGCGTTTTGTACATTGCGGCCCAATTGACGGTAGCGGGGACATCGGCGGCAGCCTGACGCCACAGATCGGCGATCCGGCGCTGCACCATAAGGATCAACTGGTCTGTGGTGGTGAACAGGCAATACCGAAGAAAGCATGCGACCTCCACGGTGCGCGCTGGCTCTTTGATCTTGGCTCCGGCTGAGGGCGGCCTGGAGACAAGTCGGCGCGCGTAGCGGCGCAAGATGAGATCGGGGATGTCTGCCAGGTGCTTATGAACGTCCAGCGTGTAAAGCAGGTCGATGCGCTCCAGTACCTCGCTGATTTGGCGGGTTGAGTGTTTCGCCGGTGCAGCCCATAGCCAACTCTGCTGGGTTTGTCCATCTGGGCGCAGCTCTGAAACTGAGGCTCGCCAGCGATCAAGTGTTGCTGGATCAACGCTGGCGGCGATGGCGGTGCCTGTTTCAACTTCAAGCTGGGCAAGTGCCGCCGCAATCAGTGTCCGAATTGCCCGCTCGTGCACGATCACCAGCTTGTTCTTGTACAGCCATTGACGCGCCCGCACGAGTAGCTGATCGCGGTCGGCGCAGCGCGCCACTTCGTCGCGCAGTTCACGTACCAGTGAGCGGCGCTGGTGCTCGCTCATCCACTGGAATCCAAGGACCGTGCAGGCTACTTGTTGGTGATCGAATAGCGTGCGCCCGCGTTCATACATGGCTCTCAGCGAGGCGACTTCTGGTGCTGCAATGCCAAGCTCGTTGCCAAGGTGGCGCCACAAGGCTACTGGAATTACCCGAAAGGCACCGAGCAAACGCCCACTCATGCGCAGGAAACCAATATGGAGCGCCAGACCAAGCTTGTGGGAATCACCTCGGCGTGCATTGATTGCGTCGCGCTCGGCACCATCGAAGGTGAAAAATGCCTTCATCTCGAAGTCGCTGATATCGCGGGGGAGCCCACGCATCC
>NZ_JBMDKH010000045.1:0-1198 GCF_057809615.1 Hydrogenophaga sp. FG152 | reverse complement strand
TGAAAAATGGCAAAAGAGAAATTTGAGCGGACCAAGCCGCACGTGAACGTGGGCACGATTGGTCACGTGGACCATGGCAAGACGACGCTGACGGCGGCGATCACGACGGTGCTGGCGGCCAAGTTCGGCGGCGCGGCCAAGGCCTATGACCAGATCGATGCGGCTCCCGAAGAGAAGGCGCGCGGCATCACCATCAACACCGCGCACGTGGAATACGAGACGGCCAACCGCCACTACGCCCACGTGGATTGCCCCGGCCACGCCGACTACGTCAAGAACATGATCACCGGTGCCGCCCAGATGGACGGCGCCATCCTGGTGTGCTCGGCCGCTGACGGCCCGATGCCCCAGACCCGCGAGCACATCCTGCTGGCGCGCCAGGTGGGCGTGCCCTACATCATCGTGTTCCTGAACAAGTGCGACATGGTCGACGACGCCGAGCTGCTCGAGCTGGTCGAGATGGAAGTGCGCGAGCTGCTGGACAAGTACGACTTCCCGGGCGACGCCACCCCCATCATCCACGGCTCGGCCAAGCTCGCCCTGGAAGGCGACAAGGGCAAGCTGGGCGAAGAGGCCATCATGAAGCTGGCTGACGCGCTGGACACCTACATCCCCACGCCCGAGCGCGCGGTGGACGGTGCCTTCCTGATGCCGGTGGAAGACGTGTTCTCCATCTCGGGCCGCGGCACCGTGGTGACGGGCCGTATCGAGCGCGGCATCATCAAGGTCGGCGAGGAAATCGAGATCGTGGGCATCGCTGCCACGCAGAAGACGACCTGCACGGGCGTGGAGATGTTCCGCAAGCTGCTGGACCAGGGCCAGGCGGGCGACAACGTGGGTATCCTGCTGCGCGGCACCAAGCGCGAAGACGTGCAGCGCGGCCAGGTGCTGTGCAAGCCCGGCTCGATCAAGCCGCACACGCACTTCACGGGTGAGGTGTACGTGCTGTCCAAGGACGAAGGTGGCCGTCACACGCCGTTCTTCAACAACTACCGTCCGCAGTTCTACTTCCGCACGACCGACGTGACCGGCTCGATCGAGCTGCCCGAAGGCAAGGAAATGGTGATGCCGGGTGACAACGTGTCGATCACGGTCAAGCTGATCGCCCCGATCGCCATGGAAGAAGGCCTGCGCTTTGCCATCCGCGAAGGCGGCCGCACCGTCGGCGCCGGCGTCGTCGCAAAAATCATTGCTTAAG
>NZ_JBMDKH010000044.1:0-1249 GCF_057809615.1 Hydrogenophaga sp. FG152 | reverse complement strand
ATGCCGGCCCAGGTCGTGGTCTGCCAGATGCCGTATTCCTTCTCGCGCATCGCCGCACCCTCCGGGTGGCTTTGCGCGTGGCCCAGCAGCAGCCGGGGGAACGTGTGTTGCATGCGTGTCTCCTGAGGCCGGCGCCGTGGCGCCGGTGCTTGAAATGTCCCGGTTGAGACATTCCGTTCTGCTGCGCATGGTAGGCCTTCGTTTGACGTTATGTTGTCGGTTCGACGACAATCTCGGGTCAACCCTCCTAGGACTTTCCCTAGACCATTCCCACCCATGAGCGCTTTGACCTCCCGCCGTTCCGGCACCGTTCTGCGCGACCGCGCCCGCCCGCCCACGCAGGAGGAACTGGCCGAGATTCCCTGGCTGAAAAGCCTCACGCCCACCGAGCGCGAGCGCGCCGTGGCCGCGCTGGTGGTGGGCGACGCCGAGGCGGGCGACCACATCTGCCGCTTCGGCCGCCCGGTCACCTACTGGTTCGGCCTGGTGGATGGCCTGCTCAAGATGAGCAACGACGATTCGCAGGGCCCGGTGATCACCTTCACCGGCGTGGCGCCGGGGGGGTGGTTCGGCGAAGGCACGGTGCTCAAGCACGAGCAGTACCGCTACAACATCCTCGCCCTGCGCCGCAGCCGCGTGGCCGGCCTGCCGGTGGAGACCTTTGACTGGCTGCTGGACCACTCGATCGGCTTCAACCGCTTCGTGATGCACCAGCTCAACGAGCGCCTGGGCCAGTTCATTGCGGCGCGCGAGATCGACCGGCTCAACAGTCCCGACCTGCGCGTGGCGCGCAACCTGGCTTCGCTGTTCCACCCGCTGCTCTCGCCCAACGTGGGCGGCGTGCTGCGCATCACCCAGCAGGAGCTGGCCTACCTGGTCGGCCTCTCGCGCCAGCGCGTCAACGAGGCGCTGACCACGCTGGCCGCCAAGGGCTGGATCCGCGTGGAATACGGGGGCCTGCGCGTGCTCGATCTGGCGGCCTTGCGCTCCGGTACTTTGGATGAGGGATGATCCCCCCATGACGACCGACAAACCCGCCGCCCGCACGCTCAAGCTGAAACCGGGCGCTGCCAGCAAGACCCCCTCCGATCCCTACGCCCCGCGCCGCGCCCCGGTGCGCCCGCCCGGCCCGGCGCGCGCCAAGAGCGTGTCGGCCTCGGCGCCCAAGCCGCCGCGCGAACCTTCGCCCGGGTACGGCGGCCCGCGCGGTGGCCCCGAGGGGTCGCGCGGCGAGCGCCCGGCCCCGCGC
>NZ_JBMDKH010000043.1:0-1471 GCF_057809615.1 Hydrogenophaga sp. FG152 | reverse complement strand
CGCAGGCCAGGCCGCCGGCGCCAGCGGCCGGCGCAGGTGCGGGGGCCGGAGCCGGAGCCGGAGCCGGTGCGGGCGCCGGGGAGGGGGCTGGTGCAGGTGCAGGAGCAGGAGCAGGAGCAGGTGCAGGTGCAGGTGCAGGTGCAGGAGCAGGTGCAGGTGCAGGTGCAGGTGCAGGTGCAGGTGCAGGTGAAGGTGCAGGTGCAGGTGCAGGTGCAGGTGCAGGTGCAGGTGCAGGTGCAGGTGCAGGTGCAGGTGTGGCGGCGGCCATCACCTGGCAAGTCTTGGCCGAGCCACGGGCCGGGTCGGAGCCGAAATAGCCGGTCGAGCAGAGTCCGACCGTGCGCACGGACTTGTAGACCCAGCGGCTACCGGTGCCATAGCGAACGTTCTTGGTGCCGGAAACGACAAAGAGCTGGCCCTCCTTGGAGAGCTGGTTCCAGGTGGCAGTGGTGGCTGCGGCGGTGGTGGTGCTTTGGGCCTGCGCCGACGCGGCCACCATCGAAAACATCACCGCGCAGGCGGCCAGCACGCTGGCATGCGATGCCGGGCGGGGGGAGGAAGAGAGTGAGGACATGGAGAGAGCACCTGAAAGTCAAGAAGGAAAAAAACCGCTTGCACACGGCTGATCGAAGCATTGGCCTGCTGGGTCAACAGATCTTGGAATTCAATGTAATTCGCGTGGCGCCATTTTCGGAATGCAAGCCGATGGGCAGGCGTCCGGAAACGATGCGCGGCATTCGTGATGCATGTCGCGAAACATGTTGAAATGATTGGGGGTGTTTTATTAACTTCCCGTTGCCATTTCACGGATGTGACTTCTTTTTTCGAGAAGCCCGGGTGGAATGGCCTGGCAGCGCGTTGCCGGACGATTTGCCTAGCGGGAAAGTTGGTTGCCTCAATCGTGGTTTCCCTACGGGAGGCGTCGCACTGAGCGTCGGGCGCATTGGCTGCGCCAATTCGGAAAATGGTGCAATTAAATTAAGGTTGACTTATCGGATCGAGATAATGAAACATTAGCAAAAACCGCCAGAAGGTGGTTTTTGCCCGTTGAAAGGATTGGGCCATGCTTTTCCATTTTGGAAAAGGGGGTGAGTTGAAAGAATGTGCAAGAAAGAATTCCGAGGGCGGCATTTCGAAGCCGCTTGTTAGCGGGCAATGCGCAGGGAATTCCCCGTCAACGCGCGGGCGTTGAGGGATGGGCGGCCAACGGCCGCATTCACAAGACAATTCGCGCCGCGGTCCAGAGACTGGGCGGCGCTGATGGGCAGGGCCCACCCGCTGGGGTGGACCGCCGCTGTCGCTCGCTCAGCGCGGAACGATGGCCCAGGTGGGGTCGCTGGCGAAGCCCGCGTCCATCCTCGGGGTCATGGACTTCCAGGTGGCGTAGGCGGTGCTGGCACCGGTGACCCCGGCGCTGCTCGTGGCCGCCAGCATGGCGCGGGCGTAGGCGGCGTAGTCGTCCACGCGGTCC
>NZ_JBMDKH010000042.1:0-1853 GCF_057809615.1 Hydrogenophaga sp. FG152 | reverse complement strand
GGGGTCTCCTCGTTTTCAGTGCAATAAGTGACGGTACGAAAAGCTAGCACTGGCGCGGAGGTGGTGTTGGTAGATCGTTGATTTCATTGACTTTCCTGTTCACTTTCAAATCTGCGATTCGTGGCGTCAAACCGTGGTCGGTTTCATCCATTGGTGCCAGTTATCGATGCATTTGGCCGCGAAGGCAGGATTTGGTCAGCATAGCGGTCAACCGGGAAGCGAAACACACCCCGCAAGTTGATGCTCTCCAGCCTGGTGGGCGCAATCTTCCCGATCAGTTCCGGTGGAATGACCTGGCGGCGGTTCGACCAGCGATCCAGGACCGCCTGCATCTGTGAGGTATTCCACGCCATCACGATGTTGGCCATCAGGCTCAACGCATCGGCCACAGCCTGCATTTCATCGACACGTTTGGCCTGCGCCGGGCTGATCCGGCCGGTATAAATGGCGCGCTTGAGGGCGTTAACAGCCTCGCCCCGATTGAGCACCCGGCGCAACTCGTTCCTGAAAGCGTCCTTGACAAAGTAGTCAGCCAAAAACGCCGTACGCAGCAACCGCCCCAATTGCACGCCAGCCTCATAGATTGGATCGCCCTGGGCGGCAGAACCGAACCGCGCAAGAGCTGCCACCGCACTGGCATGTCCGCTCATGACCGAGGCTGCCAGGTGCACCAGACTATCCCAATGCTTTTCGATCAAAGCGACGTCGACATTGGCTTCGCACACCGCAGCGATTTCTGCGGGCACTTTGGTGCCGCGTGGCACAAAGAGGTGGCGCTGTTTGAGTTCCTTCAACCGCGGGCAAAGATCAAAACCAAGCAAACGGGCATGTGACATGGCAAAGTCGGTGTAGCCATGGGTATCCACAGCAAGCTGGCTGGTCTCCAGCTTTTCTTGGCGGATGACACCTTCAATGGCCACGCCCGCCTGGCGCTCATTGAGCACAAAGGGCTGCGCATGGAAGATGCCCCACCGGTCTTTTACATGGGAGTAGATTCCAATGGAAGGTGTGTTGCGCCGAGGATCAAGCCGGGCTTGCCACACCCGTTTGGTGGTCTCCATGCTCATCATGTCAGAAGATGCCAAATCGGACCGCCCCCAGGTGGCGGCAATCGGGTGTCGCTGCATGAATTCCAGCACAGCCTGGCAGGCCTGGCTCAGACGCCGTTCGTCCCGCGCCCAGCGCATGGCCTGGCGAATGCTGGTGGCAGACAATTGCGGAATCATGCGCGCGCATTCGACCGCAGTCAGACTGGTGCCGTGGGCCATGATGCCGGCATAGACCATCAGCAGCTCGTCGGTAGAGCGCGGCTCACGTCCGAGCATGATCCAGCTAAAGCGCACCTGGGCGTCAACGGCCAGAATCACTTCCGGCAATTGAACCTCACCGATGCGGTGATCCAAAGCCGCGCGCAGCTTGGTCACTTCTGGGTCTTCGTCCTCTGCGGGCAATGGCGACAAATGGAGTTCATCATCCACGCGCAGTACGCCACTGCGGGCTGCAGCGGCCACCGCATCGACACCGGCAGTTACTCTGGCCAGCAAAGGCTTCAAGAAAGTGGCAGCCTTGCTGGGTAACGATAGACGGGCATAGTGTTTCTTGGACTCTGCCTGCCAACGCTCGTCCGTGAAGAACAAGCGCGCACGACCCCGAAAGCTCAGGCTGTGCTCAATCCAGACCGAGCCATTGCGCACCGCGCGGCGCAGGGCAAACAGGGTGGCCACCTCCAACGCCTGAAACGCCCGTTCCCGGTCTGGGCTGGAGATCGAAACCTGCCAGATCATTCCCAGACTTGGTGCCACCACTTCAACTGGCAGCTTTCTGGATCCTTTGAGATATAAAGCTTGCAGCTT
>NZ_JBMDKH010000041.1:0-6112 GCF_057809615.1 Hydrogenophaga sp. FG152 | reverse complement strand
CCGAGAGCCTCAAGGACCAGGCCCGGCGCCTGGCCGGTGTCGTGCAGCTGTTCCGTCTGTAAGCCCAAGGCGGCCGCTGGTCGCCGCAACCGCGCGCGCAGGGGGGTGAAACAGGGTCCTCGCACCGCGCACAAGCCACGGGCGTGCCTATACTGTTTCCCCTGTACCGGCCCCAGGGATTTTCGTCCCGGCATGCCGGCGCCTCACCGCCCGCGCACCCGGAGACCGACGCCATGAACGCTCGCCTGCCCCAAGCCTCGCCCCCCCTGGACCCGGCCGCCTTGCAGGCCCATGTGGAGGCGAGCTGGTCGCGCGGCATCATCCCCGAACTGACGCGCTACATCGAGGTGCCGGCCAAGTCGCCGGCCTTCGACCCCGACTGGGCCGCCCACGGCCTGCTGGAGCGTGTGCTGCAGGGCGCAGCCGACTGGGTGCGGGCGCAGCAGGTGGACGGTCTCCAGCTGGAGATCGTGCGCCTGAACGACGCGCAGGGCCGGCCCCGCACGCCGGTGCTGTTCTTCGAGGTGCCGGCCAGCGCCGGGCGCGACGGCACACCGGCCCCCGCCTCCGGCCAGACCGTGCTGATGTACGGCCACCTCGACAAGCAACCCGAGTTCACCGGCTGGCGCAACGACCTCGGCCCCTGGACGCCCAAGATCGACGGCGGCAAGCTCTATGGCCGCGGCGGTGCCGACGACGGTTACGCGGTCTACGCCAGCGTGGCCGCGCTGCAGGCGCTCAAGGCCCAAGGCGTGGCGCACCCGCGAATCGTCGGGCTGATCGAAACCTGTGAAGAGAGCGGTTCGGGCGACTTGCTGCCCTATGTGGACGCGCTGCGCCCGCGCCTGGGCGACGTGGGTCTGGTGATCTGTCTGGACAGCGGCGCCGGCAACTACGACCAGCTCTGGCTCACCACCAGCCTGCGAGGCATGGCCAGCGGCGTGCTCAAGGTCGAGGTGCTCACCGAGGGCATCCACTCGGGCGATGCTTCGGGCCTCGTGCCGTCGAGCTTTCGCATCATGCGCCAGGTGCTGGACCGGCTGGAAGACAGCGCCACCGGCCGCCTGCTGCCCGCCAGCTTCCATTGCGAGGTGCCGGCCGAGCGCATCGAGCAGGCGCGCGCCACGGCCGCCATCCTGGGCGACGAGATCCACAAGCGCTTCCCCTGGGCGCACCACGACTGCGGTGGCTCCACCGTGTTCACCCTGCCCACCACCACCGACCCGGTGGAGGCCCTGCTCAACCGCACCTGGCGGCCCACGCTGTCGGTCACGGGCGCCGACGGTTTCCCCGAACTGCGCAACGCCGGCAACGTGCTGCGGCCCTACACCGCGTTCAAGCTCAGCCTGCGCCTGCCGCCGCTGGTGGACGCGCCCGCGGCCGTGCAGGAACTCAAGGCCCTGCTGGAGGACAACGCACCCTACCAGGCACGCGTGACCTTCGAGGGCGAAGGCGCGGCCAGCGGCTGGAACGCCCCCACCACCGCGCCCTGGTTCGAGCAGGCGCTGCAGGACGCTTCGCAGGCCCATTTCGGCGCCGGCTGCGGCACCATCGGCCAGGGCGGCACCATCCCGCTCATGAACATGCTCAGCAAGGGCTTCCCGACCGCGCAGATGATGGTCTGCGGCGTGCTCGGCCCCAAGAGCAATGCGCACGGTCCGAACGAGTTCCTGCACCTGGACTACGCGCAGCGCCTGACCGCGACCGTGGCCCAGGTCATGGCCCGCATGCCCTGAGCCCGCCGCACCATGTCCGACACCACCCAGGCGCCCTTCACCCTCCGCGATGGCCTGAACCTGGCCCTGTTCGACTGGCCGCTGCCGATGCGCTGGCGCCCGCGCGCGGTGGTGTTGATCGTGCACGGCCTGGGGGAACACGCCTGGCGCTATGACCCGGTGGCGCAACGCCTGAACGAATGGGGCTTCTGCGTGCGCGCGTACGACCAGCGCGGCCATGGCGAGTCGGGTGGCGCGCGCGGTGTGCTGCCCGATGACGACACCTTGCTCGACGACCTCGCCGAGGTGCTGGAGGACACGCGCAACCACATCGCCGAACCCTGGGCCTGCCCGCTCATTCTCATGGGCCACAGCATGGGCGGGCTGGTTGCGTCCACCTTCGTGCAGCGGCGCATGGCGCCTGTCGACGCGCTGGTGCTGTCATCGCCCGCGCTGGACGCGGGCATCGGCGCACTGCAGAAAAAGCTGATTTCCCTGCTCTACCGTTTCGCGCCCAACTTCGCCATATCCAACGGCCTGGACGCGAGCAAGATCTCGCACAACGCGGCGGTGGTGGAGGCCTACAAGAAGGACCCGCTGGTGCACGACCGCATCAGCGCGCGGCTGGCGCAGTTCATCGACCGCAACGGCCCGGCCGTGGTGGCCGCCGCCGCACAGTGGCGCGTGCCCACGCTGCTGTTGTATGCGGGGGCGGACAGCCTGGTGCGGCCTGCGGGCAGCAAGGCGTTTGCCGCCGCCGCACCGCGCGACAAGGTGCATGCCCAGGTCTATGAAGGCCTGTACCACGAGATCTTCAATGAGGCCGATCCCTCGGCCGTGTACGGCACCCTGAAGGCCTGGCTGGACTTGGTCGCGCCCGCACAGGCCTGAGTCGCAGGTTCAGCGGCGGGGTGGTGTAAGCCCGAACAGGCCCATCAGGTCGGCCGCGCCAGCGCCGCCACCCTGACCGCCGCCCCCGCCGAGCAGGGCGCCCAGCCCGCCGAGACCTCCCAGGTCGTTGTCGGCCGGCAGCTGCCCCTTGGGGCTGAGCTGGTCGATCAGGCCGGGCAGCAGGTCGGCCAAGGTGCCCGAAGCCTGCGCGGGGCTGCCACCCAGTTGCGAAGCGATCATGCCCATCAAGTCGGGGCCGAGTGCGCTGCCGAGCTGGTCGCCCGACACCGGCTGGTTCGCGCCGGTGCCGATCCAGGATTGCACCGCGTCACCCAGGCCGCCCGATTGCAGCTTGGCCAGCAGGCCTTGCAAGCCGCCCGAGCTCGCGAGCAGCGAACCGACCAGGGCAATGAGCATCTGCGGGTCCATCCCGCCCGGCAGGCCGTTGGCGGAGGCGGAGGGTCCCCGTTGTTGTCCCTGCAGCGAGCCCGAAGCGGCCTCGGCGGCGGCACCGATCAATGAATCCAGAAGTCCCATGGCATTGTTCCCTGTGATGGGCGCCCGGAATGGGCGCGCGGTCAGGCGGGATTGTGGGCCTGCCGGCGCACCCAGGCAAGCCAGACCAGGGCCAGTCCGGTGAGGCCCACCGGTACCAGCGAGCCGATGTTGAGCCATTGCCAGCCCTGGGTGGTGACCAGCGCTCCCGAGGCGAACGAGGTCAGCGCCATGGTGGCGAACACGCAGAAGTTGATCGCGGCCTGCGCGCGGTTCTTTTCCTCGGGGCGGTAGGCCTGCAGCGACAGTGTCGTGCTGCCCGTGAAGAGGAAGTTCCAGCCCACGCCGAGCAGGAACAGCGCGATCAGGAACTGGTGCAGGTCCACGCCCGAGAGCGCCACCAGGATGCACGCGATGTTGAGCACCACGCCCACGCCCATGATGGTGAGCACGCCAAAGCGCGCGATCAGGTGGCCGGTGAAGAAACCCGGCGCGAACATGCCGATCACGTGCCATTCGAGCACCAGGGCCGCGTCATCGAACGCAAAGCCGCAGACCTGCATGGCCAGCGGCGTGGCGGCCATCAGCAGGTTCATCACGCCGAAACCCAGCGCGGCGCCAGCGGTGGCGACGATGAACACCGGCTGGCGCACGATCACCGAGAGTGGGCGGCCCCGGTCGGCGCCCGCGACCGGGGCTGGCGCGGGCGGGAAGCGCAGAAAGGCCATGAGCGCCATGGCGAGCAGGGCCACCAGGGCCAGCGCCACATACGCACCGGCGAACGGCGCACCCAGCCAGTCCTTGGTGCGCACGGCCAGATTGGGCCCGAGCACCGCGCCCACCAGGCCGCCCGCCAGCACCAGCGAGACCGCCTTGTCGCGGAACGCGGGCGCGCTCAGCTCGGCCGCTGCGAAGCGGTAGAGCTGGCCGTTGGCGCTGTAGTAGCCCGCGACCACGGTGGCGGCCACCAGCAGCCAGAAGTTCCGGTCCATCACCGCCCAGGCGCACAGCAGGGCCGAGGCCAGGGCCACCAGCAGGCCGATCTGGAACGAGGCCTGCCGCCCGAAGGCGCTCTGGGTGCGCGCCACCAGGGGCGTGGACAGCGCGCCGCCCAGCACATAGCCCATCACCGGCAGCGTGGCCATCCAGCCCAGCGGCGCGAGCGCGAGACCCACCAGACCGTTGATGGCCATGAAGACCACGTTGTTGGTGAGAAAAAGCCCTTGTGCGCCGGCCAGCAGCCAGAGGTTTTTGTTCATAAGTCATCGTTTATACAATGCGGTATGCGCAAGACCCAGCACATTGGCATCGTGGCCTGCTCCGCCGAAGGGGCGGCCCTCTGTTACCGCACCATCTGCGTCGAAGGAGCGGCCTTGCTCGGGCCGCACGCGCACCCCGAGGTCTCGCTGCATTCGCTCTCGCTCGCCGACTACGTGGACTGTCTGAACCGGGGCGATCTGCGCGGCGTGGCCGATCTCATGCTGGCGTCGGCCCACAAACTGGCGGCCGCTGGCGCGGACTTCCTGATCTGCCCCGACAACACCATCCACCAGGCGTTCCTCCATGTCGAGCCGCGTTCGCCGCTGCCCTGGCTGCACATCGCCGAGGTGGTGGCGCAAGCGGCGGTGCAGGCCGGCCACCGGCGCCTGGGCATCACCGGCACGCGCTGGCTGGTGGACAGCGAGGTCTATCCCGAGAAGCTCGCCGCGGTGGGTGTGCAGGCGGTGCGGCCCAGCGTGGCCGAGCGCGAGGAGATCGGCCGCATCATCATGGACGAGCTGGTCTGTGGGGTGTTCAAGCCTGAGAGCGTGGCGCGCTTCCAGGCCGTGTTCGCGCGCCTGCAGACCGAGGAGGGCTGCGACGCGGTGGTGCTGGGGTGCACCGAGATTCCGCTGATCATGAGCGACGCGAACTCGCCCCTGCCCACGCTGGACTCCACCCGCTTGCTCGCGCGCGCCGCGCTGGCGCGGGCCGTGGGGATTTCAGCGGCCGGCACATGACCGCTTGATGAAAGCCCATCCGCACCGGGATGGCATGCGGTAACGGTGCTCAAGAAGCCCGGTGGGGCGTCGAAGCAGGAGCAAGGGTGGCATTCGCGCCACCGGCTTCTCAAAGACGTCCCATGAACTGGCTTTCCTACATTTCCGTGCGCGCCAAACTCGCGCTGCTGCTGGCCTTGTGCGCGCTGGGCATTCTCACCGTGGCCCTGTCCGCGCTCTTCAGCCTGGACCGCGCCGTCTCGGCAAGCCAGCAACTGGTGCAGGTCGAGGTGTCCGCCCTGCGGTCGCTGGGCGACGTGCGCGCCGCGGTGGGCAACATGCGGCGCTATGAGAAGGACCTCTTTCTCAACCTGGCCGACGAAGCGGCCCTGCAGCGCTACCACTCGGCCTGGCAACAGCAGGTGGACCTGGGCCTGGGGCAGCTGGCCCAGCTGCGGCCCGGCCTTCACGCGCAGGAGCAGGCCGCGCTCGACCGCATGACCGCGGGCCTCGCGAAGTACCGCGAGGCGGTCGATGCCATCCACCTGGGCATCACGCGCGGCGAGATCAACGACCCCTGGCGCGCCAACGGCGCCATGGAGCCGGCCAAGGCCGATGTCCGCTCGGCCGACGAGGCCTTCGTCGAGATCAGCAACGCGGTCGGCGTGCGCGTGGACGGCATGGTCGATGCGTTGGCCCGCCTGCAACGGCAGGCCATGTGGGTCACGGTGCTGGCCGCGCTGGCGGTGCTGGTGCTCGGACTCGGCCTGGGTTACGTGGTCAGCGGCAGCATCACGCGCCCGCTGGACGAGGCGGCGCGCGCGATCGAGCGCGTGGCCGGCGGCGACCTGAGCACGCAGGTGCAGGCCCTGGGGCGCGATGAGATCGCGCGCGTGCTGGCCGGCATCGAGCGCATGCAGAGTGGGCTCGCGCGCATCGTGAGCGAGATCCGCGAGGGCGTTGATGGTGTGGAGCTCGCCAGCGGCGAGATTGCGTCGGGCAACCAGGACCTGAGCGCGCGCACGGAGCAGG
>NZ_JBMDKH010000040.1:0-8590 GCF_057809615.1 Hydrogenophaga sp. FG152 | reverse complement strand
AGTGCTAGCTTTTCGTACCGTCACTTATTGCACTGAAAACGAGGAGACCCCAGCTTGAGGGCCTGGGGGGAGGTGACCGGTGCTGGAGCGGGCTTGCCGTCCAGCAGCCGGTGCAGCACGTTCAGGATATGGGTCTTGCTGGCAGCCCCAGACTCCAGGGCCAGTTCCACTGCGGCGAGCACGGCCTGCTCGTCGTGATGCAGCACCAGTGCCAGCACCTCCACCATCTCTCTGTCGCCGCCTGGCTGCATCAAGAGGGCGGTCTGCAGCCGTTTGAAGGCCACTGGCAGTTCCTGGAAGGGAGCGCCATTGCGCAATGCCCCGGGCTTGCGCTGCAGCACCGCCAGGTAGTGGCGCCAGTCATAGACGGTCTGCCCAGCGCCATGGTGGTTGCGCTCGATCAGGCGCTGGTGTTCACAGATGATCTGGCCTTCGGCAGCGACCACCAGGCGGTCCGCGTAGACCCGCAGGCTCACAGGCCGGTTGGCATACGGCGCTGGCACGCTGTAGCGATTGCGCTCGAAGTGGACCAAGCAGGTGGGTGAGACGCGCTTGGTGTGCTCCACAAAGCCATCGAAGGGCCGGGGCACAGGCATCAAGGCTGCCCGCTCCTCGACCCAGACGTCCGCGACGGTGCCAGCCAGCTTGCCATGCTCGATCTCGTGCCACAGCGCCACGCAGCGCTCCTCAAGCCAGGCATTGAGATCGGGCAGGCTTGGGAATGGCGGCACCACCTGCCACAGGCGATGGCGGGCATCGCGCACGTTCTTCTCCACCTGGCCCTTCTCCCAGCCCGAGGCCGGGTTGCAGAACTCGGCCTCGAACAGGAAGTGACTCACCATGGCCGCAAAGCGCGCATTGACGTCGCGCTCCTTGCCACGGCGCACCCGGTCTACAGCGGTGCGCATGTTGTCGTAGATGCCTCGGCGGGGCACACCGCCCAGCACGACGAACGCATGGTTGTGGGCATCGAACAGCATCTCGTGCGTCTGCAGAAGATAGGCACGCAGGTAGAACGCCCTGCTGTGACTGAGTTTGAAGTGAGCCACCTGCAGCTTGGTGCGCACACCTGCGAGCACTGCCCAGTCCTCGCTCCAATCGAATTGGAACGCCTCGCCGGGGCCGAAGGCCAAAGGCACAAAGGTGCCGCGGCCGGTGGTCTGCTGGGCCACCAGGCGTTGTTCTTGCCAGAGGCGGACAAAGGCCGCGACCCGGTTGTAGGAGCCGGTATAGCCCAGCGCCTGCAGATCGGCGTATATCTGCTTGACGGTACGCCGCTGCTTGCGGGATCGGCCAGCTTCCGTCTTGAGCCATCCCAAGAGCTTCGATGCGAAGGGATCGAGCTTGGAAGGGCTGACCCGCTTGGCATAGTGCGGCTCGGCCTCGCCTGCGCGCAGGTACTTGCGGATGGTGTTGCGCGAGAGGCCCGTGCGGCGGGCGATCTCTCGGATGGACAGCTGCTCTCGCAGGGCCCAGCGCCTGATGACACTCAGTGTTGCCACGTCTATCACTCCTGGTCTCCTGCTGCTCAACAAAGCAGCAGGTTAGGGTTAGTACGTGGGTCAGATTTAGATGGAAATCCTGGGGGTTAGTGGGTCACTTCTGCGTGGAAATCAACACCGTTGACCTGTATAGGCTTCTGATGCGACCTGCATTCAGGCAAAACGCTTGACACAAGCCATTTTTTATCGACTGATATAAAATAACGGGAGTCCGCTGCGATCCCCGCCGCGACTGCCTTGCTCGAAGGGAGATCCAAGTGGCCGTTATTGATCTTGATCGACAACTGCAAGAATTGCGAAAGGAGTTCGCCCGCACCGCTCCAGCCGGCCGGGTCGCGCTCTATGAGTCCAGGATCGAGGAACTGCGATCGACCTTTGCGAGGCACGCTGCGCTGAAGGAGGGAGACAGGGCCCCCGACTTTTCGTTGCCGGACGCCCAAGGCGGCACGGTGTCGCTGTCCGCTGCTCTCAAGCAAGGTCCTGTGGTGGTGACCTTCTATCGAGGTGGCTGGTGTCCGTACTGCAACCTCCAACTGCGGTCCTACCAGGCCTTGCTGCCCGAGTTGGCATCCTTTGGCGCAAGCATGCTGGCCATCTCACCTCAGCTTCCGGACGCATCACTGTCAACCGCGGAGCGCGAGGCGTTGACGTTTAACGTCCTGAGCGATCTGGGCAATGACGTGGCTCGCCAATTCGGGCTGGTCTATCCATTGCCGCAGGAACTGCGCGATGCCTTGAGTTCCAGCAACAAGGCGCTGCCGAGCATAAATGGGGACGCCAGTTGGGAGCTGCCCGTTCCCGCCACCTATGTGATCACGCCGAACCAGAGGATCTCGCTGGCTTTCATCGAGGTCGATTACCGGCAGCGATTGGCCCCGCAGCGACTTCTTGCGGCGCTGCAAGAGCAGGCGGTTACGTGACGCAGGCCGTCGACTTGGTGCAAGAAGCGGTAGTCGGACCGGCTGCCGCGTCGTGGCCTCAGAGATCATCCCGGAACGTCTTGCGCGGATTCTGCTGGGCCGGGCTCAGCGTCACGATCTTTGCGGGCTGGTTCGTCGTGACGCGCTTCAGTGTCACGCGCGAACTTCGCCTGTGGGATGTGACCGCGCTGCGGTTCGGCATCGGTGCCGTCATTCTTCTTCCAGTGCTGTTGCGGGGAAAGAGACGCCTATCAGCCAAGGAATGGCGTGAGGGGCTGGTCTATGCCTGCCTTTGGGGGTTGCCCTTCGTCCTGGCGGTCGCGCTCGGCCTGCAGCTCACGTCGGCCGGCCGCGCGGCAGCGATAGCGCCGACCCTGATGCCGGTATTCGCCGGCGCCTTCGCGTGGATTTTCCTGAAAGAGAAACAGGGCCGCGCGCGCTGGTGTGGCTACCTCGCCATCATCATCGGACTGGTGTTCATGGTTGCAGGCGGTGTTTCCGCTCACGGTGGCATGAACCCGATGGGCCTCATCGCCCTGATGACTGCCGCTGCCATGTGGGCCGTCTACACGCTGCTTTTTCGGCGCAGCGCCCTGACACCTGTGCAGGCCGCAGCCCTGATCTGCTTCTGGTCGGCCATCCTCTTCCTGCCGATCTATATTTTTGGCGGGCTCAGTCGCCTCGCCATGGCCTCACCCAGCGAGATCGGCTTGCAGGCCGTCTATCAGGGCGTCCTGATGAGCGGCGTTGCGATCGTTTCCTTCAATCGCTCTGTCGCGCTTCTGGGCCCATCTGCGGCCACAGCCATCATCGCCCTGATTCCGGTCGTTGCTTCGCTGGCCGCCATTCCCGTACTTGGAGAGCTGCCGTCTGGTGGAGAGTGCGTTGCACTTGCCGTCGTTGTTGGCGGCGTGCTCTTGGCAGCACGTCCTGCCCGTAAAGCAGCGAAGCCATCGATTTCCGCAACCACGAGGCATACACCATGATCCGGTTCTACTTTCATCCGACCCCCAACCCCGCAAAGATCGCGCTCTTTCTGGAGGAGACCGGTCTGGCCTACGAAGCCTTGCCGGTCGACACAAGCAAGGGCGAGCAGCATGCGCCCGCCTTTCGTGCGATCAATCCGAACGGCAAGGTACCGGCCATCGTCGATACCGAGGGGCCGGGCGGCAACGAAGTCAGGGTCTTCGACTCGACCGCCATCCTGATCTATCTGGCGGAAAAGACCGGCCAGCTTCTGGGCACGTCCGAGGATCGGCCGGAGTTGCTGTCCTGGCTGCTCTTCATCGCCTCGGGATTGGGGCCGTTCTCCGGGCAGGCGGTGCACTTCCAGTTCGCCGCGCCCGAGGGCTTGGACTACGCGGCCAATCGTTACCGCCGCGAGGCGGAGCGGCACTATCAGGTTCTCAACGATCACCTGTCCGGACGCGAGTTCATCGTCGGCAGCGGTTTCACGATCGCCGACATCTCCGCCTGGGGCTGGCTCGATCGCGCTTCCCGCGTGCGCAAGGGCGCCGAGGATCCTCTGGGGCCCTTTCCCGAACTGAAGCGGTGGTTCGCAGGCGTGGATGCGCGTCCGGCGGTCGCTCGCGCCCGGGCGCTCGCCAAGAGCCATGCGTTCAAGGCGATCAACGACGAGGAGACCAAGCGTGCGCTCTTCCCGTCGAACTATCCCCCTGCATCGGCGCAAGGAGTTTGAAATGGAACTGAAGAACAAGCGGGTCCTCGTCACGGGCGGATCGAGCGGGATCGGCCTCGCGCTGGCCCATGCGCTGATCGCGCGAGGCGCCAGGGTGGTCATCACCGGAAGGCGCAGAAGCGTCCTGGACGATGCACTGCGCAGCCTTGACTCGGCGACGGGCGTCTGCGCTGACGTGGGAAGTCCCGAGGGACGCGCGGCCACGCTGGACCAGGCGATACAGACGCTGGGCGGACTCGACATCCTCGTCAACAACGCCGGCGGCGTGCGGGCTGGCCGGCTGGAGAACACCACGGAAGCCGATATCGAGCAGATGGTGATCGTCGACTTGCTCGCGCCAGTCTTGTTGACCCGCGCGGCGCTCCCCGCTCTGCGGGCCAGCGGAGATGCCATGGTGGTGAATGTCGCCTCCGGCATTGCCCTGGTCGGCGCACCCTTCTATGCAACGTATGCCGCGGTGAAAGCAGGTCTGGCTCGCTTTGGCGAGGCGCTCAGGCGCGAGCTCAAGGGCGAAGGCATTCATGTGTTGACGGCCTATCCTGGAGGCACGGACACGCCGATGATGAAGTCGAATCGCGCTGGTCCCGAACTGGGGTTTTCGCGCGAGCCTGCTTCTGCGGTGGCCGATGCCATCGTCGCCGGGATCGAGGCGAACGCTTTCGAGGTCATCCGGGGCGGGGAGGCGAGAGCCCAGATGATTGCGCTCAACCGTAACGATCCGGTAGCGGTCGATGCGAGATTCCTGACGCTCAAGAGCGCGCTGGAAGAGGCGGTCAAGGACCACAGCGCATTGTGACGACGCGGCATCAAGCACCGCATCCACTCACGAAGCCAACCACGAACCGATCCAGGAACGATCATGGCGCGCCCCAGAGAGTTTGACGAAGCAGTGGCCCTCGATGCCGCGATTCAATGCTTCTGGTCGAGGGGCTACGAAGCCACCTCGGTGCGGGACCTGGCCGACGCGATGGGTATCGCCGGCCCCAGTCTGTACAACACGTTTGGCGACAAACGCACGCTGTACCGGCAGGCGCTCGAACACTATGTCGAGCGAGGCTTTTGCGATCGGGTCCGGCGCTTCGAGTCCCAGTTGGCACCTCGTGCGGCCATCGGTGCGTTCTTCGATGAGATCATCGAATTGTCGCTGGCCGACGACCAGCGCAAGGGATGCCTGATCGTGAACTCGGCACTGGAGCTGGCACCTCACGACGCGGAGTTTCAGGCTGCACTGGCCGCTGTCTTGCGCGACATGGAGGCCTTCTTCTACCGTTGCGTCAAGGCCGGCCAAGATGCCGGCGCGATCAACATCACGTTGCCGGCCGATGATCTCGCCCGGATGCTGCTCGGCTTGCTAATGGGGCTGCGCGTCCTCGCGCGATCGCGGCCAGAACCGGAATTGCTGCGTGGGCTTGTCCGGCCCGCATTGGCGCTGCTCGATGGCGCCGGCACATCTCAACGACGGAGTCGCAAATGATCGACCTCTACTATTGGCCCACGCCCAATGGCCACAAGGTCACGATGTTTCTGGAGGAGGCTGGCCTCGAATACCGCATTCATCCTGTCGACATCAGTGCGGGCGACCAGTTCAAGCCTGAGTTCCTCGCGTTCTCGCCGAACAACCGGATGCCTGCGATCATCGACATGCAGCCGGTCGACGGCGGGGAGCCCGTGACCGTCTTTGAATCGGGCGCCATCCTGGTCTATCTTGCGGAGAAAACGGGTCGCTTCATGCCGACCGACCTGCGTGAGCGCAAGGCGGTGCTGGAATGGCTCTTCTGGCAGGTCGGTGGACTCGGCCCCATGGCCGGTCAGAACCATCACTTTGGCATCTATGCGCCCGAGAAGATCCCCTATGCCATCACGCGCTACGTCAACGAGACCAATCGCCTGTACGGTGTGCTCGACCGACGCCTGGCCGTGCAGGAATATCTCGCAGGTGAAACCTATTCGATCGCGGACATGGCGACCTACCCCTGGGTGGTGCCGTGGAAGCGCCAGCAGCAGGAACTCGACGAGTTCCCCAGTCTGCGGCGGTGGTTTGATGCGATTCGCAATCGTCCCGCGACGATCAGGGCCTATGCGCGCGGCGAGCCTTTCGCATCGCGTCCTGCGGTGACGGAGGAGGGCAAGAAGCTTCTGTTCGGTCAAACTGCCGCAGGCCCGCAGGCGCGCTGATACGTTTATGGTGCACACACCAGCGATTACTCAAAGTCAAAGCAATCACGCGACGTGGGCGTGCGCCAGCTGCTGCAGGGAGCTCGGGAATTCGTGGAGATCTTTCGAGGCGCGGGCATGATATCGCTATGACCATCGAACCGTGGGCGGACGCCCAGCTATCTGAAGATATTCCTCGGCTTGCTCAGGGCGGTGAGAGCGAGACTGTGGAATTCAAGCGAGAGCTGCCAAAGCAGGTGCGGGATCTTGCCAAGGAAATCGCGGCTTTCGCTTCCAGCAGCGGGGGCCGACTCCTTCTTGGAGTGGCAGACGACGGCTCGATTCCAGGAGTCGAAAATGCACATGACCCAGCGGTTCGAGATGATCTCGGCAGAAGGATCGTGGGCGTTTGCCAGATCATCGATCCCCCCGTCCGCCCGCAGATCGGCTGGACATCGGCAAATGGGCTCGGCGTTCTCGTCATCACTGTCGAGAAGGGTTCAGAGCCTCTGTACTACGTGGATTCGCGCGCGTACATCCGGCACGGCACGGTCTACCGACCGGCGACGGCCTCAGAGGTTCGCGCTGCCTTGACAGCTTCCATGCCCGGGGAGGCCGCAGAAGGACCCAAGAATCATCCGGAGCTGTCTGCGCTGGCCGACGTGCTCGCCAACGTGCGACGCTGGAGCGATACGGACTCCGAGATGCGAAGCCTGAAACCCTGGATTGAAGATTGGTCGGCAGATGCGGAGGTCTATGCGTCAAAGCTGCGCGACCTGTCCGTCTCCGACTGGGCCATTGAGAGCCACGTCAATGAACGGTTGGAAGCCACAGCTGAGAAGCTCGATGAAGTCGCACAGTTCCGGCACTACCTCGGCGAAGGGGAAAACTTCAACGACGTGTGCAACTCCGCAGGCTTCGCTGCTGCGGAGTTGATGCGCGATCTGGTCGATCCTATCGAGGTCAGCGATGAGACACAGCGAAAAGTCCTGGAGGCGATTGCCAAACTTGCCCGCAAGTTGACCCAAATGTGGGACCGTGCCAACAAAGAGATCTTCGATGGGCGTGTCGAGAAAGCCCAGCAGGAAACCTATGGCATCGGCCAGCAAATCGCCACTTGGACCTATTTCAGGCTGTCTGTTGTGCCGGAAAGCACGCTGGCCGATCTGCGCCGAATCGGTCTTAGCCTGCTCCAACTGGTGTCCATGAGGGTCTACATGGATGGCGGCGCTTCACTACAGCGCATCGTCGATGATGCTCAGACTCTTGTGAAAGAGCTGAATGCGAACGTCGAGAGTTTCCTGCAGTTCGATCGCTGAGTACTGTGTGCGCCGCCGTTTGCCCTTGGGCGGCTGCGGGCCACGGCTGCCAGAGGCGTGCTCGCTCCAGCGGTACGGTGACCGTGCGCGCACTCAGCGTCTATGCGCTGGCGCGCGCCTCAGGTCGCCGGGAAGCACAATCCCCAGGCTCCCATGCAACTCCTGACATGGATGCGGTCCGTAGCTACCCGGAACCCGAATACCCTCTAAACCCGCGTCAGATATGGGTTTGCGTCCGTCCGATGCAAATCGAAAGTCCTTGACAGCGGACATTTTTTAGGATGTCGCGCTCCTCGGTCAGACGCTTGATCTCGGCCTTCAGTCGCCGGACCTCCGCCGAGTCCTTCGCCGTCGGCAGCAGTGCCGCCTCCGCGCCGTCGGCATTGGCAGCGCTCTTCGCCTTGCGCAGCCACTCGTACAGGCTGTGGGTGGAGACCCCGAGCCGCTGGGCCACATCGGCCACCCGGAAGCCACGTTCGGTTACCTGCTTGACCGCTTCGGCCTTGAACTCATCCGTGTACTGCCTGTTGCTCATAAACACCTCTGTCGTTGCCATGAATTATGGCTCCTAGGTGTCTACGAAAGGCTGGCCGGTCCAGACCTCCGTTTTGTACAAGCCGTTGATAGTTTCAGCCAGGGCGTTGTCATAGGAGTCGCCGGTGCTGCCCACCGAAGGCATCAGGCCAGCTTCCTCCAAGCGCTCTGTGTAGCGAATGGACACGTACTGACTCCCCCTGTCGGAGTGATGAATCAGCTTTTCATCGCTTGAAGGATGCCGTGCGTAGAGAGCTTGCTCCAATGCATCCACAACAAAGTCAGTGCGCATGTGGCTGCTGACTCGCCAACCCACAATCCGGCGGGCATAGACATCAATCACAAAGGCCGCAAACATCTGACCTTGCCATGTCGATACATAGGTAAAGTCTGCAACCCAAAGCTGGTTGGGGTCTCCTCGTTTTCAGTGCAATAAGTGACGGTACGCAAAGCTAGCACTGG
>NZ_JBMDKH010000004.1:0-287643 GCF_057809615.1 Hydrogenophaga sp. FG152 | reverse complement strand
CCACCGAGTACACCGTGGTCGCGCCCTTCAAGGACAGCGCCAGCAACGCCGAGCACCCCCACCTCTCGGCCCGCCTGCACACCCGCCTGTACGACGGCGGTGCCAGCATCCGCACCGACATGGTCCTGGAGAACAACTGGACCTTCAAGGCCAACCCGGGCACCCTTACCTATGAGCTGACCGTGCGCCGCAATGGCCAGGTCGTGCACACCCAGCCGCGCCTCACGCACAACTACCAGGCGCGCTGGCACAAGGTGCTGTGGACGGGCAACACGCTGCCGCAGTACCGCGTGCGCCACCACATGCCCTACTTCCTGGCCAGCAAGGCCACCTGGAACTACGACCTGAGCGTCAAGGTTCCCGAGTCGGTCCTGGCCGACGAGGCCCGCGTGCTGGCCGCTTCGAACACCGCGCCCATGGGCCCGGCCATGCTGGTGCCGTACTTCCCCACCACCGGTGGTCGTTCGGAGATCGGTCCGCAGCCGCGCTGGACTGCGCTGTACCTCATCACCCAGGACGACCGCGCCCGCGCCAGCATGCTGGCCAATGCCGATGCCGCTGCCGGCGTGCCGGTGCACTACCGCGACGAGGGCTCCGGCCAGCCGCTGGACGTGGAACGCAACCCCAACGTGGCCGTGCGCTTCGGCACCTCGACGCCCAAGCTGCCCACGCCGACGGGCACGACCATCTACACGCCCGACACGGCGCACCAGGCCTCGTTCGGCTACATGCCCTACCTGATCACGGGTGATGCCTTCTACCTGGACGAAGCCATGTTCTGGGCCAGCTGGAACATCGCGGCGGTGGATCCCTACTACCGCGAAGGCGCCAAGGGCCTGATCTACGGCAACGAGGAACGCGCCCAGTCCTGGGCCCTGCGCTCCATCGACGAGGCCGCGCGCATCGTGCCCGACAACCACCCCATGAAGTCCTACTTCCAGACCCGTTTGGCCAACAACCTGAACTGGTACGTGCAGAACTACCCGCAGAACCCCAACCCGGCCAACCGCTCGCCCTTCGGCGCCATCAAGAGCCCGTGGGACAACAAGGTCGCCGGCCCGTGGCAGAACGACTTCATGACGCTGGTGCTGACGCAGATCGCCGAGGACGGTGATCCCCAGGGCCGCACCATGCTGAACTGGATCACCGGCTTCACCGTGGGCCGCTTCCTGAACGAGGCCAACGGCTTCTGCATGGCCAAGGCCCCGGGCTACTGGTGGACCGTCACCGACGCGAGCAACCAGTTCTTCAGCAGCTGGAAGACCCTGTTCGACACCAACTACGCGAGCATGAAGAGCACCTCGTGCACCGGCATGGCGATCACCGAAGGTTCGCCGGACCGCGTGGACGACTACGCCGCCTACGCCCGCGCCATGCTGGCGGCCACGAGCGGTCTCGGCATCAACGGTGCCAGCACCGCCTACAGCAAGTGGAAGTCCATGACCCCGAAAATGGACGCCGGCTACGTGAACGACCCCACCTGGGCGATCGTGCCGCGTTGATCCCGGTTCGACCGCTCTGACCTTCAACAACCCTCTCTTCGCAGAGGGTTGTTTGTTTTTGGCGGGTGATGGGCGAAGCGCTCAGTGCGCGACGGCCGCGACAGCCTGTGCGGCACCGGCCCGCGAGCGCGCCAGTTGCTCGATGCGGGTCAGCGTGGAGAAGGTCCCGCCCAGGCGGTTCTGGAAGAAGCTCAGCACGGACTCGATGTTCGCCAGGAAGGCGGCCAGATCGGCCTCGGTCTTGACATACGGGGTGTTGCCCGGCTGCAAGGTCGGCGAGTGGTAGGTCATGGTGAACACACGCACGCCTTCGTGGAACAGCGTGGTGAGCAGACGCTCCTGCGACCGCACATCGAAGCCTTCCGGGCTCAGCCTGCCGCGCTCCAGCCACTTCATGCGGCTCATGACGCCGGGCAGGCGAAGCCGCTGCGAGAGGTTGCTGCCGATGAGCCAGGGGTTCGCGGGGCCCATGCGGCGCAGGCGGCCCGAGTAGCCCACCGTCATGGGCACTTCGAGCAAGGTGCGCGAGGCGTCGGTGAAAAAGGGGCGATCGGACATGCCCTGGTAGTTCGGCCCGCCTTCGAATGAAAAGTTGGTGTGGGGCACCACGCTGCAGTCCACGGTATAGCCCAGTTCCTGCAGGATGCCGAAGGTGTTCGGCCCCACGCCGTAGCGCCCGGCCTTGAACACCCGGGGCGCGCGGCCGAAAGCCTGGGCCACCGCGTCGGTGCTGGTGCGGATCTTGGCTTCCTCCAGCTCCAGCGGCAGGTTACCGTGGTACGAGTTGAACACCGACACCGTTTCGTTGTGCGGCGGCGTGACCCAGGGATGGCAGTGGGTGCCGAATTCCGCGCGGCCCGCGTCCACCAGCCCGCGCAGGTAGTGGGTGGCGGTCGCCGAACTGGCCACCGGGTAGTCCATCACATAGGTCGGCACGACGCCGAACCGGTCGTAGAGCGCGTGCACCCGGTCCTGGGAGGAAATGGACTGGGTGGCGGTCGCCTGCCGGTTGAAGGGCTGGTTCCAGTTGAACTCCTCTTCGGTGTCGACGACCACCAGCAGCACCGGCGCGGCAAGGCCCAGTTCGACGGGCTGGGGGTCCAATCCCGGCAATCTCATCGAATCTTCTCCCGAATGCCGTGGTGCGTTGTGCATTGTTGTACAGACCCCATGGGGCGAGCGCGATCAGTCACCGCACCAGCATACCGCGCCGGCCTTTGCGTGGGTGCGGAGTTCGTCACGCTTCTTCTCCCGCCTTCAGCGCGCGATCCACTTGCGCAGCACGGGGCCGAACTTCTGCTCGACCCCGACATTGACCGCCCAGGCCACCAGCAGGGCCAGGGCGATCATGCCCAGGGTCACCAGCGTCATGCCCCAGGACGCGACCAGGCCGGACGCCACCGCCACGCTGAACAGGGCATAGCCGGCGTGCTGGTGGATCAGGTACAGCGGGTAGGTCAGGCGGCCGGACAGATCGCTCCATGTCGAGGTCTCAATGGGTACCTTGCGGCGAATCATCCAGTAGAAGAAGGCGAAATACGACAGCAGGATGGCCTCGATCACGAGGTTGTTGGGGCTGTCGTCCAGGGCCAGCAGCTGCTCCAGGCTGTCTGCCTGGCCATTTTCACGCCACAGGTACATGCAGGCCAGCGCGGCGCAGCCCAGCAGCGCCAAGCGCCGACGGGTGGTCCAGCCCGACTGCCGCACCAGGAAGAAGAAGGCGCCGGCGGTGAACAGCGGCGCCCATTGGGCGCTGGTGATGATCTCCACGGTGTACATGGGGCGAATGAAATTGACCAGCGACAGGCAAAGCCAGAGGATCAGCAGTGTCTCGATGCGCTTGAGCTGCCCGGTGGCGATCGCCACCCCGATCCAGAAGTAGAAGTTGATCTCCACCGCCAGCGACCAGTACGCGCCATCGACGAGATTCTGGCCGAACACCCGGGGCAGCATGGTCAGGTTGGCCGCGTACTGGGCCCAGGACTCGGGCTTGAACGGCGCGGCCGGCGCGGCCAGTTCGATCAGCACCGTCAGGGTCATGCACACCCAGAAGGCGGGCATCAGCCGGGACACGCGGGAGGCGATGAAACGCCGCACGCTCGAATTCTGGGCGGTCATCATGATCACGTAGCCGCTGATCATGAAGAACAGGTGCACCCCCACGTAGCCGTAGGAAAACAGGCTGTACAGGATCGGGCTCTGCTGGCCCTGGATCGAGCCATCGCGAACCCCCGCATGGAAGTAGTGGAAGCCGACCACGATCAGGGCGGCGAAACCCCGGAGCCAGTCCAGTGCGGGTTGGCGGTGCGACTGCGGCGGTGGCGATTCGATCATGCGGGTTTCTTGGTCAGGGCGGCCTCGATGGCCTGGAGCAACAACAGGGAACCGGTGGCATCGAGATGCAGGCCATCGGCCGCCAGGGTCGCGCGGGCCAGGGCGCCCTGCCCCGGCACCGCGTCGACCATGGCATGGCCGCGCTGCCTGCACATCTCGGCCACCGACGCGTTGACGGCGTCGGCCGGGTGGCCGGGCGGCACGGGGATGCCGACACACACCACCTGGGCGGACGCGGGCATGCGGTCCAGGATCGCACCCCAGGCCAGCCGCACGTCTTCGGGCGTGCGGCCCTCGATCAGGTCGTTGGTGCCCGCGCCGAGCACCACCGCGCGGGCCCAGGGCAGCGAAGTGTAGCGATCGAGGCGCTGGCTCAGCCGGTGGGCCGTTTCACCGCCGATGGCGAAGTTGTAGGCCTGCGCCAGGCCACCCGTGGGCAAGGTCTGGAGGTGGCTGTCGCCGAAAAAGAGGATCGCGCCACGCGGCACGAGGCGGTCCACGTTCAGCTGGTGGGCGATCGTGCGCCGTTCGAAGAGGCGCTGGGACACCGTGGGCGCGGACTGCCAACGCTCCAGGCGCCACAGGAACGCCTCCGAAAGGCGGGCGGAGCCGCCAATCGCCAGGGCAGCGCAGGCGATCAGCGCCGCCGCGCCCCAACCCGTCCACAGCGATAACCTGGGTGAATGTTTCACAAGATCAAAAGGCTTGGGGCCCGCAACAATGCGAGAGGGTCCGTTGCAGGAAGTCCCGCATCTTGTCAGTGTCGTTGGGTCGGGAATGTCGGAAATGCATTTCGGCGTGAGGTATGTCGTACAAACTGCGGGAAAGCGGCCCGGAAAGTCAGAAAAAATACAACACGACCGGGTTATCATTTGTTACACAAGTTTCTGATGGTACTCATTTGTATTCATTCGAGGGGCTTTCCTGCACGTAGGGGGTTTTTGCAATGCACTTCATGAGTCAGCAAGAGAACGACGCAGGTGAACCGAACCTGGGTCTCTGGCTGCGCAGCGGAGCACAGAGCCACGCGAACGCCTTGGCCCTGGAATCGCCCGAGGGCGAGCCCCTGACCTACCGTGAGCTGGCCAGCGCGGTGGCGGCACGCGCGCGCGCCTTTGCCGACGCGGGTCTGCAAAGCGGTGAACGCATCGCGGTGGCCGCCACGCGCTCCACCGACACCATCATCTCGATCCTGGCCGCCGCCGAAGCCGGCATCGCCTATGTGCCGCTGGACCTGGCCTACCCGGCCGAGCGCCTGCGCGCCATGCTGGACGATGCGCAACCTCGCGCGGTGGTGGGCGAAGACCAGGCCTTGGCCACGCTGCGCTCGCTGGTGGGCGAACTGCCCACGCTGGAACAGCCCGCACCGGTGCAAGCCGCCCTGCACGCCTCGGCGCCCGACCTCACCTACGTGCTGTTCACCTCGGGCTCCACCGGCCGGCCCAAGGGCGTCGCCATGGGCGCGGTGCCGTTGCGCCACCTGATCCAGTGGCACGCCGACCACCCCCGCCTGGGCCAGCCCGCGCGCACCCTGCAGTTCGCGCCGCTGTCGTTCGACGTGCACTTCCAGGAAATCTTCTCCACGCTGGCCTGCGGCGGCACGCTGGTGCTGGTGCCGGAGGAACAGCGGCGCGACCCCGGCCTGCTGCTCAACGCCTTGATCCAGCGCCGCATCGAACGCATCTTCGTGCCCTACGTGGCGCTGCAGATGATCGCCGAGGCCGCGCGCGACGAACTGCCCGCGACCCTGCGCGACGTGGTGAGCGCGGGCGAACAACTGCAGGTCACGCCCGCGATCCGCTCGCTGTTCCAGCGCCTGCCGGGTTCGGAGCTGCACAACCACTACGGCCCGACCGAGAGCCACGTGGTCACCGCGCACGAGTTGCGCGGCGACCCGGCTGCCTGGCCCGAGATCCCCCCGATTGGCCGTGCCTTGCCGCACGTGCAGCTCGCCCTGGTGCCGTCCGGAAACGCCACCGACGAAAACACCGGCGAACTGCTGCTGGGCGGTGAGACGCTGGCCTGCGGCTACCTCGGCCGGCCCGAACTCACCGGCGAGCGCTTCCGCACCGACTTCCCCGCGCTGCCCGGGCGCTGGTACGTCACCGGCGACCTCGCGCGCCGCGACGCCGAGGGCGTGTACACCTACCTGGGCCGCGCTGACCAGCAGCTCAAGGTCGACGGCTTTCGCATCGAGCCGGGCGAGATCGAGTTGGCCATCATGGCCCAGGCCGGCATCAAGGACGCGGTGGTCACCGCGCCCGACCTGCCCGGCATCGGCAAGCAGCTGGTCGCGCACCTGGTGCTGCGCGAAGGCGCGCAAGCCAATACCAGCGAGCTGATCACCCGCATCCGCGCCGAACTCCGCGCCACCATGCCCGAGTACATGGTGCCGGTGCGCTACGTGGTGCTGGACCGCCTGCCCACCACCCCCAGCGGCAAGATCGACCGCAAGGGCCTGCCCTTGCCGGCCATGGACACGGCCGCCGCCGCCGCGTCCAGCGACCCGGTGGCCATCGTGCGCGGCCTGTGGCAGGAGCTGCTGGGCCTGCCCGCGATCGGCGACGACCAGAACCTGTTCGACCTGGGCGCGCGCTCGCTGCTCGTCATGCGCTTCGTCACGCGCCTCAAGGACCAGGGCGTGAAGGGCCTGAACGTGGCCGACGTGTACGACAAACCCACCGTGGCCGGCATCGCAGCGGCCCTGGCCGGCCCGGTGAATGCGGGTCAGCGCAAGCGCCTGGCGCCCGCTCGGCCGACCGCCGGTATCGCCATCGTCGGCATGGCCACCCGCACACCGGGGGCCCGCCGTCTGGACGACTTCTGGCAGCACCTGATCGACGGCCGGGAAGGCATCCGCCAGTTCTCGCTCGACGAGCTCGACCCCAGCGTGCCGGACTCGGTGCGCTCGCGCCCCAATTTCGTGGCCGCGCACGGCGTGCTCGACGGCGTCGAGCACTTCGACGCCGGCTTCTTCGGGATCTCGGCACGAGAAGCGACGATGCTCGACCCGCAGCAGCGGCTGATGCTCGAACTCAGCGTGGCCGCTCTGGAGCACGCCGCCATCGACGCCTCGCGCACCGATGCGCGCATCGGCGTCTACGCCGGCACCGGCAACAACGCCTATGCGCCCGCGCTGCGCAGCGAACAGCCCGAGCTGGTGCAGCAATACGGCGAATTCGCCACCATGCTCGCCAGCGAGAAGGACTACGTGGCCACCCGCGTGGCCAACCGCCTCAACCTCAACGGCCCGGCCCTGAGCATCCACACCGCCTGCTCCACCAGCCTGGTGGCCGTGGCCCAGGCCTGGCACGCGCTGGCCAGCGGCCAGTGCGACGTGGCGCTGGCCGGCGGCATCAACGTGGCCGTGCCCCAGATCAATGGCTACCTGCACGTCGAAGGCGGCATGGAATCCGCCGACGGCCATTGCCGGCCGTTCGACGCCGACGCCAGCGGCACCGTGTTCGCCAGCGGCGGCGGCGTGGTCGTGCTGCGCCGGCTGGAAGACGCCCTGGCCCAGGGCGACACGGTGTACGCCGTGATCCGTGGCGTGGGCCTGAACAACGACGGCGGCGACAAGGCCAGCTTCACCGCGCCCAGCGTCACCGGCCAGATGGGCGCCATCCGCATGGCGCTCGACCAGGCCGGCGTGAGCGCGCGCCAGATCGGCTATGTGGAAGCGCACGGCACCGGCACCTCGCTGGGCGACCCGATCGAGGTGGCCGCGCTCACGCGCGCCTGGCGAGAAGACACCGCCGACAGCCAGTACTGCGGCATCGGCTCGGTCAAGAGCAACCTCGGCCACATGGCCGCCGGTGCCGGCGTGGTGGGCCTGATCAAGACCGCGCTTTCGCTGCACCACGGCGTGATCCCGGGCACGCTGCACTACCGCCAGCCCAATCCGCAGATCGACTTCGAGAACACGCCGTTTCGCGTGGTGGCGCAGAACACTCCCTGGCCGCGCGGCAGCGAATCGCGTCTCGCGGCGGTGAGTTCGTTCGGCGTCGGCGGCACCAACGCCCACGTGGTGATCGAAGAGGCCCCGGCCCGTGCGCCGGCGTCGACCAGCGACGGCCGCTGGCTGCTGCCGATCTCGGCCCGCACCTCTGAAGCCGCGCTGCAGCGCGCGCGCGACCTGGCCGAGCATTTCGAACGCCATCCCCAGCTGCCGCTGGCCGAGGTCGCCGCCACGCTCATGCGCGGGCGCAAGCCGATGGCGCAGCGCCTCTCGGTGGTGGCCGGCAGCGCCCAGGAAGCCATCGCGCGCCTGCGCGCGGCCAAGAGCAGCGTGAGCGCGCTGCAGAAGCCGCGCCTGGTGTTCCTGTTCCCGGGTCAGGGTTCGCAACACCCCGGCATGGCGCGCCAGCTGGTGGACGAAGTACCCGCTTTCCGCGAAGCGCTCGACCGCGCCCTGCCGCTGGCCGAGGCCGCGCTGGGCGTGGACCTGCGCGCCTGGCTGGTGGCCGCCGACCCGGCCGATGCCGAGGTGGCCCAGCTGCTGGCACAGACCCGCTACGCCCAGCCGGCCCTGTTCAGCGTGTCCTACGCGCTGGCGGCCTGGCTGGACAGCCTGGGCATCCGGCCCGACGCCATGATCGGCCACAGCATCGGCGAGTACGCCGCCGCCTGCCACGCCGGTGTGTTCTCGCTCGAAGACGCCATGGCCGCCGTGGTCGCGCGCGGCCAGGCCATGTTCGACCAGCCCGCCGGCGCCATGCTGGCTGTGCGCACCGGCGTGGACGCCGTGCGGGCCCTGGTGCCTGAGGGCATCGAGGTCGCCGGCTGCAACGCGCCTGCGCTCACCGTGGTGGCTGGTGGCCATGAAGCCATCGACCGCTTCGCCCAGGCCCTGGAGCGCAGCGAGATCGATGCCACCCGCCTGCGCGTCTCGCACGCGTTCCACAGCGCTTCCATGGAAGGCGCGCTGCCGCGCGTCGCGCAAGCGCTCGCGCAGGCCCGCCTGCAGGCACCCCGCCTCACCGTGTACTCGTGCGTGAGCGGCGCGCCGCTGCAGGCGCACGAGGCCACCGACCCTGGCTACTGGGCGCGCCAGGTGCGCGCACCGGTGCTGTTCAGCAAGGCCGTGATGGCCGAGCTCGCCCAGGGCGAGACCGTCTTCCTCGAAGTCGGCCCGGGGCAGGCACTCACCGCGCTGCTGCGCCAGCACCGCACGCCCAAGGCCGAGGTGCCGCGCATCGTGTCCATGCTGGGCGCCGCGCAGGACCCCGGCCAACCCGCCGAGCAGGGCCTGGCCGCGCTGGGCGCGCTGTGGTGCGCCGGCATCGAACCCGCCTGGCCGGTGGCCGCGACCGCGCGCCGCGCGCCCCTGCCCACCTACCCGTTCCAGAACGACCGTCACTGGTTTGCCCGCCGCACCGCGCCCGCAGGCGCCCTGCCGTCCGATGTTTCCCCCTCCGTAGCGAGTGCCGTCACCATGAGCCGAATACCCAACGTTGAAAACGAACTCAAGCGCGTCCTGAGCGACGTCTCGGGCATCCCCGCCGACGACATGACCACGGACGCCAGCTTTGTCGATCAGGGCCTGGACTCCCTCTCGCTCACCCAGGCCACGCTGGAGCTCGAGCGCGTCTTCGGCGTCAAGCTGCGCTTTCGCCGCCTGATGGAAGACCTCGACAACACCGGCAAGCTCGCGCGCTTTCTCGACACCGAGATGCCGGCCGACAAGTTCGCCCCGGCGCCGCCCGTGGCGGCACCGGTTGCGGTCGCCGCCGCCGTGCCCACCCACGTGGCCAGCTTCGCCGCGCCAACCACGCCCCTGGCGCCGCTCGCGGCCCTGCCCGGCGGTGCCAGTGCGGTCCACCAGCTGCTGCAACAGCAGATGCAACTCATGGCGCAGCAGCTCGCCGTGCTCGCGGGCCAGCCCATGGCGGCGGCCCTGCCGGTGGCCGCTTCGGTGCCCACGGCCGCAGCACCGGCGCCCACCCCTGCCGCGCCGACCGCGACGGAGGCCGAGCCCGCCCAGCCGTCCATCAAGTCGCTGGTCGAAAAGCCCTTCGGTGCCTCGCCGCGCCTCACGCTGGAAGCGCGCCAGGACTTCACACCCGCGCAGCGCCGCTGGCTCGACGAGTTCATCACCCGCTACAACGCCCGCTCGGGCCAATCCAAGGCCTTCAGCCAGCAGCACCGCAAGGTCATGGCCGACCCGCGCGTGGTGACTGGCTTCAACCCGCTGTACAAGGACCTGGTCTACCCCATCGTGGTGAACCGCTCGCAGGGCGCGAACCTCTGGGACCTGGACGGCAACGAGTACATCGACCTGCTGTCCTGCTTCGGCGGCAACCTGCTGGGCTACCAGCCGCCCAAGGTGATCGAGGCCATGCAGCAGCAACTGCAGCTCGGCCTGGAAGTGGGCCCGCAACACCCCTATGCGGCCGATGTGGCCCAGCTCATCTCGGAATTCACCGGCATGGAGCGCGTGGGCTTCTGCAACACCGGTTCCGAAGCCGTGATGGGCGCCATGCGCATCGCGCGCACCGTCACCGGCCGCAAGACCATCGCCATCTTCACCAACTCCTACCACGGCATCTTCGACGAGGTGATCGTGCGCGGCACCAGGCAGCTGCGCTCGCTCTCCGCCGCGCCCGGCATCCTGGCCAACGCGGTGGAAAACATCCTGGTGCTGGACTGGAACAGCGAGGACTCGTTGCGCGTGCTGCGCGAGCGCGGCCCCGAGCTGGCGGCGATCATGACCGAGCCGATCCAGAACAAGTACCCCACGCTGCAGCCGCGCGAGTTCGTGCAATCCCTGCGCCAGATCGCCGACAAGGCCGGCTGCGCGCTGATCTTCGATGAGGTCGTGACCGGTTTCCGCGTCGCGCCGGGCGGTGCACAGGAGTTCTACGGCGTGCGCGCCGACATCGCCACCTACGGCAAGGTCATCGGCGGCGGACTGCCGTTCGCGGCCATCGCAGGCAACGCCAACTGGCTCGACGCGCTCGACGGCGGCCACTGGCAGTACGGCGACGACTCCTACCCCGAAGCCGGCGTGACCTACTTCGCCGGCACCTTCGTGCGCCACCCGCTGGCGCTGGCCGCCGCGCGCGCCACGCTGCAGCACATCAAGGCCGGTGGGCGCGAGTTCTACCGCAACCTCAACGACCGCACGCAGCGCCTGATCGACCGCCTCAACACGGCCTTCGCGGTGCGTGGAGCACCGGTCAAGGCGGTGCACTGCGCCTCGATCTGGCGCCTGCAGTGGGACGACAACCAGAAGCACATCAGCCTCTTCTACTACCTGGTGCGCTACCACGGCCTGCACCTGTACGAGCAGTTCGGCCACTTCGTCACCGAAGGCATGACCGACGCCCACACCGACCGCATCTTCCAGGTGTTCACCGACGCCATGGACGAGCTCATGGGCCTGGGCTTCATCACGCCCAAGGACGGCAGCCCGCCGCCACCCGGCCCGCAGGGCGGCACGCGCGCCGGCACCGACGCCCAGCTCTCGCCCGGTCAGACCGAGCGCTGGCTCGCCGGCGGCTTCGACCCCTCGGCCCGCCTGGCCCTGAACGAATCGTTCTGCGTCAGCCTGCAAGGCAGCGTGGACCGCATCGCGCTGAGGGCCGCGCTCGACGACGTGCTGACGCGCCACGAAGCTTTCCGCCTCCAGTTCGACCTGGAAGAACCGCGGCAACGCGTCGCGCCGCAACTGAACCTGCCGGTGGCCGAGATCGACCTGAGCGGCCAGGCCGACGCCGACCGGGCGCTGGACGACTTCTGCACCCAGGCCAGCCTGCGCGACTTCCCGCTGGACCAGGCGCCGCTGGCCGCCGTGAGCCTGCTCACCCTGGCCGACGGCCGCACCGTGGTGCACGTGGTGGCCAGCCACCTGGTGTTCGACGGCTGGGCCTCCAGCGTGTTCAACGCCGAACTCGCCACCGCCTACAAGGCCCGCAGCATGGGCATGGCACCGGTCTTCAAACCGGCCGAGTCGCCGCTGGACTTTGCCGAGGAAGAGCAGGCCCGCTTCGACGGCCCCGACGGCCAGGAAGCCCTGCGCTTCTGGCAGCAGCAGCTGCAGAACCCACCCGCGCCGCTGAACCTGGGCGACCGCAGCCCGCAGGGCCACCGCACCTACGCCGCCGACACGCTTCGCATACGACTGGACGGCGAGCTGTTCAGCCGCCTGCGCGCGCAGGCCCGGCAGTCCGGCGCCACGCTGTTCCAGGTGCTGCTCACCGCGGTCACGCGCATGTTGCAAAAACGCAGCGGCCAGACGGATTTCGTGGTCAGCATCCCCTACGCCAGCCAGAGCCTGCAGCGCCGCGGCCCGATCATGGCCGACGGCGTGCTCGACCTGCCGCTGCGCCTGGGCTGCCAGCCCGGCGAGAGCGCCGAGGCCGTGCTGCAGCGCGTGCGCTCGCGCCTGATGGACGCTCTGGAGTACCCGCTCATGACCCAGGGCACGGTGGCCCGCGCGCTGGGCATCCGCAGCGCGGGCGACCGCCCGCCGCTCACCGGCATCTTCTTCAACCTCAACCCCAAGGTCGACCTCTCGGCCTACGCGCCCCTGCAGGCCGCCATGCACGAAGGCCGCAAGCGCGGCACGCTCAGCGAACTGTTCTTCAACTTCTACGAGCAGAACGACGCGCTCACGCTGGACCTGCACCACAGCAGCGAGTTCTTCAGCCCGCAGCGCGCGCAGGAACTGATCGACGCCCTGCGCGCCGAAATCGCCCACTTCGCGCAGCACCCCGGCGTCGAGCTGCCGGTGCTCACCGCCGTGGTGGCGCCCGCGCCGGTGCGCCCTGCGACGGCACCCGACCCCCGCCTGATCGCCTGGAACCACGCCACCGCCATGCCGCTGGAGGCCAACGCCCGGGTGGAGCAGTGGATCAGCCGCCAGGCCGCCGCCACGCCCGATGCCGTCGCCCTGGTGGCGCACGGCGTGAGCCTGAGCTACGCCGCGCTCGAATCGCGCGCCAACCGCTTCGGCCAGCTGCTGCGCTCGCGCGGCATCGGCGCGGGCATGCTGGTGGGCGTGTGCCTCACGCGCGGCCCCAACCTCGTGCCCGCCCTGCTCGGCATCCTCAAGACCGGCGCGGCCTACGTGCCGCTCGACCCGGGCTTCCCGAAGGACCGCCTGCACTACATGGCCGAGGACGCGGGCGTGCGCCTGGTGATCACCGACGCCGCCAACGCCAGCCTCTCGGGCGTGCCGCGCGAACAGCAGATCCGCATCGACGACGACGCCGCCGCCATCGCCTCGGCCTCCGACAGCGCCCTGCCTCGCCCCGCCGACTGGGCCGACGACGCGCCCATGTACGTGATCTACACCTCGGGCTCCACCGGCAAGCCCAAGGGCGTGGTGCTGCCGCAGAACGCGGTATGCAACTTCCTCGCCAGCATGCGCCGCGAGCCCGGCCTGCAGGCCGGTGACCGGCTGCTGGCCGTGACCACGCTGTCCTTCGACATCGCGGTGCTCGAACTCTTCCTGCCCCTGACCGTGGGCGCCAGCGTGGTGCTGGCCCAGCGCGAGGACGCCATGGACGGCGAGGTTCTCGCGCGCCTGGCCGCCGAGCAGCGCATCAACGTGATGCAGGCCACGCCCACCACCTGGCACATGCTGCTGGACGCGGGCTGGCGCGCGCCCGCCGGTTTCCGCGCCCTGTGCGGGGGCGAGCCGCTGCCGCCCTCGCTGGCGCAGCGCCTGCTCGCGACCGGCGTGGAACTCTGGAACATGTACGGCCCGACCGAGACCACGGTGTGGTCCACCCTGTGCCGCATCACCGACGCGGCGCAGAAGATCACCATCGGCCACCCGATCGCCAACACCCAGGTCTGGGTGCTCGATGAGCAGATGAAGCCCGTGGCCATCGGCCAGGAAGGCGAGCTGTGCATCGGCGGCGCCGGCGTGGCCACCGGCTACTTCAAGCGCCCCGAACTCACCGCAGAGAAGTTCGTGGCCGACCCGTTCGACACCACCACGCCCGGCGCGCGCATCTACCGCACCGGCGACCTCGCGCGCTGGCGCGAAGACGGCACGCTGGAGCACCTGGGCCGGCTGGACTTCCAGGTCAAGATCCGCGGCTACCGCATCGAGCTGGGCGAGATCGAGGCCCGCCTCGCCGCCCTGCCCGGCATCGCCCGCACCGTGGTGATGGCGCGCGAGGACAGCCCGGGCGACGTGCGCCTGATCGGCTACGCCGTGCCGCACGCCGGCCAGCAACCCGACGCCGCCGCCCTTCGTGAAGCGCTGCGCGCCGGCCTGCCCGACTACATGCTGCCGCAGCAGATCGTGTTGCTCGACACCATGCCCTTGCTGCCCAACGGCAAGATCGACCGCAAGGCCCTGCCGGCGCCCACCGGCCCGGCACCCTCGGCCAACGCCGGTGCGGTGAAGGCCGCACGCAACGAGACCGAAAAAGCGGTGGTCGAGGCCATGCAGGCCGTGCTCAAGCTGCCCGCGGTCGGCGTGGACGAAGACTTCTTCTTCCTCGGCGGCCACTCCCTGCTGGCGGCCAAGCTCATGGGCCAGATCAACAAGGCCTTTGGCCTGCAGCTCAACCTGCGGGTGCTGTTCGAGTCGACCACGGCCGAGAAACTCGCCCACCTGATCGACCAGCAGCGTGGCGACACCGCCCCGGCGCGCGAGCCGCTGGTGCACCGCGCCGACCAGCGCCAGGCCCCGCTCACGCTGATGCAGGAGCGCATCCGCTTCATCGAGGCCATGCAGCCCGGCCGCACCGTCTACAACGCGCCGTCGGCCCACCGCCTGCACGGCCCGATGGACCTGCAGGCCTTCGATCGTGCCTTCCAGGAAGTCGTGAAACGCCAACCCGCCCTGCACAGCGCCATCGTGTCCTCCCCACAGGGCCCGGTGCAGATGAACGTCGATCTGCCGGCGTTCAGCCTGCTGCCGCTGGAAGACTTCGGCAGCTACACCCCCGACGAACAGGAAGCCGCGCTGCAGGACCGGCTGGCCGCGCTGGCCGACCAGGCGTTCGAACTGGAACATGCGCCGCTGTTCAAGGCCCGCCTGTTCCGCCTCGCCGACGATCACCACGTGCTGTTCTTCATGACGCATCACGTGATCTGGGACGGCTGGTCCTTCGACTTGTTCTACGACGAGATGAACGCGCTCTACCAGGCGTTCTCCGAAGGCCGGCCCTCGCCGTTGCCGCCGCTGGCCCTGACCTACGGCGACTTTGCCGACTGGCACGCGCGCTGGCTGGAGAGCGAGGAACTGCAAGGCCAGCTGGGCTACTGGAAGAACCAGTTCCTGGGCAAGCCGGTGCAGGAGCCGCTCACCGATCTGGCCCGCCTGCCCGGCATGCTGCGCGAAGGCGCCACCGAGTCCATGCACATCCCAGCCGAGCAGGCCGACCGCGTGCGCGACATCGCCAAGCGCACCGGTTCGACGCTGAGCATCGTCGCCCTCTCGGTCTACGCCGTCATGGTCTCGCAGCTGCTGCGCGAGCCCGCGCCGACCATCGGCCTGCCGGTGCGCGGACGCCCGACCCCCGAGCTCGATCCCATCATGGGCTTCTTCAACAACATGCTGCCCGTGCGCCTGCCGGTGAACACCTCGCTGAGCTGGCTCGACTGGATCGGGCAAGTGCGGGCCGCCGTGGTCGAAGCTTTCGCGCACCAGGACGTGCCCTTCGAGCGCATCGCCCACGCGCTCGAAGCCGAGCAACCCGGCGTGCACGCGCGCCTGTACCAGTGCATGTTCTCGTTCCAGGACGCCCGCAACCGCCCGACCCACTGGGGCCCGCTCGCGCACGAGCGAGTGCGCATCAAGCACAAAGGCGCCACCGAAGACCTCAACCTCTGGCTGGTCGAGATCCCTTCCGGCATCGAAGGGGGCATTCAGTACGACACGCACCTGTACCTGCCCGCCACCGCGAAGTCCCTGCACGAGCGCTTCGTGGCCCTGCTCGACGCGGTGGCCCGCACGCCGAACCAGACCGTGGCGCAGCTGATCGCGCCCACGCCCGCCGAACAGGCCCGCGTGCTGGCGCTGGACGCGCCGGCCGTGGCGCCCGCGCAAAGCCTGTTCGATCTGCTGGAGCAGCGCGCCAGCGCACTCACCCCACCCGCGCTGCTGCGCATCGGCGGCACCGAACTCGACGCCCGCGAGCTGGTCCGCCGCGTCAACGACAACGCGGCCCAGCTCAAGACCCGCCTGCCCGCGGTGGGCCACCCGCTCACCGTGGCCATCGCGATGCAGGAGCCGGTGGCCCAACTGGTCACCGCCCTGGCCGTGCTGCGCCTGGGCCACCACTGCCTGCCCCTGACACCTGGCGACACGCCGCCCGCCGACGCGGTGGCTTTCGGCGACGCACCCTGGCTGCAAAGCCAGCCCGCCGCCATGGCGCGCAAGGCGGCGGTCCAGCCGCAAGCCTTCGACGCCGCGCTCATCGCCCAGATCAGCGCCGGCCTCGCCCGCCAGGCCCACCTGCTGGTGGGCGACTGCCTGCGCGCCAGCGCCCACGCCACCGGCACCGCGCTGGCCCTGCTGGGCCTGGCGCTGCACACCGGCGGCCGGCTGGTGCTGTGGGACCAGGCGCCCGACGGCGCCACCCTGGTGGCCGACCTCCAGCGCGAGCGCACCGGCCTCGTCTTCGCGGACGCCAACACCTGGGCCGACGCCCTGCAGGCCCGCCGTGGTGCCTCGCTCTCGGTCATCGCCGCCGTGGACGCGCGCGACAGCTCCCCCGAACTCGTCGCGCAGCTGCTGGACGCGGGCCTTTCCGTGCTCAACGTGCTGCAGACCGACTCACTGCCCCTGCCGCTGGCCGCCCACTGGGTCGCCGACGCGGCCGAGGCCGGCCTGGTGGGCCGCCCGCTGGTGCCGCACACCGTGCGCGTCGCGCTGCGGCCCGAGGGCACGGCCCCGATCGGCGTGGCCGCCCCCGTCTGGGTGAAGGCCGGCGCAGCGGGCGCCTGGACGGCCAGCCACACCAGCGCGCGCTGGCGCAGCGACGGCGTGCTGCAACACGTGAGCGATGCGAACGAACCCACGGTGCTGCTCGGTGGTGGCCTGGTGGACCTCGAGGCGCTGGAGCAGGCGGCGCTGGCGCTGCCGGGCGTTGACGTGGCCGCCGCGCAAGCTGCGGTGGACCCGAACGGGCGCCGCCGGCTGCTGATCGGCCTGCAGGCCAGCGCCCTGTCCGCTGCGCAACGCGAATCCCACGCCCGCGCGTTGCTCGACGCCGTGCCCGCCGAGGCCCGTGCGGCGCTGGACCTGCGCTGGTTCGAGCAGATCGTGCGCCACCCCTCGGGCCGGCTGCAGCTGGCGCAATCGCGCGCGCTCAAGGCGCAGGCGAGCCCGACCGGCGACAGCTTCGCCGGCACGGCCACCGAGCGGGCCATCCACGCGGTCTGGAGCGAGCTGCTGGGCATGAGCCATATCGGCCGCAACGACAACTTCTTCGACCTGGGCGGCACCTCGCTCACCGCCATGCAGGCCGTGCTCAAGCTGGAGCAGCAGATCGGCAAGCAGATCAGCCCGCGCCGCTACGTGAGCGAAACGCTGGCCCAGCTCGCCGTGGCCTACGACGCCACCGGTGCCGACACGCCGGCCACCGCTGCCGCCAACGCCGACGCGGCCGAACCCGCGCCGGGCCTCATGAAACGGCTCGCGCGCCTCGTTCAACGGGCCTGACCCGGCACACCACCGATTCGACTCCATGGACCTTGCGATCAGACGTTTTGGCCGCCCCGGGCGGGAAATGGTGGGCGTGTACCAGACCGCCAGCAGCGGTGGCGAACCGCGCGCGCGCTTCCTGCTGTGCCGCCCGCTCGGCCAGGAGGCCGTGCGCACCGCGGCCATCTACCGCGTCGTGGGCGAGCGGCTCGCGCGCGAGCGCTGTGAATCCCTTCGTTTCGACTACCACGGCACTGGCGACTCCCCCGGCAACGAGGAAGACCAATCGCTCAGCGGCTGGCTGGACGACACCCTGGCCGCCCATGAGCAACTGCAGGACGGCGATGGCGCGCCCGTGATCTGGTTCGGCATGGGCCTGGGCGCCACCCTCGCGCTGCGCGCGGCCCTGCGCGCGCGCAAGCCGCCCACGCAGCTCGTGCTGTGGGAGCCGGTGCTCGACGGTCCCACCTACGTGCGCCAGCTCATGGAAGGCCACCAGCGAGAGCTGGTGCGCATGTTCCGCGTGCCCTGGGACCGGCTGCTCGCCAGCGACAAGGGCGTCGCCCCCGGTCTGCCGGGCGACCTGCTCGGCTTTCACCTGGGCCAGTCCCTGGCCGACGAACTGCAGAACCTGCGCGACGTGCAGGTGGCGCCCGCGCTGCGGCGCGGTGTGCGCGTGCTCTGCGCGGTGCCCGATGAACAGCGCGGGCATTTCGCCGACCTGGAGAACCACCCCGAGTTCCGCCTGCACAATATCGGGCAGATCACCGACTGGATGTCCAGTCAGGCGATGGGCACGGCGATCGTCCCTCCGGACCTGCTGCGCGCCGTTCTCTCCACCCTCGACTGACCGATGGCCGAACACACCCTGACGCTGGGGATCGAAAACCACCTCGTCGCCACCTTCACGCCCGCCGACACGGGCTTCAACGGCGCGCCGCCCGTCGTGGCGCTGTTGACCAACTCCGGCGTGATCCCGCGCAGCGGGCCGCACCGCATGAACGTGCACCTCGCGCGCCGCCTCGCGGCCCAGGGCATTCCTTCCGTGCGTTTCGACATGAGCGGCCTGGGCGACAGCCGCCGCACCGCCAGCACCCTGCCGGTGGTCGAGCAATGGGTGGCCGACACGCGTTCGGTGATGGACGCGGCCCAGGCGCGCTTTGGCTGCGCCCGCTTCATGATGGTGGGTTTCTGCTCGGGCGCCGAGGTGGCGCACTTGGTGGCGCTGGAAGACCCGCGCCTGCGCGCCATCCTGCTGTGGGACCTCTACGCCTACCCCACGGCCGCCTCACGCACCCGCACCTTCTTCTACAAGCTGCGCCGCGCGGGCCTGGCGGGCACGGTGCGCAAGGCGGCCGACCGGCTGCTCGGCCTGTTCCGCGCCAGAGCCACCGACGGCGATGGCGGCAACGGCAGCGGGCGCGCGGTGGAAGTCTCCCTCGTGCCGCCGAAAGAGGTCTTCGGCCAGCGCATCCAGACGCTGAGCGACGGTGGCGTGGAGCTGCTGTTTGTCTACTGCGGCGGAGAGCCCGAGTGGTTCAACCACGCCGGCCAGTTCAAGGGCATGTTCGGCCAGTTCCCGTTCCACGAGAAGGTGGGCTTCAACTACCTGGAAGTGTCGGACCACCTGATCACGACACGCACCGCGCAGCAGGCCTTCCTGGCCATGACCGACGACTGGCTGACAAGCCGCGTGCTGCCTTCGAACCGCTGAACCGTTCGCTCAGCCTTTCGGCGGCGAGCGGAAGTTGGTCGCCTTCATCCACGTCTCCACCAGGCCGATCAGGCGGGCGCGGTTGGCCGACGACGCGAAGGTGTGGTCGCATTCCTTGAAGTACTCCAGCCACAGCTGGTCGCCGAAGGTCAGCAGGGGGAAGGCGTCCAGCAGCTGGCGGCGGTAGTTGTGCTGGCGCTGCCGGTCCGAGGTGAGCACGGCCAGCATCTGAACGCCGCTGCCCAGCGCGCGGCCATAGGCGTTCTGCAAAAAGGCCCTGACTTTCGGGTCTTCCAGCGACGGCCCCCGGGCCTCCACCTCTTCGGCCGGCGACCCGCCGGGCACCTTGCTACTCAGGCGGTGCCGCAGCGCGCGCCAGATCGGGTGGCGGCCCAGCATCAGGTTGAGCCAGGCGCGCAAGCCCAGGATGCGGTGGCCGTAGTGGTGCACGTAGTAGCCCAGGGTGCGCGGAATGGACGGGTCCATCAGCGCCACGCCCACCACGCGCTCGTCGGTGCCGGCGTAGATGATGGAATGGTCGGCACCCGAGCACAGGCCCACCAGCACCACGCGCTGCACCTGGCGCGTGGCCTGCAGCATGTCCAGGATCTCGCGGATGTCGGCCAGGGTGGCGTCCAGCGGCGGCAGCGCGTCGTCGCGCGCCTCGCTGTCGCCCAGGCCGGAGAGGTCGACCCGCAGCACACCGAAACCCGCGGCCGCCAGCGCGCGGGCCAGCAGCACGTGCATGCGGTTGGGGCCGACGCGGTGGATGATGCCGGCGTTGAGGATCACGACAAAAGGCGCATCGGGCACGGCCGAGCGCGTGGACGCGGGCGTGATCACCCCGACCATGGATTTGCGGGGGCCCAGCAGCAAGGCCTGTTCGACGACGCGTTCCATCACGCCAGCCACTCCACGACGCGCTGCAGCAGCTTGACGGGCACGGCGCCCGCGCCGGAATGCTGGTCCTCCAGCCAGGCGGGTTGGCTCTGGATGTGCTCGAAGGGCTGCGTGCCGGGCCGCGCCGTTTCGAGCGCGGTGCGCACCGCGTCCTGCCCCAGCACGTTTTCCGAGACCACCATGAGCGTGCGCGCCGGCAGGCCGGGCACGTGCTGCAGCAGGTCGATGGCCTGCAGCTCGGTGGCCAGGGCCACGGACATGGGAAAGCCCAGCAGTTCCCCGGCGTTCACCTTCAAGGCGCGCTCGCGGGCCACGGCCGCGTCCAGGCGCTGCAGGCCGGCCAGGTGGTCGGCCCCCTGCACCACCGGGTCCCACAGCACCACGGCATCCACGTCCTTGCGCCGCACCGGCGCCACGCGGGCCGCGAGCAGGCCACCCAGGCGCAGGCCCACCAGGCCCACGCGCTGCAGGCCGGCGGTGTCCTTGAGTTCGTCGATGGCGGTTTCCACGTCGGCCTGCCAGCCTTTCAGATCGCCCTCGTTCGTGTCCCCGGCGGAATCGCCGGTGCCGTAATAGTCGAAACGCAGCACGTGCACGCCGGACTCGGCCAGCAGCCGGCCGAGCTGGCAGACGCTGCGGTGCGCGCGCAGGTATTCCGTGCCCCAGGGCGGGCAGATCACGACGCCGCGCGCCTTCCCGCCGCGCGCGTGCGCCGGCGTGTAGACGCCGAACAGGCGGCGCGAGCTCTCACCAAAAAACAGTGGCGTCATTCCTGAAGGCTTCCCTTTTCGGCGGCCGCGGTGGCCACCACCTGACGCAGGTTCTGGAAGAACAATGTACGCGCATCCATGCGCCACCCCAACCGCTTTTCCACCGCCTGCGCCACGCGCAGCGACAGCAGGGAATGGCCGCCGAGTTCGAAGAAGTTGTCCTCGGCGCCCACGCGATCGACGTGCAGGATGTCGCGCCAGATCTCGGCCATGGCCTGTTCGTGGCCCGGCTCGGGTGCGACGAAATCGCGCGCGGCCTGCACCGCGTGGCGGAACGGGTCGGGCAGCGCGGCGCGGTCGACCTTGCCGTTGGGCGTGAGCGGGATCGCGTCCACCGCCGCCACCACCGACGGGATCATGTAGTCCGGCAACTGCTTGCGCAGGAAGCGGCGCACGTCGCTGGCGGTCAGGTCTTCGCCCGGCTGGAACGCCAGGTAGGCCACCAGCCGCACATCGGCCGGGCCGGCCTCGCGGCCCATCACCACCGCCTGGCGCACGGCCGGGTGCGCGGACAGCGCGGTCTCGATCTCGCCGAGTTCGATGCGGTAGCCACGCACCTTCACCTGGTGGTCGAGCCGGCCCAGGTGGTGCAGATGGCCTTGCGCGTCCCAGCGCGCGAGGTCGCCGGTGCGGTACAGGCGCGCGCCGGGCTCGCGGGCGAAGCGGTCGGCCACGAAGCGCTCGGCCGTGAGCTCTGCGCGCTCGTGGTAACCCGTGGCCACGCCGGCGCCACCGATGCACAGCTCGCCCGGCACGCCGATGGGCACGGGCTCGCCGCGCGCGTCGACCACGTAGACCTGCGTGTTCGCGATCGGCCGGCCGATGCGGATGGGCGCCGGTGAGGGCTCCACGCGCTGCACGGTGGACCAGATGGTGGTCTCGGTCGGGCCATAGAGGTTCCACAGCTGGGCCACGCGCTCCAAAAGGCGGTCGGCCAGGTCACGCGGCAGTGGTTCGCCGCCGCAGAAGGCGCGCAAGGGGCGCGCCGGGGTCCAGTCGGTTTCGAGCAGCAGGCGCCAGGTGGCCGGCGTGGCCTGCAGCACCGTGGCCCCGCACGCGGCGAGCCAGTCCGCCAGCGCCGTGCCGTCGGTGACGGTCTCGCGCGAGGCCAGTTCGACCCGCGCGCCCACGGTCAGGGGCAGGTACAGCTCCAGACCGGCGATGTCGAACGACACCGTGGTCACGGCCGCGAGCACGTCGTCGGCGCCCAGGCCGGGCTGCAGCGCCATCGACGCCAGGAAGTTGGCCAGCGCACCCTGCGGCACCACCACGCCCTTGGGGCGGCCGGTGGAACCGGAGGTGTAGATCACATAGGCCGCGTCGCCGGCGCCAGCCGAGGGCGCCGGGTTGTCGCCGCTGTGCGCGGCGATCGCGGCCGCATCAGCGATCGGGTCCACGCAGCGCACGCCTTCGGGCGCGCTGACGGCGTCGGCCGCCTCGCCCGTCGTGACCAGCACCTGCGCGCCGCTGTCTTCCAGCATGTAGGCCAGGCGCTCGGCGGGAAAGTCGGGGTCCAGCGGCACGTAGGCCCCACCGGACTTGTGCACCGCCAGCAGCGCGATCAGCAGGTCCAGCGAGCGGTCCATGCAGATGCCCACGCGCACCCCGGGCCGCACGCCCAGGCCCTGCAGGTGGTGCGCGAGCTGGTTGGCGCGGCGGTTCAGCGTGGCGTAGTCCAGGGTCTGGCCGTCGAAGCCCGCCGCGGTGCGCGCGGGCGACTGGGCGGCCTGCCGCTCCAGGCGCTGGGCGAAGAGCGTGGTGTCCAGCGCCTGCGTGGTCTCGTTGAAGCCGTGCACGAGCTGTTCGCGCGCGGCCGGCGTGAGCAGGGGCAGCTGGCTGATCGGTGCTTCGTGGTTCGCCACCGCGCCGCGCAGCAGGGCCTGCAGCTGCGAAGCGAGGCGCTCCATCATGCCGCTCGAATAGAGGTCGCTGCGGTACTCCAGGCTGCAGACCAGCCGGCCGCCCTCCTCGCGCGCGAACCAGGTCAGCTCGTGCAGCGCACCACCACCGGTGATGGCCAGGCCGCTCTCGCTGGTCGAGCCCTGGCTCTGGGCGTTGACGTTGTGCTGCACCACCGCCACCTGGAACAGCGGCGAGTGCTGGAATGAGCGCACCGGGCGCAGCCGCTCCAGCACGCTTTCGAAAGACACCTCGCGGTGCTCGTGCGCGTCCAGCAACGCGTTGCGCGCGCGGCGCAGCAGCTCGCTGAAAGCCGGGTCGTCGCCGGCCTGCAGGCGCACCACCTGCAGGTTCACGAAGGGACCGATCAGGTTTTCGAACTCGGCGCGCTCGCGCACGCCCATGGGGCTGCCCAGCAGCAGGTCGCCCTGCGCCGTGTGCGCGCGCAGCAGCGCGGCGGTGGCCGCCAGCAGCGCCATGTAGACCGTGGCGTTCTCGCGCCGCACCAGCTGGCGCAGGCCCGAGAGCAGCTCGGCGTCCAGCTCGAAGTCCACCGAGGCGCCCTTGGGAGGCGCGTCGGACAACGGCAGGTCGGCGGGAAAGGCCGAGAGCTGGGGCGCGCCTTGCAGCGTGCGCTCCCACCAGTCCAGCCCCGCGGAGGTATCGACCGCGTGGCGCTGCCAGGCGGCGTAGTCGGCGTACTGCAGCGCGGGCGCGGCGGCTTCGTCGTCACGCGGCGCCGCCAGCTCGGCCGCGATCTCGCGGCGCAGCACGTGCAGCGACCAGGCATCGACGGCGATGTGGTGCGCCGCGACCATCACCACCCAGGTGTCGCCCGCGGTGGCGTAGACCTCGAAGCGCGCAGGCGTCTCGTGCGCCAGGTCGATCGGCGTGTGCACCACACGCTCGACGTCGGCATCGATCTGCCACTTCTGTTCGGTCGGGCTCAGGTGCCGCAGATCGTGCATGCGCACCTTGGGCACCTGCACGCGGCGGCCCGTGGGCTTGCCCTGTTCCTCGACGAACACCATGCGCAGGCCGAGCTGGCGCGCGTGCACGCGCTCGATCGCGGCCACCAGGGCTTCACCGCTCACGCCCAGGGGCGCGAGCCAGGTGGTGGCCATCAGGTAGGTGGTGCTGTCGGGTTCGAGCTGCTGCAGGATCCACAGCCGCTCCTGGAACGGCGACAGCGGCAACGGCCCGTCGTGCGCCACGCCGGCCACCGGCCCGGCGCCGGGGGCGCGGCGCTGCGCCAGCAGCGCGAGCAACTCGGTCTTGTGTTCACCGATGGCGTGTTTGAGGTCCTCGTCCAGGCGGCCTCGGGCCGCGCTCACGCGCAGGCGGCCTTCGTCCGCCGTCAATTCGACGCCCAGGCCTTGCAGCTGTGCCAGCAACTCGTGCGCGTTCAAAACTCGATCTCCTCCCGGTCTTCATCCCCAGCGCCGCTCTCGGGCTGGCCTGTGCTCCTGGCGCCCGATGCGCCCTGCGCCACCACTTTCGCCGCCAGTTGGCGGATGCTGGGGCCTTCGAACAGGTCGCGCAGCGACAGGCGCGCGCCGAACTGCTCTTCGATGCGCGCGATGATGCGGGTGGCCATCAGCGAATGGCCGCCCAGCGCGAAAAAGTCGTCGTCGAGCCCGATGTCGTCCACGCCCAGCAGGTCGGCCCAGATGGCGCCGATGCGCGCTTCGATCTCGCTCGGGGCGAGCGCCTGCAGGTCCACCGCGGCGGCGGCGCCCGGCTCGGCCAAGGCGGCCTGGCTCTGCGTGGCTTCGCCCGAGGTGCGCAACCAGGCCTTCAAGGCCTCCACGTCGCGCAGCATGTCGGGCATGACCTGGCGCGTCACGTACACATGCGGCAGGCCGCTGGCGAGCACGCGCCCGAAAGCTTCAGCGCCCTCCTGGGGGCGGATGGCATAACGCAGCGCAGCATGCGAGCTGTCGCCCCCCTGCGCGGCCGAGAAGCCGACGTCGCGCCACGAATCCCAGCCCACCGCGAGCACGCGCTGGCTCGAGCGCGCGAGGCCGGACTTGGCGAACGCGTCCTGGAAGGCGTTGGCGGCCGAGTAGTCGGCCATGCCGGCCGAACCGAAGGACGTGCTGATGGACGAGCACATCATGAAGAAGTCGAGCCCGCTGCCGGCGAGCACGCGGTCCAGCACCAGCGTGCCTTCGAGCTTGGGCCGCAGCACGGCCTCGATGCTTTGCGCCGTTTTCTCGAACACGGTGCCGGTGCCCAGCGCGCCTGCGGCGTGCACCACGCCGTGCACCGCGCCGAAACGCGCGCGCGCCATGGCGACCACGGCCTGCATCTGCGCTTCGTCGGCCACATCGGCCGAACACAGCAGCACCTCGGCGCCGGCGGCCTCCATCGCGCGGATGCCGGCGATGCGCTCCTTCTGCGGCGCGGGCGTGTCTTTCGCCGCCAGCAACGCATCCCACTGCGCCCGGTCGGGCCAGGCCGAACGCGACAGCAGCACCAGCCGGGCCGCGCGCGCGGTGCGGGCCAGCCATTGGCCCAGCGTGAGGCCAATGCCACCAGCACCGCCCGTCACGAGGTAGGTACCGCCGTCGCGCAGCGGCAGAGCGCCCGTGTCGGCGCCCAGGCGCTGCGGCGCGAGCGTGGGCGTCCAGCGATGGCGCCCACGGTAGGCCACCACGCCGTCCGGTTCGGGCCGGGCCGCCTCGGCGCGCAGCGAGGCGGCCAGCCGGGGCGCGGCCTCAGGCGCCCATTCGCTGCCCGCCAGATCGATCACGCGGCAGTGCACGCCGGGCACGTCCAGCGGCAAGAGCAAGGCCGGGCCGAGCAGCAGCGCGCGCTCGGGCCGAACGGACTCGGTGCCCAGCACCGGCTCGCGGTCGCTGCTGAGCACGAGCACCGGCAGCGGCTGGGCGCGCTTGAGGCCACCCAGCGCGCGCGCCAGGCAGATCAGCGCGTCGAAGGCCTGGCGGCGGCCTTGCGGCAGCGCGGCGTCCAGGGCATCGGCCACCAGCGGCGCATCGGGCGCCACGTTCCAGGCGTGCAGCACGCAGGCCAGCGGTGCCGCGCCCAGGGCGCCGAACAGTTGATCGTGGTCGGCTTGTGAACCGGGCGCCACCTCGTAGTGCGTGGCCGAGACCTGCCGGAACGCGTCACCGGCGCTCACCGAGACCACCTCGGCGCCCTGCCCGGCCAGCGCGGTCGCCAGGGCCTGTGACGCGGCGTCGTCGCCCCGGAACACCAGCCAGCGGCCCTGGGCCTCGGAGGACGGTGACAGACCGGTGGGCAAGGCGCCCGCGCGTTGCCAGGAAGCTTCCCAGAACCAGTCGTCGACGGGCCGCTGCACGGCGGCTTCCGCCACCGGGGCCGCCGCCTTGGCGGGCGCGGCCTTGGGCGCCGCCGGGTCCACCGCGTGGCGCTTGCGTTCGAACGGGTAGGTGGGCAGCGGCACGCGGTGCGGCCGCGCCGGGCCGTGCAGGCCGGCCCAGTCGAGCGACACGCCCGCGAGCCAGAGGCGGCTCGCGGCTTCGAGCATCGCCACCGAGCCGCCGCGCGCATCGCGCGCGTTGCCCATGGACAGGCTGGTGCGGCGCACGCCCTCCACGCCCAGTGCCATGCCGGCCAGCGTGGCCAGCGAGCGGCCGGGGCCGACCTCGAGCAGGTGCAGCGAGGCATCGGCCGCCAGCGTGCGCACGCCGGCCTCGAACAGCACGGCGCGGCGCAGGTGCTCGGCGTAGTACGCGGGCGAGGTGGCCTGGGCCGGTGTGATCCACAGGCCAGTGACGTTGGACACGTAGGGAACACCGGGGGCGGCCAGGGCCATCTTCTCGACCAGCGCGGTGAATGGGGCGAGCACGCCTTCCATCATCGAGGAATGGAACGCGTGCGAGGTGTGCAGCGGCTGGGCGTCGATGCCCTGCTCTTTCAGTTGTTTGAGGCAGGCCTCCAGCGCCTCGTGCGGGCCGGAGATGGCGCACAGGCCAGGCGCGTTCACCGCCGCGATCTCCAGCGTGCCGGCCGGCGTGGCCAGCCATTTCTGCAGCTCGGAAGCGCTGAGCTGCACCGCCGCCATGCCGCCGGGCGCCATGCCCTGCATCAGCTGGCCGCGCGCGGCCACCAGGGTGAGCGCATCGGCCAGCGACATCACGCCGGCCAGGTGGGCCGCCACGTACTCGCCGATGCTGTGGCCCAGCATCGCGGCCGGGCGCACGCCCCACGACTGCCACAGCGTCGCCAGCGCGTACTCGGTGACGAACAGCGCCGGCTGGGCATAGCGGGTTTCGTTGATGGTGAGGTCGCCCGCGGGGGCGAACAGCACGTCGCGCAGGTCGCGGCCCAGGGGCTCGCGCAGCAACTCGGCGCAGCGGTCGATCGCGTCGCGGTACACGGCGTGTTGCGCGTACAGGTCGGCGCCCATGCCGGCGAACTGGCTGCCCTGCCCGCTGAACAGGAAGGCCACGGGTCGCTCGCCGCCTTCGTGGCGGGCCGTGTGCACCGGCGCGCGCCTGGGCGCACCGAGCGCGGCCACCGCGTCGGCGGCGGTCGCGGCCACCAGGGTGCGGCGGTGCGGGAAGGCACGCCGGCCTTCCTGCAGCGTCCAGGCCACGTCGCGCAGGTCCTGCGCCGCGCCAGGTCCGGCGAGGTGCTCGCGCAGGCGCTGCGTGGCGGCTTCGAGCGCGGCTTCGCTGCGCGCGGACAGCACCAGCAGCTGCGGTTGGCTGGCGTTTTCCACGCGCTCGATGGCGGGGGCCTCTTCCAGCACCACGTGGGCGTTGGTGCCACCGATGCCGAAGGAACTCACGCCCGCGCGGCGCGGTGCATCCCCCGCTGGCCAGGGCGCGGCCTGGGCGCTGGCGGTGAACGGCGAGCTGTCCAGGCCGAGCTGCGGGTTGGCCTGGCGGAAGTTCACCAGCGGCGGCAGCTCGCGGTGCTGCAACGCGAGCACGGTCTTGATCAGACCCGCCACGCCGGCAGCGGCGTCGAGGTGGCCCAGGTTGGCCTTGAGCGAGCCCAGGCGGCAGAAGCCCTGGTCGGCCGTGCCGGCCTCGAACACCTGGCGCAGCGCCGCGATCTCGATCGGGTCGCCCAGCGGCGTGGCGGTGCCGTGCGCCTCCAGGTAGCCGATGCTGCGCGGTTCCACGCCCGCCAGCATCTGCGCCGTGGCGATGGCCTCCACCTGGCCGTCCACGCTGGGCGCGGTGTAGCCGGCCTTGCCAGCGCCGTCGTTGTTGATGGCCGCGCCGCGGATCACGGCGTGGATGGTGTCGCCATCGGCCAGCGCATCGGCCAGGCGCTTGAGCACCACGATGCCGGCGCCGGCGCCGGGCCGCGTGCCCTTGGCGTCCACGTCGAACGGCCGGCAGTGGCCGTCGGGCGAGAGGATCATGCCCTCCTGGAACAGGTAGCCGCCGCGCTGCGGGAAGTTCACCGACACGCCGCCGGCCAGCGCGATGTCGCACTCGTGCCGCTCCAGCGCGCGGCAGGCCACCTGCACCGCCACCAGTGAGGTCGAGCACGCGGTCTGCAGCGTCATGCTGGGCCCGTGCAGGTCCAGCTTGTAGGACACGCGCGTGCAGAGAAAGTCCTTGTCGTTGCCCAGCATGAGCTGGTAGCCGCCCACCGACGCGGCCAGCGCCGGGTCGCGCAGGATCTGCGACAGCAGGTAGGTGTTCATGCTGGCGCCGGCGTAGACGCCGACGGCCTGCGCGACGGCACCGGGCGCGTAACCCGCGTGCTCCAGCGCCTCCCACGCGCACTCCAGGAAGATGCGCTGCTGCGGATCGATCACCTGCGCCTCGCGCGGCGACATGCCGAAGAAGCCGGCATCGAAGTGGTCGGCGTCCTCCAGCACGGTGCCCTTGCGCACATACTGCGGTTGCGCGCTCAGGGCCGGGTCCACGCCCGCGCCGTGCAGGTCGGCGTCGCTGAACGGTTCGAGCGACTCGACGCCCTCGCGGATGTTCCGCCAGAACGCGTCCAGATCGCGCGCGCCCGGGAAGCGCCCCGCCATGCCGACGATGGCCATGGCGTGCTCGGGAAATTTCTCGCTGGGACCCATCCCCTTACCCCTGAATCTGTTTGGCGGCGCGCGCGCGGGCGCGCTCCAGCGCCCCGCTGGCGCCCGCCGGTGTTGACATGCGTTCGGCCTGCGCAGCCACGGTGGTGCGCTGGAACAGCTCCACCAGCGGGAACTCCTTGCCGAACTCGCGCTGCATCGCCGACTGGAGCCGGACCAGCAGCAGCGAGTGGCCGCCGAGGTCGAAGAAGTTGGCGTGCAGGCCCACGCGCTGGGTGTTCAGCACCTCGCGCCAGAGCGCGGCGACCTGGCGCTGCACCGGCGTCATGAGGGCCTCGTCGGCGAGGTCGGCCGCCTCGTCCACCACCAGCGTCGGCGCCGGCAGGGCCTTGCGGTCCACCTTGCCGTTGGGCGTCAGCGGCAGCGCCTCCAGCACCACGAAGAGGTTGGGCACCATGTACTCGGGCAGCTGCACGCGCAACGTGGCGCGAGCGGCCTCGGTCTCGAAGGTGGCGCCGGGCTGGCTCACGACATAGGCCACCAGGCGCTGATCGCCCGGCGTGTCCTCGCGCACGTGCACCACGCAATCCTTGATGCCCTCGTGTTTCGCGAGCACGGTTTCGATCTCGCCCAGCTCGATGCGAAAGCCGCGCACCTTGACCTGGTGGTCGCGCCGGCCGACGAACTCCATGCGGCCGTCGGCCAGGAAGCGCACCACGTCGCCGGTGCGGTAGACCCGCGCCGGTCCTACGCCGGGCAGGTCCAGCGTCACGAACTTCTCGGCCGTCAGGTCGTCGCGGTTGCGGTAGCCGCGCGCCAGGCCGTCGCCGCCGATGCACAGCTCGCCGCCCACGCCCACCGGTGCCGGCAGGCCCGAGGGCTCCAGCACATAGACCTGGGTGTTGGCGATCGGGCGCCCGATGGAGATCGCGCGCTGCGTGTCGGTGACGCGCCAGACCGTGGACCAGATGGTGGTCTCGGTCGGGCCGTACATGTTCCACAGCTCGCCGCCCGTGGCCAGCAGCTTGTCGGCCAGGTCGCGCGGCAGGCCTTCGCCGCCGCACAGCATCTTCAGGCCGGGCCGGCCTTGCCAGCCGCTGTCCAGCAGCAGGCGCCAGGTGGCCGGCGTGGCCTGCAGCAGCGTGGCCTCGGACCGGTCGAGCAGCGCCGCCAGGCGCACGCCGTCCAGCGCGGTTGCGCGCGAGGCCAGCACCACCGTGCCGCCCACGGTGAGCGGGCCGTGGATTTCCAGGCCCGCGATGTCGAACGACAGGGTGGTCACCGAGACGAATCGGTCCTGCGCGGTGATGCCCGGCTCGCGGTGCATGGACAGCAGGAAGTTCACCACCGAGCGGTGCTCCAGCATCACGCCCTTGGGGCGGCCGGTGGACCCCGAGGTGTAGATCACGTAGGCCAGGTCGCTGGATGCGGCCAGGGGCGCCGGGTTGGCGTTGGGCTGGGTCGCCAGCGTGGGGGCATCGCGGTCCAGGCAGACCGCGCGGATGCCGGCGGGCAGGCCTTCGGCCAGGGCCGACTGGGTCACGACGATGGACAGTTCGGCGTCTTCCATCATGTAGTCGATGCGGTCCTTGGGGAACGCCGGGTCGAGCGGCACGTAGGCCGCGCCGGCCTTGAGCACACCCATCACCGCGACCACCATGTCCTCGCTGCGCTCCATCCACACACCGACCAGCGACTCACGCCCCGCGCCCAGGGCACGCAGGTGGTGGGCCAGCTGGTTGGCGCGGGCATTGAGTTCGGCGTAGCTCAGCGACACGTCCTCGAACCGCAGCGCCACCGCGTCGGGCGTGCTCGCGGCCTGGGCCTCGAACAGGCCGTGCACGGTCTGCTCGACCGGGTACGGCATGGCGGTGGCGTTCCAGTCCAGCAGCAGCTGGCGCTGCTCGTCGTCTGTCAGCAGGGCCAGTTCGCTCACGCGCGCGTCCGGCCGCTCCACGAAGCCTTCGAGCAGCTTGCGGTAGTGGTTGAGCATGCGCTCGATGGTGGAGACGTCGAACAGGTCGGTGTTGTATTCGAAGTAGCAGCGCAGGCCGTGCACGATGTCGAACACGTCCACCGACAGGTCGAAGCGCGAGGCGGTCACGTCCAGGTCCACGCTGTCGCAACGCAGGCCGGGCAGTTCCAGGCTGGTCATGGACAGGTTCTGCAGCACGAACAGCACCTGGAACAACGGCGAATGGTCCAGCTCGCGGCGCGTGCCCAGCTCGTCGACCAGCATGTCGAACGGCATCTCCTGGTGGGCGTAGGCGCGCAGCGCGCGCTCGCGCACGCGGGTCATGAGTTCGCGCACCGTCGGGTCGCCGCTCACGTCGGCGCGCAGCACCAGGTTGTTGGCGAAGAAGCCGATGGTGTGCTCCACCTCGGAACGGTTGCGGTTGGCGATGGCCGAGCCGATGGCGATGTCGGTCTCGCCGCTGTAGCGGTGCATGAGCACCTGGAAGGCCGAGAGCATCACCATGAACAGCGTCGTGCCCTCGGCGCGGCCGAAGGCCTTGAGGCGGTCGGAGAACGCGGGCGTGAGCTGCAGCGCGCAGCGCGAGCCATGGGTGGTCTGCACCGGCGGGCGGGGCCGGTCGGTGGGCAGCTGCAGCATCGACGGCAGGCCGGCGAGTTCGCGCTTCCAGAACGCCAGGTGCTCGTCGATCGCGCCCTGCGCGAAGGCGCGGCGCTCCCATTCGGCGTAGTCGTAGTACTGGATGGGCGGCTCGACCACCGTCACCTCGTGGCCGGTCGCCAGGCGCGAATACAGGTCGCGGAACTCCAGCATGAAGATGCCGAGCGACAGGCCGTCGGACACGATGTGGTCCAGCGCGAAGGCGAACACCTGCTGCTGTCCGCTCTCGCGGATCAGGCCGGCGTGCAGCAGGGGCGCCTGCGACAGGTCGAACGGGCGCCGCGCGATGCTTTCGATCGCCTGCTTGCACGCGGCGTCGCGCGCGCCGCCCTGCAGCGGCGAGATGTCGATGCGGTCCAGGTGCACGCGGGCGTGCGGGTCGATCACGAAGCGCGGTTCGCCCTGCACCGAGATGAAGCGCGTGCGCAGGCTTTCGTGCCGCGCCACCAGCACCGCCAGCACGCGCTCGAGCACGGCTTCATCCAGCGGCCCGCTGATGCGCAGCGCCGCCGCGATGTTGTAGGCGTGGCTGGTGGGGTCCATCTGGCGCAGGAACCACAGCCGCTGCTGGGTGTGCGAGATCGGCATGTCGGCCTGGCGCGGCACGCGCTCCAGCGCCGGCAGCACCGAGCGGGCGGGCGCCGTGCCGTGCGCCGCCAGGTAGGCCTTGACCTCGTCCTTGCGCCGCCCGAGTTCCTCGCGGAGTTCGGCCGTCACCGCGCCTTTGGGCGCGTTGACGCTGAGCCGGTCTCCGTCGAGTTTCAGATGGATGTCCAGCCCTTGAAGCCGCTTGATCAACTCAACGGTATCGCTCACAACGTGAGTTCCTCCCGGCTGTTGGCGTCGGAGGCATCCGAGGTGTCGTCATCGCCATAGAGGCTGTTCAGGTGGGTCGCCATCTCGCCCACCGAGGGCCATTCGAAGGCGGCCGTGGCGGCCACGCTGCGGCCCAGCGCCTGCTGCAGGCGGTTGCGCAGTTCCACCGAGGTGAGCGAGTCCAGGCCCAGCGCGGTGAAGGTCTGGTCCACCGGGATCGATTGCGGCGAACCCGCCAGGCCCAGCACGGTGGCCAGCTCGCGGCGCACCAGCGTCACCAGCTGTTCGCGCCGCTCCTTGGCCGGCAGGCTGGCGTAGTCCACGCGCGCGGCGCTGCCCTGGGCCTGGCCGCCGCCGCGGTTCTGCGCGGCCGCGAGCAGGTCCGACAGGAGCCTGGGCGCCTGCCCGGCCGGCATCTGCTGGCCCAGCAGCGCCCAGTCGATCGGCGCGACCGAGCTGCGGGTGGCGTTGTCGCGCAGCAGAACGCTCAGCGCCTGCATGCCCTCCGCCGGCGACAGCGAGGCCAGGCCTTGCGCACCCGCCTTGGAGACCGTGCCGGCGCGCACCGCCATGCCCACCTCGCTCCACGCGCCCCAGTTGACGCTGAGGGCGGCGCGGTCCGCGTCGCGGCGCTGGCGCGCCAGCGCATCGAGAAAAGCGTTGGCCGCCACGTAGTTGCCCTGCCCCGCCGAGCCGAACACGGCCGACAGCGAGGAGTAGAAGACCACGAAGTCGGGCCGATGGCCGGCGCGCTCCAAGGCCACGCTCAGGCGCCACGCACCGTCGGCCTTCGGCCCCATCACGGTGGCGAAGCGCTCCGGCGTCTGCTTGATGAGCACGCCGTCGTCGAGCACCGCCGCACCGTGGATGACACCGCCCAGCGCGGGCATGTCCTTCAGGGCCGCCATGAGGCGCGCGATGCCCTCGGCCGTGGCCACATCGGCCGAGACCGTCTTCACGCTCACGCCCTCGGCTTCCATGGCCGCGATGGCGTCGCGCGCGGTGGCGTCGGGTTCGCTGCGACCGGCCAGCAGCAGGTGGCGCGCGCCCTCGCCTGCCAGCCATTGGCCTGCCAGCAGACCCAGGCCCTTGAGACCACCGGTGACGAGGTAGGTGGCGTCGTCGCGCACCGCCTGCGGCACCTTGGGCGGGTCCACGCGGTGGCGGAACACCACGCGGCCGATGTGCTTGGCCTGCGCCATGTAGCGGAAGGCGTCGGGCGCGCTCTCGAACGGGAAGGTGGTGCAAGGCAGCCACGGCAGCACGCCGGACTCGATCTCCTGCAGCACGCGCGTGAAGATCTGGCCCACGATTTCCGGTGTGTCGCGCGCGTTGTCGTTGCAGTCGACGATGTGGTACTCGATGCCCCGGTTGAGCTCGGCCACGCGCTCGTGCGTCCACAGGCCGCGCTTGCCGATCTCCAGAAAGATGCCGCCGTCGGAGAGGCATTCGAAGCTGCGGTCCAGCAGGTGGCCGGCGAGCGAGTTGAGCACCAGGCGCACACCTTTGCCTTCGGTGATGCGGGCGATCTCGTCGGCGAAGGAGTCGCTGCGCGAGTCCAGCGGATGGTGCACACCGAGGCGGCGCAGTTCCTCGCGCTTCTCGGGGCTGCCGGCGGTGGCGAATATCTCGGCGCCCGCGCGGCGGGCCAGCGCGATGGCGGCCATGCCCACGCCGCCCGCGCCCGAGTGGATCAGCACGCGGTCGCCCTTGCTCATCTTGCCCAGCAGGTTGAGCGTGATGTCGGCCGTGAGGTAGGCGGTGGGGATGGCGGCACCCTGCTCGAAGCTCACGCCATCGGGCAACGGTGCGACGAATTCCCAGCGCGCGACCGCGTGGCTGGAGAAGGCGCCTTCGAGCATCGCGACCACGCGGTCGCCGACCTTGAACTGCGTCACGCCCTCGCCCACAGCCACGACCTCACCCGAGGCATCGCTGCCCAGGTGGCGAATCTCGCCGGGGTACATGCCCAGCGCGCTGAGCACGTCGCGGAAGTTCAGGCCGCTGGCGCGCACCCGGATCTCGACCTCGCCCCGGCCCGGCGCGCGGCGTTCCATCGCACCCAGGTTCAGGTTTTCAAGCGTGCCGCGCTCGGTGATGTTCAGGCGGATCGGCGCGTCGTCGATGTGCGGCGCGCTGGAACGCGGCTGGCGCGCCAGGCGGGCGGCATAGCGCACGCCCTTGCGCAGCGCGACCTGGTTCTCTTCGCTGCCGGACAGCATTTCGTCGAGCAGCAGGCGCGCATCGCTGGGCGTGGCTTGCGGATCGAGGTCCACCAGGGTCACGCGCAGCTCGGGGTGCTCGGTCGCGGCCACCCGCGCCAGGCCGGCCACCGGGGCCTGGGTGATGCGCAGTTCCTCGGTGCCGTCCACCGACTGGCTGCCGGCGGTGGCGATCCACAGGCGCGGCGCCGACGGCAGCCCGGCCTGCGCCAGGGCCTGCAGGGTCAGCAGCGCGGCGTCCACGCCGAAGCGCTGCACCGCGCTGGGCAGGTCGTCGTCGCGCAGCGCCGGCACGCGCAGCGGCCACAGCGACACCACGCCACGCAACGCGCCACGCTCGGCGGCCTTGGCCACCAGGCGGGCGTACTCGCCGGCCTGGGTCTCGTCGATCACCGTGGCGCCCGCTCCGGCCGCGCTGCCCGAAGGCAGCACACGCAGGGCCTGGCCGCCACGCTGGGCGATCTCGTCGGCCAGCCGCTGGCCGCGGCCCTGGCCTTCGTCGAACACCAGCCAGATGCCTTCGGCGGTGGCGGGTTCGGCCACCAGGGCCTCGGGCTTCCATTGCAGTTCGTAGAGCCAGTCGGCCACCTGCGCGTCCACGCGCTGGCGGAACAGTTCGCGGCTGGCGCGGCGGCAGCGCAGGCCTTCGAGCAGGGCCACGGGCTGGCCGTCGGGCGTCTCGATGTGCACGTCGAGCACCAGCATGTCGCTGTGCGGCGGCGCCGGGCGCACGCGCGCATGGCTGCGCAGCGTGGCGGTGGGCGTGGCGTTCCAGAGGTAGCGGTCCACGCCGATGGGCAGGTAGAAGCGGCCGTCGTTGGCGCTGGGCAGCGTGTCCATGGCGACCGCCGAGGTGTGGAAGCAGGCGTCGAGCAGCGCCGGGTGCATCAGGTACTTGCCGGCATCGGCCTGCACCGCGTCGGTCAGCACGATCTCGCCAATGGCTTCGCCTTCACCGCACCAGACGCGCTTCATGCCCCGGAAGCCGGCGCCGAAATCGACGCCCAGCTTGCGCACCTTGTCGTAAAACGGCGCGACCTCGACCTCGTTGGTCAATCGCTTCGCCGCCTCGGCCACCGGCGACACCGGCACCGCCTCGACCGGGCCACGCAGCGGCTCGGCGCTGGCGTGCTGGGCCCATTCGGCATCGGGCCGCTTCGCGTCGCGGCTGAACACCCGCACGCGCGAGGGCGCACCGCCCAGGGCCTTGTCCACCGAGACCTGCATGAGCCGCTGCTCGCCGTCGAGCAGGGGCATGGGTTCGCCGATCTCCACCGCCGTGAGCCCGGTGACGGCCGGGTCGGCCTGCCGCGCCCCGGCCAGCGCGGCCTCGAGGTAGGCGGTCAGCGGCATCACGGCCTCGGACGCGATCACGTGGTCCGCCACCCAGGCCGGGCTGGTGGCGTCCACCGTGCGTTCGAACTGCGCGGCCACGCCGGCCACGTTCAGGCGCTCGCCGAGCAGGTCGTGCACCGAGTCGCCGGCCACGCGGCGGGCGCGCGGCGCGAAGGGCACGAGGTAGGCCTGGCGCTGGAAGGGGTACAGCGGCAGCTCCAGGCTGTGGCGCACGCCCGGGCCCTGCACCGCCGTCCAGTTCAGTTTCGCGCCACGCACATACAGGCGCGCCACGCTGTCGAGCATCTGTTCCCAGCCGCCCTTGCTGCGCTTGAGCGAGGGCAGCCAGTCGGTCGCCGTGCCTTCGGGCACGCACTGCATGCCCAGGCCGATGAGCGTGGGATTGGGCCCGACTTCGAGGTGCACGTCGCACTGCGTGGCGGCCAGCGCGCGCGCGCCGCTTTCGAATGCCACCGGTGCGCGCACGTGGCTGGCCCAGTAGTCGGCCATGCGGCTGCCCCACTTCGCCCAATCCATGGGGGCGCCGTCGAGGTTGGAGATCCAGGTGAGCGTGGGCGCCGAATGCGCCACGCTCGCGGCGAGCTGGCGGAATTCTTCCACCATGGGGTCCATCAGCGGCGAGTGGAAGGCGTGCGACACCGACAGCGCCTGCGTGCGCAGGCCCTGCTCGGCCAGGCGCGCCGCGATGGCGGCCACTTCGGCGCCGGCACCGGCGATCACCAGGTTGCCCGGCGCGTTGAAGGCCGCGACCGACACCTTGTCGGCGTGCGGCGCGATCTCGCGCTGCACCAGCGCCGCATCGCCCTGCACCGCCACCATGGCGCCGCCGGCCGGCAGCGCCTGCATCAGCCGGCCCCGGGCCGCAATCAGGCGCGCGCCATCTTCCAGGCTGAACACGCCCGCGACCACGGCGGCGGCGAATTCGCCCACGCTGTGGCCGATCACCACCGTGGGCTCGATGCCCCAGCTGCGCCAGGTGGCGGCCAGCGCGACCTCGATGGCGAACAGCGCGGGTTGGGTGAAACCGGTCTGGTCCAGGCTGCCACCGGTCTCCTCGAACATCACCTCGCGCAACGGCCGGCCCAGCAAGGGGTCGAGCACGGCCGCGCAGCGGTCGATCGTGGCCTTGAACACGGGCTCGGCGTCGTAGAGCTCGCGGCCCATCCCGACGTACTGCGCGCCCTGCCCGGTGAAGAGGAAGGCCACGCGGTTGCGGCCGCTGGCCGAGACGGAACCCTGCACGGCCGACTGGCCGGTGCTGGCGAGTTCGCGCAGCTGGGCCTGCATGCCGGCGCGGTCGGCCGCGACCAGCACCGTGCGCAGCAGGTGGTGCGAACGGCCGATGGCGGCGGTGGCGCACACGTCGGCCAGGGCATCGGCCGGGCGTTGTTCCAGGTGGTCGGCGTAGCGCAGCGCCAGCGCCTGCAGCGCCGCGTCGTTCTTGGCCGACAGCGGCATGGCGTACAGGGGCCGGGCCGGTGCGGCCTCCGGCGCGGCGGCTACGGGTGGCTCGGCCACCAGCACGTGGGCGTTCATGCCGCTGAAACCGAAAGCACTGGCGCCCGCGATGCGGCGCGCGCCACCCACGGGTTGCCAGTCGTGCAGCGCGGTGCTCACGCGCACCGGCAGCGTGTCCCAGGGGATGGACGGCGTGAGCTGCTTCACGTGCAGGCTGGCGGGCAGTTTCTGGTGGCGCAGCGCCATCACCAGCTTGATCACGCTGGCCACACCGGAGGCGGCTTCCAGGTGGCCGATGTTGGATTTGACCGAACCGACCTCGAAAGGCTGGTGCATGGCCCGGCCTTCGCCGTACACGGCGGCCAGCGCCTCGACCTCGATCGGGTCACCCAGCGAGGTGCCGGTGCCGTGGGCCTCGACGTAGCTCACGTCCGTCGGTTTGAGGCGGGCCGAGGCCAGCGCCTGGCGCACCACTTCCTGCTGGGCCAGGCCGTTGGGCACGGTCAGGCCGCTGGAGCGGCCGTCCTGGTTGATCGCCGAGCCGGGGATCACGCCCAGGATGCGGCGGCCGTTGGCCACGGCGTCGGACAGGCGCTCGAGCACGATCAGGCCGCAGCCCTCACCGCGCACGAAGCCGTTGGCCGAGGCATCGAAGGTCTTGCAGCGGCCGTCGGGCGACAACATGCCCCACTTGGAGATCAGCACGAAGGGGTCGGGCGAGAGGATGGCGTTGACGCCGCCCGCCAGCACCAGGTTGCTTTCGCCGTTGCGCAGGCTCTGGCAGGCGGTGTGGATCGCCACCAGCGAGGACGAGCAGGCGGTGTCGATCGCCATGCAGGGGCCGCGGAAGCCGAAGGTGAAGGACACGCGGCCGGCGGCGGCGTTGAGCGCGGTGCCGGTGGCCAGGTAGATGTCGCTGCGGGCCGGGTCGGCCACGTCGATGCGGTTGGAGTAGTCCATCGACGTGATGCCGACGAACACGCCGGTCAGGCTGCCGTCGAGCTGGTCGGTCGGGATCGCAGCATGCTCCATCGCCTCCCAGGCCACCTCCAGCAGCAGCCGCTGCTGCGGGTCCACGCCCGCGGCCTCGCGCGGCGACATGCCGAAGAAGCTGGGTTCGAACTGGTCGATGTCTTTCAGGAAGCCGCCGGCCTTGGTGCGCGCCTTGCCCTGCTTGCTCGGGTCCGGGTCGTAGTACGCGTCCACCTCCCAGCGGTCGGCGGGCACCTCGCCCACCACGTCCTTGCCCTCGGTCAGCAGGTTCCAGAAGCTGTCGGCGTCTTCCGCGCCACCGGGCACGCGGCAGGCCATGCCCACGATGGCGATCGGCTCGTGTTTCGCGTTCTCGACCGCATCCAGGCGGGACTGCAGGCGCTCGATGGCGCCGAGCGCGTTCTGCAGCATGTTGCGCCGATCGGCGGCGGGCGCCGGCTGGGCGGGCGTCGATTCAGGGGGGTTGGTCCGATCTGACTGCATATCACTTCCTCACTGAAAACTTCATCACGGCGTCGACCGCGCCATCACCGCGTCGCGGGCATGCAGGCGCGGCTCGCGCAGCCAAAGGCAGAGCGCAGCACCAACGATCAACAGGAGCCCCAGCGCCATGCGCGGGACCGACATATCATGCCCCAGCCCTGCCACCCAGAAGAGCGGCACGGTGAAGGCAATTTGTAAATACGCGAAGGGTGCCGAAATACTCACGGGCGCGGCGGCGGCAGAGCGGTCCAGCGCGAGCAAGGCCACGTAACCGAGCAGGCCGATCGCCACCATGGTGAGCAGGTCGGTCAGCGGTGGCGTGATCCACAGGCCGGGCATGGCGGGCGTGAGCGCCACGAACACACCGGCGGCGGTGTAGAACAGGTTGGTGCGGGTGGTCTCGGTGCGCAGCGAGCGCGTCATCACCACGTAGACGCTGAAGCACAGGGCCATGCCCAGGGGATAGACCAGCAGCGACGGCCCCGGCAGCCCGTGCAGGCCGTTGACCAGCAGGCCGCCCAGGCAGGCCACGAAGGTGGCCACCCAGACCAGCAGCGGCACGCGGTCCTGCAGAAACACCCAGGCCAGCCCGAGGATCAGCACCGGGCTGATCCAGAAGATGGTCATGACCGAATGCCCGGGCACGCCCATCTGCATGCCGATCACCCAGGACGCGGGCATGCCCAGCATCAGCAGCGAGCGCGCCACATGGAACACCGGGCGGCGCGTCTGCCAGAGCGAGGCCGGCTCGCGCCATCCCCACAGCGCCAGCATCAGCGCCAGGTGCACGGCATAGCGCGTCCAGACCACCTGGTACGGGGAGTAGTGGCGCAGCACGTTCGCCGCCATGGCCTCGATCCCCGCCCACAGCAGGACGAAGGCCAGCATCAGCAGGATGGCGCGGCGGTTGGCAGTCATTTCAGTGCCCCACGACGAAAGCAGCAGCCCCATCCAGAGGCATCGAGGGTCCGGCTCCGCCGGCCCGAAATGCCGTCCCCCCTCGAAGCGCCGAAGGCGCGCCACGGAGGGGGGAAGCCGCGCAGCGGCGCAGGGGGGTGCCTCATGTCAATCCAGACCGGCGTGGCCGGTGTCGGCCAGCAGGGAGGTCATGTGCCAGGACGAGCCACGCCGGCGACGGCGCAGCGCCAGCCACAGGCCGGCGGCGAGCAGCACAACGCCCACGGCGATGAGGCCCGGCAGCGGGTGCGCTGCCACCCAGGCGAAGGCCAGTGTGAAACCGATCTGCAGGTACAGCAGCGGCGCGGTGCGCGAGATCGGCGCCACCGCCGTCAGCCGCTCCAGCGCCAGCAGCGCGCCCAGGCCCAGTACCGCCACGCCCCCGAGCAGCAGCAGATCGGGCGCGCTCGGCGTCACCCAGCCCGAGGGCATCAGCGGCAACAGCAGCAGGCAGGCGCCCAGGCCGGTGTAGAACAGGTTCACACGGGTGGGCTCGGCGTGCAGCAGGCGCGTCATCACCACGTACACGCTGAAGCAGGCGGCCATGGCCACCGGGAACACCAGCAGCTCGGGCCGGGGCAGCACGTGCGGGCCCAGCAGCAGGAACACGCCCACGCTGGCCGCCGCCGCGAAGCCGAAGAGACGCAGCGGCACGCGCTCGCGCAGCACCAGGCGCGACAGGCCCAGGATCATGAGCGGCGCGATCCAGAACACCGCCAGGAAGGTGACCGGGGCCAGGCCCCGCTGCACACCGAGCGACCAGCAGGCCGGCATGCCCACCATCATCGCGGCGCGGAACAGCTGCGACACCGGCCGGCGCGTGCGCCACAGCGAAGGGCCGTTGCCGCGCCCGAACAGCATCCACAGCAAGGCCAGGTGCAGCGCGAAGCGCAGGCACACGACCTGCGCGAGGCCGTAGCGCTGCAGGAGCACGCCGGTGAGCGCCTCCTCGGCCGCCCACAGGGCCACGAAGATGATCGTCAGGCGCATGCCAAGGGATCGGTATTTCATCGGGTCTGCTCCAGTCGGGCCAGCAAGCGGGCCTCCAGTTCGTCGTCGCTGAGCGAATCCAGGTCCGCATCGGCATCGGGCACCTCGACCTCGGCCACCGCGGCGGGCGCTGCGGTGGGTGCCGGTGGTGCGGCCGGCTTGACGGTGAGCTGGGTTTCCAGAAAACGCGCGAGCGCGCCCACGTTGGGGTAGTTGAAGGTCAGCGTGGATGGCAGCGCACGCGCCGCGCCGCGCTCCAGCCGCCGCTTGAGTTCGACCGCCATCAGCGAGTCCATGCCCAGGTCGAACAGGCCGGTGGCGATGGGCACCACAGCCGGCCCGGCCAGGCCGAGCACCGAGGCCACCTCCTGCCGCACGAACTCGACCAGCAGGTCGTGGCGCATCGCGGGCGGCGCGGCCTCCAGCCGCGCCTGCAGCGAAGGCCCGCTGTCCGCGCGCGGCGCTTGCACCACGGCGGCGCGCGGCGCGACGCCCAGGTGCGACAGCAGCGGGCGCGAGCGGCGCGCTTCGTGCAAGGCCTTGAGCGCGGTCCAGTCCACCTGGGCCACGACCGCCTGCCGCGCCGTGCCGCCCAGCAGGCGGCCCAGCGCGTCCAGCGCGTCGGCCGCGGCCATGGGCTGCAGGCCGCCTTCGCGGTAGCTGCGCTGGTCGTCGCTGGAGGCCAGCCGCATCACCTCCCAGGTGCCCCAGTTCACCGAGATCACGCGGCGCGAGGCATCGCTGGCCTCAGCCAGCGTGTCGAGGAAGGCGTTGGCGGCCGCGTAGTGGGCCAGCCCCGAGGCGCCGAGCAAGGCGGTGGTCGAGGAGAACAGCACCAGGAAATCGAGCGGCATGCCGCGCGTGAGGCGGTCGAGCACCAGCGTGCCCGTGAGCTTGGGTGCCAGCATCTGGCGCACCATCGCGTCGTCGAGCTGAAGCAGCGGCGCGGCGCTCAGCGCGGCGGCGGCGTGCATCACGCCGCGCAGCGGCGGCGCCTCCCGCTTGAGCTGTTCGAAGGCGCGCGCCATGGCGGCTTCGTCGGCCACGTCGGCCTGCACGGTGTGCACCGTCGCGCCCAGGGCCTCGATCTCGGCCACGCCGGGCGCGCCAAGGTCGGGGTTGCGCCCCAGCAAGGCGATGTGGCGCGCGCCGTGTTCGGCCAGCCAGCGCGCCACCACCAGGCCCAGGCCACCGAAGCCGCCGGTGACGAGGTAGCAGGCATCGGCGCTGAAGCTCGGCGCCGACGCGGGCGGCGTGTCGGCCTGGACCAGGCGCGCCACGCGGCGCTGGCCATCGCGCCAGGCCACCTGGTCTTCACCGTCCACCGCATCGAGCGCTTCCAGCAGCGTGTCCACGGTCGAAGCCGAAGGCAGGTCGATCAGGCCGCCCCAGGCGCCGGGCTGTTCGAGCGAGAAGCCGCGTCCCCAACCCCACAGCGGCGCCTGCCAGGCGGCGCCCGGGCTCATGGCGCCACCGGCTCCGCCCTGCACGCCCTGCGTCACGAACCGGATGCGGCCCTGCCCTTGCGCGGCCGCCGCCAGCCAGCGGCGCGGCCCTTCGCCCGCGAGCGTGTGGGCCAAGGCGGCGGCTTCGCGGTCGTCCAGACCGCGCGAGGCCAGTTCCAGCGCCGCCAGGTAAATGATCTCGCCCAGCGCACCGGCGGGCGGCACCGCGTCCGCCGCCAGGGTCTGCACCTGGTCGCCGCGCGCGCGCAGGCGCCCGGCCAGCGCCTGGCCCAGACCCTGCAGGTCGCCCACCAGGGTCCAGGCCTGGCCGCCCAGCGGGGCTTGCGCCAGCATCAGCGCCTGCTGGGCCGCGCCGCGCGTGGTCCAGCGGTCGTCGGGCACCGCGCAGGCGCCCTGGAAGCCCAGGCCTTGCAGCGTGTCCAGCCAGGCGCTGCGCGGCACCAGGGGGTAGTCCGGGCGCAGGGCGGCATCGGTGAATCGCCACCAGCCTTCGGTGAGGCCGAAGGTGAGGTCCACCCAGCGTTCCGGGGCCACGCCTTCCAGCAGGAACAGCATGGCGCCCGGCGCCATCAGGCTTTTCGCGTGGCGCAGGGTCTGGGCCAGGTCGGCGGTGGCGTGCAGCACGTTGGCCGCGATCACGATGTCGTAGGCGCCGGCCGCAAAACCCTGCGCCTGCGGGTCGCGCTCGATGTCGAGCAGTGCGTGGCGCACGAAGGGATAGGCGGCAAAGTTCTCGGCCGCACGCTCCAGGAACAGCGGCGAGAGGTCGGTGAAGGTGTACTCGGTGCGCTCGGCCGGCAGCAGCGGCAGCACGTAGGTGGTGGTGCCGCCGGTGCCGGCGCCGATCTCCAGCACGCGCAGGCGCGCGCCGGCAGGCAGCTGGGCAATGGCCGATTGCAAGGCTTCACCGAGCGCGCGGTTGTAGGTCTGCGCGTAGGGCGAGTCCACGTAGAGCTTGCGCGCCTCGTCGAACGAGCCGCCCGGGAACAGCAGTTGCAGCGGGTCCTGCTCGCCGCGCAGCACAGCGGCCAGCGCGGGCCCGCAGCGGCGCAGCGTGCGCAGCTCGCCGTCGACCTCGCCGAAGGTCTGCATCAGCGTGTCGTAGCGCGCGGCCGCATCGGCCGTGCCCAGGCGGGCGAGCACCGTGTGGCGATCCCCTTCGCGGCGCAGCAGGCCGTCTTCGGCCAGCATCTGCAGCAGGCGCGCGAACAGGCGTTCGTGGCGCGGCACCACGCCCAGGCGCTGCGATTCACCGGCGGTGTCGAACCCGCGCCCCGGCGTGTCGTCGAAGCCGAGCTGGCGCAAGGCGGTGGCGACGTGGTCGGCGCTCAGGCGATCGAGTTCGGGCAGCAGCCGTTCGTACACGGCCAGGCCGTGCTCGGCCGCCAGCGCGCCGAAGCGCTCGCGCAGGGCCGGCGCGAGGCCGGCGGGATCGGGCAGCGAGGCGGCGGCCGGCGCATGGGCCGGCGCGTCTTCCCACACCACCTCATGGAACAGGCCATGGCCCGAGGCATGGCCCAGGGACCGTGCCAGCGCGTCGCGCGAGGCGCGGCGCAGGTGCACGCCGCGGATCTGGCCGAGCACGCCGCCGTCGAGCGAGCGCAGGGTGACTTCGGCCTGCCATTCGGGCGGCTGCGGCGCCTGGCCTGCCGCGTTGAGCAGGCGGGCATGGCACCACAGGCTGGCGGGCAGCGGGCCGGCCAGGTCGATGCGGTCCAGGCCGGTGAAGAGGTAGGTGTGTTCGGTGTCGTCAGTCTGCGGCAGGGTCAGGCCGATGGACTGCAAGGCACCATCGAGCAGCGCGGGGTGTGCCCAGGTCACGGGCTCGTCGGCACAGGCGGTGGGCAGCGCGATGCGCGCCAGGGCCTCGCCGTCGCGGCGGTGCACGTCCTGCAGGCTGCGGAAAGCGGGCCCGAGGTGGATGCCCAGGGCTTCGAGGCGCTGGTGGTAGCCCTCGCCACTGGTGGCCGCGCCCAGCGCGTCGCGCGTGGCGGTGAAGCTGGTGGTGTCGGCACCGGCCTGGGCCTGCTGCGCGCTGCTGGGCTGCAGCCGGCCGCTGGCGTGCAGGTGCCATTCGCCCGACCCATCGGCCGCCTGGCTGTAGACGGAGAACGGCTGCGAACCACCGGACTCGGGGCCCAGGTGGGTCTGCACGGTGCGGCCCGCCTCGGGCAGCACCAGGGGTTCGAGGATCTCGAAGGCCTCGACCGCGCGCAGCGCACGGCCGTTCACGGCCTGGGCCGCGCCTTGCGCGAGCTCCAGCAGCAGCGGGCCGGGCACCAGCACCACGCCCTGCACCACGTGGTCGGCCAGGTAGGGCGTGCTCGCGGGCGACAGCAGGGTCTCGAAGATCGGCACGGCGGTCGGCAGGCGCCGGCCCGGCAGGCCGCTGGGCGCCGGCGCGCGCACGGCTTTTTCGGCGGTCGGCGTGATCCAGAAATCGCGCCGTTCGAAGGGATAGGTCGGCAGGTCCACGCGCTGGCGCGCGTAGGGGCGATCCACGCCGGCCCAGTCGACTGCCGCACCCTGCACGTACAGCGCGGCCAGGCTGGCGTTGAGTTCGTGCCAGTCGCTCTTCTCGCGCCGCAGTGAGGTCAGCAGCAGGTGGTCCTGCTCGGGCAGGCTGCGCTGGGCCAGGGCCATCAGCACCGGGTGCGGGCCGACCTCCAGGAACACGCGGTAGCCCTGCTTCGCCAGCGAGGCGATGCCTTCGGCGAAGCGCACCGGCTCGCGCAGGTGGCGGCGCCAGTAAGCCGCATCGGGCGCGCCCGGCGCGGGCAGCGCGGCGCCGCCGGTCACGTTCCAGGCCACGGGAATCTGGGGCGCGCGCATGCTCACGGCACGGGCGCAGGCTTCCATCGCGTCGAGCGCGGGCGCCACCAGGGGCGAGTGCGCGGCGAGCGAGACGAACAGCTTCTGGCCCTGCACATTGCGCGTGGCGAAGTCGGCCAGCAAGGCGTCGACGGCCTTCGCATCGCCCGAGACCACCAGGCTGTCGGGCGCGTTGATGGCGGCGATGGCCAGGCGATCGGCCATGGGCGCGATGGCCCGGCCCACCTCGTCGGCCGAGGTGAACACGGCGGCCATGGCGCCGCCGGGCGGCAGCGCCTGCATCAGGCGGCCGCGCTCGGCGATGAGCTTGAGGCCTTCCTCGAGCGTGAACACACCGGCCACGCAGGCCGCCACGTACTCGCCCACGGAATGGCCGATCACGGCCGCGGGTTCGATGCCCCAGGCGCGCCAGAGCTGCGTGAGCGCGTATTCGACGGCGAAGAGCGCTGGCTGCGTCCAGGCGGTTTCGTGGATGGCCGCGCCTTCGGCCGGCCCGGCGCGCAGCACGGACTTGAGCGTGCGGCCCTGGGCGTCGGCGCCCAGCAGGCTGTCGCAGCGGTCGATGATGTCGCGGTACAGCGGCGAGGCGGCATACAGCGCCTCGCTCATGCCAGGGTACTGCGAGCCCTGGCCGGTGTAGAGGAAGACCACCTCGGGGGCCACGCCCGGCGTGGCGGTGCCCCGGTACAGCGCGGGGTGTTCGCGACCCTGGGCGAAGGCCTGCAGGGCGGCGCGCGCTTCCTGCGCATCGCTGGCCACCACGGCCAGGCGCTCGGCGAAATGCGAGCGGCCCACGCCGGCGGTGTGGGCCACGTCCGCCAGCGGCGCGCCAGCCGCGAGCGCATCGGCGAAGCGGGCGGCGAGCGCGCGCAGGGCGGGCTCGGAGCGGGCCGAGAGCGGCAGGCAGTGCACCGGGCGCTGGTCGCCCGAGGCGGCGGCCACGGGCGCCGGGGCCTCTTCGATCACGACGTGCGCGTTGGTGCCACTGAAGCCGAAGGAGCTCACGCCGGCGCGGCGCGGGCGTTCGCCGCGCGGCCAGGCATGGCCGTCGCGCGTCACGCTCACGGGGTACTGCGACCAGGCGATGTGCGGGCTGGGTTCGCTGAAATGCAGGTGCCGGGGGATGCGGCCGTGTTGCAGCGCGAGGATCACCTTGATGACGCCGGCCACGCCGGCCGCCGATTCGAGGTGGCCGATGTTGGTCTTGACCGAGCCGATCAGCAGCGGGTTCGCCGCGTCGCGGCCCGGGCCGAGCGCGCCGGCCAGGGCCCGCACCTCGATCGGGTCGCCCAGCGAGGTGCCGGTGCCGTGGGCCTCCACGTAGCCGATGTCGGCCGGGGCCACGCCCGCATCGGCCAGCGCGGCGCGGATCACCGCTTCCTGCGCCGGGCCGTTGGGCACGGTGAGGCCACCGCTGCGGCCGTCCTGGTTGGCGGCGCTGCCGCGGATGACCGCGAGCACGCGGTCGCCGTCGGCCTGGGCGTGGCTCAGGCGCTTGAGCACCAGCACGCCGCAGCCCTCGCCGCGCGCGAAACCGTCGGCCGACGCGTCGAAGGTCTTGCAGCGGCCGTCGGGCGCGAGCATGTGCGCCTTGGTGAGGGCAATGGTGGTCTCGGGCGAGCACATCAGGTTCACGCCCCCGGCCAGCGCGGTGCGCGACTCGCCGCTGCGCAGGCTCTGGCAGGCCACGTGCAGCGCCACCAGCGAGGACGAGCAGGCGGTGTCGATCGACATGGCCGGCCCTTGCAGGCCGAGGAAATACGAGACGCGGCCCGAGGCCACGCTGTGCGCGTTGCCCGAGGCGATGTAGGCGTCGATGCTGTCGCTGCCGCGTTGCAGCACGCGGTGGAAGTGGTCGCTGTTGCACAGGCCGAAGAAGACGCCGGTGGGCGAGCCGGCCAGGCCTTCGGGCGAGAGACCGGCCTGCTCCAGCGCTTCCCACGAGACCTCCATCAGCAGGCGCTGCTGCGGGTCCATGGTGAGGGCCTCGCGCGGCGAGATGCCGAAGAAGGCGGGGTCGAAACCGGCCACGTCGTCCAGGAAGCCACCGTTGCGCACCGACATGCGGGCCGGGGCGTCGGGATCGGCGTCGAAGAAGGCGTCCTTGTCCCAGCGGTCGGCGGGCACGTCGCGGATCGCGTCGCGCCCGGCGTCGAGCAGGTCCCAGAAGGCCTCGGGGCTGGTGGCGCCGCCGGGAAAGCGGCAGCCCATGCCGATCACCGCGATCGGCTCGTTCGAGTGCGTGCCGGCGGCTTCCGCCTTTTCGTGCAGCTCCAGCGCCAGCAGCGCCAGGCGCTTGGGCGAGAGTTTGCTGATGCGGTCGAGAAAGTCGCTCATGTCGTCTTCATCCCTTGCGTTGCGCGCGTTGCGCGAGCAAGCGGTCCACTTCTTCGTCGGAAAGGTCTTCGATCGCGTCCACCATGCTGGCCGGCTCCTCGACCGCGACCGCCACCACCTCGGGCGGCGGTTGGATCACATCGTTGAGCAGGTAGTCGGTGAGCGTGTCGATGGTCGGGTAGTCGAACAGCAGGGTGGCCGAGAGCGTCTGCCCCAGCGCCGAGCCCAGCGTGTTGCGCAGTTCCACCGCGAGCAGCGAGTCCAGGCCGAGCTCGCCCAGCGGCGTGCGCGGATCGACCGCGCGCGCCGGGTCCACGCCCAGCGCCTTGAGCGCGCGCTCGCGCACGAAGGCCGCCACCAGCGGGCGACGGCGCCCGGGCGGTGCGTCCTGCAGCTGCTGGCGCAGGCCGGCGGTGGGTGCGGCCGCACCGGCCTTGGTGGAGGCCACCACGACGGCGCCCTGCTCGGCCAGGTCGGCCAGGAAGGCCGGCGGCGTGGACAGGCCCATCGCCTGCAGGTAGCGCGGCCATTCGATCGGCAGCACGGCGGCCTGGGCCTCGCCCTGGGCCAGCAGGCGCTCGAAGGCCAGCAGGCCCTGCGGCGGCGTGAGCGCGCCGATGCCCTGCGCGGCCAGGCGCTGCGCGAGCTGGCGATCCGCCGCCGCGCCCACTTCCGTCCAGGCGCCCCAGTTGATGCTCAGGCCCGGCAGGCCCCGGCCCTGGCGCTCGTGGGCCAGCAGGTCGAGGAAGGCGTTGGCGGCGGAATGGTTGGCCTGCCCGCGCGAGCCGAGCACGGCGGCGACGGAGGAGAACAGCACGAAGAAGTCCAGCGCGTCGCAGCGGGTGAGCTGGTCCAGCAGCCAGCCGCCGCGCACCTTGGGCGCGAAGACGTGCTCGAAGCGCGCCGCGTCCTGCTGCAGCAGGCCCGCGTCGTCCAGCACGCCGGCGCTGTGCACCACGCCACGCAGCGGCGGGCCGTCGGTGCGGATGCGCGCGAGCAGCGCGGTCATCGCGTCCGCGTCGCTCGCGTCCACCGCCTCGGCCACCACGGTGGTGCCCAGCGCGCGGATCTCATCCAGCACAGGCGCCACCTCGGGCGTGACGCCCCGGCGGCTGATCAGCACCACGCGGCCCGCGCCCTGCTCGGCGAGCCGGCGCGCCACCACCGGGCCCAGCCCGGCCAGGCCGCCGGTGATGAGGTAGGTGCCGTCGCGGCGCACCGCAGCGGGCGCGGCCGCGCCGTGGCGCACCACGACCTTGCCGGTGTGTCTGGCCTGGGCCATGAAACGGAAGGCGCGCTCGGCCTCGTCCAGCGCGAACACGTGGCGCGGCAGCGGGGCCAGCCGACCCTCGCGCAGCTCGGCCACCAGGCGCGCCAGCATGCCGCCGATGAGCGCCGGGTCGCGCTCGCCGGTCTCGCCCCAATCGACGATGTGGTAACGCAGGCCCCGGTCCAGCGCCTGCACCCACTCCGGCGTCTTGATGCCGCGCTTGCCGATCTCGACGAAGCAGCCGCCGTCGGCCAGGGCCCGGAAGCCCGCGTCGATCAGCTCGCCCGAGAGCGCGTTGAGCACGGTGTCCACGCCCCGGCCTTGCGTGAGCGCGAGCACCTCGTCGGCGAAGTCGGCGCTGCGCGAATCCATCACGTGCGGCACGCCCATGGCGCGCAGCAGCTCGCGTTTCGCTTCGGAGCCGGCGGTGGCGAACACCTCGGCACCGGCGCGCTGCGCCAGCCGCACCGCCGCCATGCCGACACCGCCGGCCGCCGCGTGGATCAGCACACGGTCGCCGGCCTTCATGCCAGCCAGGTGGCCCAGGCAGAACTCGGCGGTGACGAAAGGAATCGGGAAGGACGCGCCCTCTTCCGCGCTCAGGCCGGCTGGCCGGGGCTGCACGAAGGCGGCGCGCGCGATGACGTGCGAGGCAAAGCTGCCGCCGGCCACGGCCAGCACGGCATCGCCCACGCGCAGGTGTGTCACGCCGGGGCCCACGGCGCTCACGCGGCCGGCGCACTCGCCGCCCAGCGGGCCGGGGTCGCCGGGGTACATGCCCAGGACGTTGAGCACGTCCTTGAAATTCAGGCCGGTGGCCTCCACCGCGATCTCGACCTCGCCGGCACCGGGCGCGCGGCGCTCCAGCGGCTGCAGGCCGAGTTCGTCGAGCGCGCCCCGGACCGCAGGTGCGAGGCGGTAGGCCGCCGGGCGGCTGGTGGAGATGGTGGCGTTGGCGCGGCGCAGGTGCGCCAGCTGCGCGGCGCGGCGTTCGCCCGCGCGCCAGGCGACCTGCGTCGGCGCCGAGGGGCCGGCCACCGGTGCGTCAAGTTCGGCCAGCAAGGCATCGACCTCCGCGCCCTCTTCCAGGTCCACACAGGCACAACGCAGTTCGGGGTGTTCCAGCGCCACGGCCTTGGCCAGGCCCCACACCGGCGCCTGCGCCGGGTTGAGCGCGCGGTCGCCCTCGTCGGTGCGCTGGGCACCGCGCGTGGCGAACCACAAGGGGGGCGGCGCGCCCAGACCGATGAGCGCCTGCGCCAGCAGGGTGCCGCTCATGGCACCCACGGTCTGCGCGGCGCTCAGCTGGCTGGACGAGAGGCTTTCCCAGGGCTCGGCATCGAGCGACCAGGCATGCACCACGCCGTGCACCGCCTGGCCCGCGGCCTGCAGCTCGCTGAACACGCGCCGGTGGTCGGCGGCGGAGGCCGGGTTGATGGTGAGGGTGCCGTCGGCGCCCGACATGAAGCGTTCGCCCGCGCGCACCAGCACGCACTGATCGCCGCGAGCGCGCAGTCGATCGGCAAGGTTTGCGGCCACGCCGCCTTCGTCGGCCCACAGCAGCCAGCGGCGCGCGGCCGGGCCGGTGGCGCGCGCCAGCAGCAGCGACTGCAGGGCCAGCGTGCCCTGGTGGCCGCCGCCTTCCGGCAGGGCCGTGCGTTCTTCGAAGCCCCGGTCGGCCAGCAACGAGAGCCAGGCCTCGCGCGGCAGGGTGGCGTAGTCGGGCCGCAGGTCGGTGTCGTCGAAGGCCCACCAGCCTTCGGTGAGGCCCACGGTGAGGTCGAACCAGCGCTGCGGTGCCGTCACCTCCAGCATGGCCAGCAGGCCCCCCGGCACGAGCAGGCCGCGCACGCGGTCGAGCGTGCGGCGCAGGTCGGCGGTGGCGTGGATCACGTTGGCGGCGATGACCACATCGAAGCGCTGCGGATCGAAGCCCTGCGACTTCGGGTCCTGTTCGAGGTCGAGCACCGCGAAGCGCATGAAGCCGTGCGCGGCGAAACGTTCCCTGGCGCGCGCCACGAACAGCGGGCCGATGTCGGTGAAGGTGTATTCCACGCCCTGCGTGGGCAGGCGCGGCGCCAAGCGCGCTGTTGTGCCGCCGGTGCCGCCGCCGATTTCCAGGATGCGCAGCGGCCGGTCGCTGCCGGCCGCCTGGTGGGCCACGGCGGCCAGCATGACCTCGGTCATGAGGCCGTTGAAGACCTGGGCGGTGGGCGCGTCGCGGTACATGCGCTCGGCGGTGTCCAGCGAGCCACCGGGGAACAGCAGTTGCATGGGCTCGCGCTCGCCGCGCAGGGCCTCGGCCATCTCGGCTGCCACGCGACCGGTCATCTCCAGCTCGGCGGTGGCGTCCGGGTAGGCGGCCTTCAGGCGCGCCAGTTCGGCTTCGGGCTGCGCCTCGTGCAGGGCACGGCGCACCACCCAGCCGGACGCATCGCGGGCCAGCAGGCCCACCTCGCCCAGGATGGCCAGCAGGCGGCCGAACAGGCGGTGGTGGCGCGCCTGCACGCCCAGGCGCGCGGCCAGGGCGGCTTCGGTGGCGTGTTCGCCCACGGCGGGCGCCCAGCCCAGGCGCGAGAGCGTGCGCACCACGTACTCGGCGCACAAGGCTTCGAGCTGGGGAATGAAGGCATCGTAGGCGTCCAGGCGCGCCGATTGGCGCAGCGCGGGCAAGGCCTGCATGGCCTGCGCGCTCAGCACCGCCAGCGGAGCCTGCGGCGCGGCGTCCTGCGGCGGCGCCGGCGCGGCGCGCCACACGGTCTCGTACAGGCAGTCGTCGAGCCAGCGCTCGCCCAGGCGCGCCAGCGCGTCGCGCGAGACGCGCTTGAGCTGCACGTCGGCCAGCTCGGCCAGCGGCGTGCCGTCGGCCTGCCAGACCGTGACGGTGGCGCGGCTCGATTCGGCGCTGCTCGCGAGCACGTTCACATGGCTCCAGCAACGCGCGCCGGGCGTGCCATGCAAGGCGAAGCGGCCGATGCCGATGGGCAGGTACAGGCCTTCCTCGCCGTCGGTGGGCAGCGCGGCGGCCAGCACCTGCAGGCAGCCGTCGAGCAGCACGGGGTGCATGCCGTAGGCGCCGGCGTCCTTGGCCAGCGCATCGGCCAGGGCGACTTCGCCCACGGCCTGCGACGGGCCACGCCACAGGGTTTGAATGGAGCGGAAGCCGGGGCCGAAGTCCAGGCCACGGCGCGCGAAGCCTTCGTAGAAACCGGCGATGTCCACCGGTTCCGCGCAGGCGGCTTTCAGCGCCGCCAGGGAACCGGTTGACGCCGCGGCGGCGCCCGCGCGCAAGGTGCCCGACACATGCGCCACCCAGGGTTCGGCGTCGGTGGCGTCTTCATCCAGGCTGCTGAGCGTGACCGCCACCGCGCCGCCCTGCCGCGCCGCGCCGCAGACCACCTGCAGCGTGCGCGCCGCGCCGTCTTCGGCCAGCAGCATGGCTTCCTGCACGGTGATGTCTTCGACCGCCACCGGACCCTGGCCGAACAGCTGGCGCGCGGCGGCCAGCAAGGTGTCCAGGTAGGCGGTGGCCGGCACGACCACGTGGCCTTGCACCCTGTGTTCGCGCAGGTAGCCGGGCTCGTCCGCGCTCAGGCGGGATTCAAAAACCGTTTCAGTGCCCGCGCCACGCAACCGCGTGCCGAGCAGGGGATGGCCCGTGCCCCGGCCGCGCACCGCGGGCACCGGCGCGGGGGGCTTGGCCTGGAACCAGCAGCGCTCGCGCTGGAAGGGGTAGGACGGCAGGTCCACCGTGCGGCCCGCGCCGCCGGCGCGCCAGTTCAAGTCAGCACCGGCCAGGTACAGCGCGCCGACGGCGTCGAGCATCTGCTCGCCGTCGTGGCGCCCCTTGCGCAGGGACGCGACCAGCGTGGGGCCGGCATCGCCCCAGGCCCGGCTGGCCATGGTCAGCAAGGTGGGGTGCGGGCCGATCTCGATGCAGACATCGGGCCGCAGCGCGGCCAGCGCCTGCAGGCCGTCGCCGAAGCGCACCGCCTCGCGCACGTGCTGGCGCCAGTAGCTGGCGCGGGTGAACTCCTCGCTGGCCAGCGCGCCGCTGAGGTTGGACACCAGGCGCAATTGCGGGCGCGAGAGGCGCAGCTGCGCCGCTTCGCGCTCGAAGGCGTCGAGCATGGGCTCGACCAGGGGCGAGTGGAAGGCGTGGGAGACGGTCAGGGCCTGGGTGCGCACGCCCTGCCCCGCCAGTTCGCGGCAGACCGCGTCCACGTCGGCCTGCACGCCGGAGATGACGACCTGGTCCACGCCGTTGACGGCACCCAGCGACACGCTGTCGCGGTAGGGCTCGATGGCTTTCCTTGCCTGTTCTTCGGTGGTGAAGATCGCCGCCATGCCGCCGCCGGCGGGCAGCGCCTGCATCAGGCGGCCGCGCACCGCGATCAGGCGCAGCGCGTCCTCCAGGCTGAACACGCCGGCCACGCAGGCCGCCACGAGTTCGCCCACCGAATGGCCGATCACGGCCTGCGGCGCGACGCCCCAGGCACGCCACCATTCGGTGAGCGCGTATTCGACCGCGAACAGCGCGGGCTGGGTGTAGGCGGTCTCGTTGAGCGGCGAGGTCTCGCCCTCGGCCGGGAACAGCACGGACAGCAGGGGCCGTTCGAGCTGTGGCGCGAGCAAGGCGGCGCAGCGGTCCAGCGCGGCGCGGAACACCGGCTCGCTGTCGTACAGGCCTCGGGCCATGCCGGCGTACTGCGCTCCCTGGCCGGTGAACAGGAAGGCGACGCGCGGCGGATCGCGCCGCGCCACGCGCGCGGTTTTCACCCCCTCGGTTTCGGCGCCGCGCGCCAGCGCGTCGAGGCGCTCGCAGAGTTCGGCCACGCTGTGGGCCAGCACCGTGGCGCGCTGCGCGAAGTGCGAGCGGCCAACGTTGGCGGTGAAGCAGATGTCGGCAAGCTCGGCGTCGTCGCGGCCACGCAGGGCCTGGGCGTAGCTCGCGGCCAGGGCGGCGAGCGCGGCCTCGTCGCGCGCCGAGAGGGCCATGAGGTGCGCGGCGCGCGCCGGCCGGGCCGGCAGCGCGGGTGCCTCGGGCGCCTCTTCGAGCACCACGTGCGCGTTGGTGCCGCTGAAGCCGAACGAGCTCACGCCGGCGATGCGGCGCCCGCCGATGGGCTGCCAGGGCGTGTGTTCGGTGGGCACGCGCAGCGCGTGGTCGGCCCAGGGGATGTGCGGGCTGGGCGTCTTGAAATGCAGGTGGGCCGGTATCTCGCGGTGCCGCAACGAGAGCACCAGCTTGATGAGGCCGGTGATGCCGGCGGCCGCTTCCAGGTGGCCGATGTTGGTCTTGACCGAGGCCAGCCACAGCGGCTGCTCGCGGTCCTTGCCGAACACCGCGCCCAGGGCCTGCACCTCCAGCGGGTCGCCAAGCTGGGTGCCGGTGCCGTGCGCCTCGACCAGGCCGACTTCGTGGGGCGCCACGCCCGCGCGGGCCAGCGCCTCGCGGATCACGGCTTCCTGCGCCGGGCCGTTGGGCGCGGTCAGGCCGCTGCTGGGGCCGTCCTGGTTGACCGCGCTGCCACGAATGACGGCCAGCACGCGGTCGCCGTCGGCCTGGGCGTCGCTCAGGCGCTTGAGCACCACCATGCCGCAGCCCTCGCCGCGCGCGAAGCCGTCGGCCGACGCGTCGAAGGTCTTGCAGCGGCCGTCGGGCGCGAGCATGCGCGAGTGCGAGAGCGCGATGTACAGGTCGGGCGAGAGGATGAGGTTGACGCCGCCGGCCAGCGCCATGCGGCATTCGCCGCTGCGCAGGGCCTGGCAGGCCAGGTGCACGGCCACGAGCGACGAGGAGCAGGCGGTGTCCAGCGTCAGGCTGGGGCCCTGCAGGCCCAGCAGGTACGAGAGGCGGCCGGAGACGATGCTGTGCGCCATGCCGGAGGTGAAGTGCGCGTCGAGCAGCGAGCGGTCGCCGCTCATGAGCTGCATGTAGGCGTAGTCGCTGGCGGTCACGCCCACGTAGACGCCGGTGCGCGAGCCTTCGAGCCGGTCGGGCGCCTGGCCGGCGTTCTCCAGCGCTTCCCAGCTCACCTCCAGCAGCAGGCGCTGCTGCGGGTCCATGCCTTGCGCTTCGCGCGGGGCGATGCCGAAGAAGCCGGCGTCGAACTGGTCCACCGGGCCGAGAAAGCCGCCCTGGCGCGTGGCGATGCGGCCCGGGACTTCGGGGTCGGCGTCGTAGAGCGCGTCCATGTCCCAGCGGTCGGCGGGCGTGGGGCCGATGGCGTCCACGCCGTCGCGCATGAGGCGCCAGAAGCTGTCGGCGTCGTTCCCGCCGCCGGGCACGCGGCAGCCCAGGCCGATCACCGCGATCGGCTCGCGCGCGGCGCGCTCCATGGCCGCCAGGCGCGACTGCGCATCCTCCAGGGCCAGGAAGGCGCGCTTGAGGGGCGACAGGGCCGCAGGCTCCTGCGGCGCAGCAGCGGGGTTCGGACGCTCGTCGTTCATGGTTTTCCCAGGCGGTCGAGGAGCAAGGCCTCGATGTCCGCATCGCTCATGGCCGCGACCGCGGCCTCGCCCAGCACCGCCGGGGCGGGTGCAACTTCCATGCCCTTCGGGGCCGCCGGCGCCGGGGCCTCGGGCGGCGCCAGACGGCCCAGCAGGTGGCTGGCCAGGGCGTCGATCGTCGGGTGGTCGAACATCAGGGTGGCGGGCAAGGGCTTGTCCAGGCCCAGGCTGGCGCCCAGCTGGTTGCGCAGCTGCACCGCCATCAGAGAGTCGAAACCCAGGTCCATCAGGCGATCATGCCGCCCTGGTGTGTCGTTTTTGTCCAGGCGCAGCACACGCACGACCCGATCGCGCACGAATTCACGCAAAAGCTCCAGACGTTCGCCCGGCAGGGCCGCTTCCAGCTGTTCGCGCAGGGCGCCAGCCCGGGTCTGGGCCGGGGTGGCGCTCGGCGCCATCGCCTCGGGCAGCTCGCCGGCCTGCGCCGCCGCGGCGCCCGACGACGCATCGCCGGGCGCGCGCGCCACGATGACGTGCTGGCCCAGCAGCTCGGCGCTGGAGCCGGCCTGGGGCCAGGCGCCCGCGGCGTCGAAGCCGGCGTCGCGCAGCGCCTGCAGCCAGGTGGCGGGCGGCAGCAGCGGGTTGTCGGTGCGCAGGTCGTCGGCGAAATGCTGCCAGCCTTCGATCAGGCCGGTGGTCATGTCGAACCACGCCATGTGCACGGTGGATTCCACCAGCAGCAGCACACCGCCCGGGGCCAGCAGATCGTGCAGGCGCGAGAGGGTCAGGCGCAGGTCCTTGCTGGCGTGCACCGCGTTGGCCGAAACGATGACATCGAAACTCTGCGGCGCGACACCCTGTTCGAACGGATCGCGGTCCATGTCGAGCACGCCGTAGCTCACGAAGGGATGGCCCGCGAAGCGCTCGCGCGCCCGGTCCATGAAGAAGTCGGACACGTCGGTGAAGCGGTACGCCGTGCGGTCGGCCGGCAAGGCGGGCAGCAGCGAGGCGGTGGTGCCGCCGGTGCCGGCGCCGACCTCGAGCACGCGCAGCTGGCGCCCGGGCGCGACCGAGGCGCCCAGCGCCTCGAAACCCGAGGCCGCGAGCGCGTTGATGTAGCGCATGGTGGCCGAGCGCTCGTACAGGCCTTCGGCCAGCTCGAAGCCGCCACCGGGGAACAGGGTTTCCAGCGGGCTCTCGCCGCCGCGCAGCACCGGGCTCACGAGCTCGCCGCAATGGCGCACGTAGGCCAGCAGGGGCTGGTTGTCGGCGAACAGCGCCTCGGCCTCGCGCCAGAGCGCGGCCAGGTCGGGCTCGGCCAGCGGCGCGGGCGCCACGAAGCTGTCGCCCTCCTGCACCAGATCGCCCTGGGCGACCAGCCGGTCCAGCCAGCGCTGCACCAGGTGGCCGTAGGTCTCGGCGATGCCGGCGCGCTGCAGCACCTGGGCCAGGGTGTGGCGCTCGCCTGCCGCCTTGAACAGCCCGCCGTCGCGCAGGGTGCGCACGGCGTGGGCCGAGGTGATGCGCTCCAGGCAGGCCCACTTGGCGGGGTAGGAGGCGGCGTTCAGGTCGAGCGGGCCGCGTTCGGCCTGTCGCTGGAGCGCGCGGGTGAGCGCGTCCCAGCGGCGGGCGGCGCCGTCGGCCGGGGCGGCCGGCTGGCCCACCACGTCCATCCAGTGGCGGCGCTCTCGGAAGGGGTAGGTGGGCAGGGCCACGCGCTGGCGGGCCTGGCCGGCGTCGAGCGCGGCCCAGTTCACGTCCGCGCCCGCCAGGTACAGGCGCTGCAGGCCTTCGAGCAGGTCGGTCCAGTCGGCGCGCTCGCGGTGCAGGGAGGGCAGCCATTCGACCGGCGCGCCGGCGGCGCATTCGGCCCCCATGCCCAGCAGCACGGGGTGCGGGCCGATCTCGATGAAGTGCGTGATGCCCTGGGCCAGCAGCACCTGCAGGGACTGCTCGAAGCGCACGGGCTGGCGCATGTGGTCCAGCCAGTAGCCCGGGCGCCCGATCTCTTCCACGCCCGCGAACTGGCCCGTGAGGTTGGACACCAGCGCGATCTGCGGCGCCGAGAAGCGCACGCCTTCGAGCGCGCGGCCGAACTCGGGCAGCACCGGCTCGATCCAGCGCGAATGCGCCGCGTGCGGCACGCGCAGCGCCTTGGCGCGCACACCGGCGCGCTCCAGGTGGGCCAGCAGCGCGTCCACCTCGGTGCGCAGGCCGCTGACGACGAAGTGCTCGGGACCGTTGTAGGCGGCGATGGTCAGCGCGCCGCCGGCGCGGGCCAGCTCGGCCATCACCACCGCCTCGGGCGCGAAGACCGCGGCCATGCCGCCGTCGGCGGGCAGCGCGTGCGTGAGGCGGCCGCGCTCGGTGACCAGGCGCAGCGCGTCGTCGAGCGGGAGCATGCCGGCCACGCAGGCGGCGGCGTACTCGCCCAGGCTGTGGCCCATCACGGCCACCGGCTCGATGCCCCAGGAGCGCCAGAGCGCGGCCAGCGCGTACTCGATGGCGAAGGTGGTGGGCTGCGCATACAGGGTGTCGTTGATCGGCGAGGCCTCGCCGGGCGCGGCGAAGATCACCTCCAGCAGGCCGCGCGGCAGCAGGGGCGCGAGGCGCGCGGCGCAGTCGTCCAGCGCCTGGCGGAACACCGGCGCGCTGTCGTACAGGGCCCGGCCCATGCCGGCGTACTGGGCGCCCTGCCCGGTGAACAGGAAGGCCACCTGCGGGCGCTGCGCGCCCTGCACCTGGCTGGCCTCGGCCTGGGCCAGGCCCTGGCGGATGCCTTCGAGGTCGGCGCCGACCACGGCCACGCGGTGGCTGAAGTGGGCCCGGCCGGCGTTGGCGGTGAAGCAGAGGTCGGCCAGCGGCGCGGTGGCCTTGGCCAGCGCGGCCTCGTGGCGGCGCACCAGTTCCTGCAGCGTGGCGCCGTCGCGCGCGGAGAGCGCCAGCAGGTGCAGCGGGCGGTCCTTGCCAGCCGGGGCGGGTGTCTTCTGCGGGGCTTCTTCGAGGATGACGTGGGCGTTGGTGCCGCTGAAGCCGAACGAGCTCACGCCCGCGAGGCGCCGGCCCTCGATCGGCGCCCAGGGCGTGACCTGCGTGGGCACGGTCAGCGCCAGGCGGTCCCACGCGATGTGCGGGCTGCCGGTGCGAAAGTGCAGGTGCGGCGGGATCTCACGCCGCTGCATCGCCAGCACCACCTTGATCACGCCGGCCATGCCGGCGGCCGCTTCCAGGTGGCCGATGTTGGTCTTGACCGAGCCGATGGGCAGCGGCTGCGCCGCGCTGCGGCCCTCGCCCAGCACCGCGCCGAGCGCACCGACCTCGATCGGGTCGCCCAGTGGCGTGCCCGTGCCGTGCGCTTCCACATAACCGATCGCGCTCGCCGGCACCCGGGCCGAGGCCAGCGCCGCGCGCAGCACGGCCTCCTGGGCCGGGCCGTTGGGCGCGGTCAGGCCGCCGCTGCGGCCGTCCTGGTTGAGCGCGCTGCCACGCACCACGGCCAGCACGCGGTCGCCCTGCGCCAGCGCGTCCGAGAGGCGGCGCAGCACCAGCACCGCGCAGCCTTCGCCGCGCACGTAGCCGTCGGCCTCGGCGTCGAAGGTCTTGCAGCGGCCGTCGGCGGCCATCATGCGGGCGCGCGAGAAGTTGATGTTCATCTCGGGCGTGAGGATCAGGTTCACCGCCCCGGCCAACGCCCGGTCGCACTCGCCCGCGCGCAGGGCCTGGCAGGCCTGGTGCAGCGCCACCAGCGAGGAGGAACAGGCGGTGTCCACCACCACCGCCGGCCCCTGCAGGCCGAGAAAGTAGGACAGCCGGCCGGCCACCACGCTGTAGGCGTTGCCGGTGCTGAAGTAGGCGTCGATCAGCTCGGGGTGGGCGAACAGCGCGCGGCCGTAGTCGTTGTTGCTCACGCCCAGGTAGACGCCGGTGCGCGAGCCCGCGAGTTCGGGGCCGGCGTGGCCGGCGTCTTCCAGCGCTTCCCAGCTCACCTGCAGCATGAGGCGCTGCTGCGGGTCCATGCTGGCGGCCTCGCGCGGCGAGATGCCGAAGAACTCGGCGTCGAAGCGGTCCACCTGATCGATGAAGCCGCCGAAGCGCGTGGTCATCTTGCCCGGCGCGTCCGGGTCTTCGGCGTAGAGCTCGTCGAGCGACCAGCGGTCCGCCGGGATGCCCTGGATCGCGTCGGTGCCCGACCACAGCAGCTCGGCGAAGCTCTCGGCGTCGTGCACACCGCCAGGCAGGCGCATGCCCATGCCGACGATGGCGATGGGTTCGTGCAGCGCCGCCTGCGCGCGCGCGAGCTGGGCCTTGAGATCGCGGATCTCGAGCAGCGCACGCTTGACGGGGGTGAGCGCTTCGGCGCCCGGCGGGGTGTCTGTCATGTGTGCTCCGAGGACCCGCTTTCGAGTTCCTTCAACAAGAGGGCTTCGGCTTCCTCATCGCTGAGGTCGGCCAGTTCGTCGAGCACGGGCGGCGCGGCGGCGGGCGCGGCGAACGATGGCGCAGGCGCCGCCTCGACCTCCAGGCCCAGCGTGCGCAGCAGGCTGGTGGCCAGGGCGTCGAGCGTGGGGTAATCGAACAGCAGCGTGGCCGGCAGCGGGTGCGCGAAGGCTTTGGCCAAGGCGTTGCGCAGCTCCACGGCCATCAGGGAATCGAGGCCGACTTCCTTGAGTGCGATGCGGGGCTGCAGCGGCTGCGCCGATTCCAGGCCCAGCACCTGCAAGGTGCGCTCGCTCAGGTAGGCGATGAGGGCCGCGCGGCGCTGGCCGCCGGGCATGGCCTGCAGCCGCTCCAGCACCGCTGGCCCGGCGGGCGGGGCAGCGGGCGCCGGGGTGGGCGTGGCGGTGGCCAGCGCCTGGAAGAAGCCCGCGTCGGCCCCGGCCGGCAGCTGCGCCAGGAAGCGCGTCCAGTCGATCGGCAGCACCAGCGCATGGACGGTGCCCTCCTGCAGCAGCTGCGCCAGCGCGGCGAAGCCGGTGGCGGGGGTGATCTGGCCCAGGCCGCGCGCGGCCCACGTGCCGTGGCCGCCGCTGGCCGACTGCGCGGCCATGCCGACCTCGGCCCAGGCGCCCCAGGCCACGCTCAGGGCGGGCAGGCCCTGGCGATGGCGCGCGTGGGCCAGGGCATCGAGTTCGGCGTTCGCGGCCGGGTAGGCCCCCTGCCCGGCCGCGCCCAGCCAGAGGCCGGCGGCGGAATAGAGCACGAAGAGATTGAGCGGCAGGTGGCGCGTGAGATCGTGCAGCACCCAGGCGCCATGGGCCTTGCCGCGCAGCACGGCCTGGCAGCGCGGCCAGGTCTGGCGCAGCAGCACGGCGTCGTCCAAGGCGCCGGCGGCGTGCACCACGCCGCGCAGCGGCGGCATGGTGCGCGAAAGGCGATCGAGCACCGACGCCATGCGCTCGCGGTCGGCGGCGTCGGCCTCGAAGGTGTTCACGGTGGCGCCCGATGCGCGCAGTTCGGCGATCACCGCCTGCGCGTGGTCGCCAGGAGCCGAACGGCCGCTGAGCGCCAGGTGGCGCGCGCCCGAGGCGACCAGCCAGCGCGCCGTTTCCAGCCCCAGGCCACCCAGGCCGCCGGTGATCCAGTAGGTGGCGTCGGCGGCGATCGCCGCCGGCTGCGGCACGCGCAGCACGATCTTGCCCACGTGCCGGGCCTGCGCCATGAAGCGGAAGGCGTCCTGCGCGCCCTCCAGCGGGTAGACCCGCACCGGCAGGGGCGCGAGACTGCCATCGGCGAAGGCCGCGAGCAGGTCGTCGAACATGGGCCGCAGCAGGCCGTGGTCGGCCTGGGCTTCGGAGCCCAGGTCGTAGGCGTGGTAGCGCACGTCGGGCCGCAGCGCGGCGGCGGACTCGGCGGTGAGGATGTCGCGCTTGCCCAGTTCCAGGAAGGTGCCGCCCTGGCCCAGCACACCCAGCGTGGCGGGAATGAAATCGCCGGCCAGGGAGTTGAGCACCACGTGCACGCCCTGCCCGTTCGTGGCGGCGCGCAGCTCGTCGGCGAAGGCGAGCGAACGCGAATCCATCACTTGCGCCACGCCCATCTGGCGCAGCAGCTCGCGTTTGTCGGGCGAGCCCGCCGTGGCGAACACCTGGGCACCCGCGCGCAGCGCTAGCTGCACGGCGGCCAGGCCCACGCCACCGGCGGCGGCATGGATCAGCACGCGCTGGCCCGGCTGCAGTTGGGCAAGGCGGTGCAGGCCGTGGTGGGCGGTGAGAAACGCCACCGGCAGGGCCGCGGCGTTTTCAACGGCCATGCCGGCCGGCAGCTTGGCGAGAAAGGCCGCCGGCACGGTCACCTCCGTGCCCAGGCTGCCGGGCGCAAAACCGAACACGGTGTCGCCCACCGCGAGTCCCTCGACGCCCACGCCGATGTCGGTGACCTCCCCGGCGCACTCGGCGCCCAGCGGCACGCCGGGCGCGCTGTACATGCCCAGGGTGAGCAGCACGTCGCGGAAATTGATGCCGGCCGCGCGCACGCGCAGGCGCACTTCGCCGGCCTGCAGGCGGTGGGGCGTGGAGGCCTGCAGCCGCGCGCCGTCGAGCGTGCCGGCCTGGGCCACCACCCAATGCCGGGGCTCGCTGCGGCGCGCGCCCTCGCCCCGGCGGTGGCGCACCAGCCGGGCCGCCCAGCGCTGCGCGCCACGCAGGGCGATGCGCTGCGGGGACGCGGGCGGTTGCCGCAATTCGGTCAACAGGTTCAGGGCCGCATTCGCGGTGTCCGTGGGGTCCAGGTCGATCGCATGGACCTGCAGTTCCGGGTGCTCGACCGCCACCACGCCCGCCAGGCCCCAGAGGCCGGCCGCGCGCGGCCGCAGGGCATCGGCGGCTTCCTGGCCGCTGACCGCCTGCGCGCCCCGGCTCACCAGCCACAGCGGCGCGGGCGCGGCGCCCAGGCCCTGCACCAGCGCGAGCGCGCTGCCCACGGTGAGCCAGTCGTCGTCGTGCCCGGCGGGCCCGTCGAGCGGTGCCGTGTCCAGGGTCCAGAGATGCACCACGCCGCGCCAGGGGCCGGCGGTGTCCAGGGCCTCGCCCGGCCGCACGCGCACGCACTGCGCGCCGGCCTGCGCCAGGCGGTCCGCGAGTTCGTCGGCCACGCCGCAGCGGTCGGCCAGCAGCAGCCAGCGGCCTTGCAGGTCGGCCGTGGCGGTGAGCAGCGGCTGGGGCTGCCAGGCCAGGTCGTACAGCCAACCGTCGCTGGCATCGGCGGCCGCGAAGGCGCTGGCGTCGGCCGGGGCGAAACGCATGCCGTCCAGGCGGGCGACCACGGTGCCGTCGGGTTCGCAGAGGGTCACGCGCGCGGTGAGCGAGCTGCCGGTCTCGACCACGCTGGCCGCCACCTGGAGGCGCCGCGATCGCGCCGGGCGCAACAGCAGCTCGTCCACCCCCAGCGGCAGGTAGAGGCTGGGCGGCAGGCCGCCACCGGCGTGGCCCGCGGCCACGGAACAGAGCTGCAGCGCGCCATCGAGCAACACCGGGTGCAGGGCATGGCCCGTGGCCAGGGCATCGTCGGGCAGTTCCACCCAGCCGCTGGCCGCGCCAGGGCCGCACGCCACGTCCCGCAGCACGCGGAAATGGGGGCCGAAGGCCACGCCGAGTTCGGCGAAGCGCTGGTGGACCGCCGAGGCGTCCACGGCCTGGCCGGTGGCCACGGCATCGGCCTCCTCGGCGCCGGTCGCGGCCACCGCGCGGGCGCTCGCCACCGGCAGCCACCCATCGCCATCGAGCGCCTGGTGCAATTCGAGGTCCACGGCGCCGCCCTCGTCCAGCGTGGCCGAGACCTGCCAGCGCGTGGCAGGCTCGCCCGCCTCGGCGATGACCAGCGGGCGCGAGAGCGTGAAGCCAGTGAGCCGCACGGCGTCGGCCCGCAGCAGATCGCGCGCGGCCGCGCCCAGCACGTCCATCATGGCGGCGGCCGGCATCAGCAGGCGGCCGAAGATGCGGTGGTCGTTCAGCCAGGCCTGCGCGGCGGACGCCTCGCCCTCGTGGATGCGCATCTTCTGACTCGCCATGGGCAGGCGCCGGCCGAGCAAGGGGTGAACGGCCGCGCCCTGTGGCGTTGAAACGCCCGGGGTCGACACAGGGCGCGGGCGGATCCAGTGGCGCCTGCGCTGCCAGGGGTAGGCTGGCAGCGACACCACCTGCCCGCCTTCGGGCTGGAGCGCGTCCCAGGCCGGCATGAAGCCAGCGGCATACAGGCCGGCGCAGGCCTGCAGCAGGGTTTCGCGCTCGGGCTTGCCTCGGCGCAGCGAGGTCAGCAAACGGGGCTCCACCTCCGCACCGGCCAGGCATTCGGCGATCGAGGCGCCGAGCACCGGGTGGGGGCCGATTTCGAGGAACACGTCGAAGCCGTCGTCTGCCATGGCCTGGATGGCCGGGGCGAAGCGAACGGTCTGGCGCACGTTGCGCCCGAAGTAGCCCACGTCGAGCGGTTGCGGGTCGAGCAAGGCGCCCGTGACGGTGGAGTAGACCGGCACGCCCGGCGCCGCGCAGCGCAGGCCCGCGAGTTCGTCGGTGAGCCGCTGCTGGAACGGCGCCATCTGCGCGCTGTGGAAGGCGTACTGCACCGGCAGCATGCGGTGGGCCACGCCGCGCGCGGTGAGCTGGTCGAGCGCCTCGTCCAGGGCCTTCGCGTCGCCCGAGAGCACCACGCTGCGCGGCCCGTTGAGCGCGGCCACGGAGAGTTGGCCGTTCCACGGCCTCACGAATTCGTCGGCGGCTTCGGCGCTCAGGCCGACCGAGGCCATGCGCCCCAGGCCGGTGGCCTGCTGCATGGTGCGGCCCCGATGCCAGACCACGCGGATCGCGTCGGGCAACGGGAGCACACCCGCCACGTGCAGCGCGGCCACCTCGCCGATGCTGTGGCCCACCAGTCCATCGGGCTGGATGCCCCAGGATTTCCAGAGCGCCACCAGGGCTACCTGCAAGGCGAACAGCGCAGGCTGCGCGACCTCGGTTTCGCCGAGCCGCGAGTGCGCTTCGTCTGCGGCCAGGGCGTCCAGCAGCGACCAGCCCGAGAGCGGGCGCAGCAGCGCGTCGCACTCGGTCATCACCGCGCGGAACACGGGCTCGCTGGCCAGCAGTTCGCGGCCCATGGCGTGCCACTGCGGCCCCTGCCCACTGAACACGAAGGCCACGCGCGGCAGCGCGGTGGACGAGCGCTGGCCGCTGGCCAGCGCCGGCGCGTCTTCGCCGAGCGCGAACTGGTTCAGGCGCGTGACGATGTCTTGAGCCGACTGGCCGACCACGGCCAGCCGCACATCGTGGTGCGTGCGGCGTTCGGCGGCGGTGAACACGGCATCGGGCAAGGCCACGGTGCCCCGGGCGAGGAACTCCGCCCAGCGCTGCGCCAGTGCGCGCAGCGCCTCGGGGCTTCGGGCCGACAGCGGCAGCAGGTGCCAGGCGCCCTCGCCCTGGGAGGACGGCTCGGCCGGCAGCGCCGGGGCCTCTTCCACGATCACGTGGGCGTTGGTGCCGCCCACGCCGAAGGAACTCACGGCGGCGCAGCGCGCCTGTGCGCCACGCGGCCAGGGCGTGAGCGCGGTGGCCACGGCCAGGCGCGTGCCGGCCAGCGAGATGTGGTGGCTCAGCCGGGTGAAATTGGGTTGCGGCGGGATCGCCTCGTGCTGCAGCGCCAGCACGGTCTTGATCAGGCCGACCACACCGGCGCCCGCTTCGAGGTGGCCGATGTTGGCCTTGGCCGCGCCGATGTAGCAGGTGCCGGCACCGGGCGCGGGCTGGCCCACGGTGGCGGCCAGGGCCTCCACCTCGATCGGGTCGCCCAGCGCGGTGCCGGTGCCATGGGCCTCGACGAAACCGATGCGGTGGGGTTCGAGCTGCGCGTTGTCCAGCGCCTCGCGCACCATGGCCTGCTGGGCCAGGCCGTTGGGGGCGGCCAGCAGCGTGGAGTGGCCGTCGGAGTTCACGGCCGAGCCGCGCAGCACGCCGAGCACGCGGTCGCCATCGGCCACCGCGTCGGCCAGGCGCTTGAGCACCACCACGCCACAGCCTTCGCCGCGGCCGAAGCCGTCGGCGGATTCGTCGAAGGTCTTGCAGCGGCCGTCGGGCGCCATGAAGCCGACCTTGGACAGCGAGACCATCAGCTCGGGCGAGATCATCAGCGACACGCCACCAGCCACCGCGAGGTCGCTTTCGCCGCTGCGCAGGCTCTGGCAGGCCAGGTGGATCGCCACCAGCGAGGACGAGCAGGCGGTGTCGATCGACAGGCTGGGGCCGCGCAGGTCCAGCAGGTAGGACAGCCGGTTGGCGACCACGCTGTGCAGCGTGCCGGTGAGCGTGCGCGCGTCGACGGCGGCCAGGTCGTTGTGCTGCATCTGCGCGTAGTCGCTGTGGTAGCTCGCGATGTACACGCCGGTGCGGCTGCCTTTGAGGTGCGCCTCGGACAGGCCGGCGTCGTCCAGCGCCTCGATGGCGACTTCGAGCAGCAGGCGCTGCTGGGGGTCCATGCGCTCGGCCTCGCGCGGCAGCACGCCGAAGTACGCGGCGTCGAAGCCGTCGATGCGGTCGAGGAAGCCACCCCATTTGGTGAGCGACTTCGCGGGCGCGGCCGCATCGGGGCTGTACCAGGCGTCACCGTCCCAGCGGTCGGCCGGCACTTCGCGGATCGCCTCGCGGCCATCGCGCAGCAGGCTCCACAGATCGGCCGGCGATTCCACGCCGCCGGGCGTGCGGCAGCCCATGCCAACCACGGCGATGGGGTCGGCGCGCAGCACCGGCTCGGCCGATTCGCGCAGTTGCCGCGCCATCAGCGCGAGCTTGAGGGCGGACAGGCCTTTGAGCGCGTCGGATGCCATCAGCCTCCTCCCCGGCGGCGGCTGCCGCGCAGCGCCAGCAAGGCGTCTTCATCGGACAGGGCGGCCACGACGGGCGCGGCCGGCGGTGGGAAGGCATCCTGGGCCGGTGGCGCCACCGGCGCGGCGGCATCGGCGCCCGCCAGATGGGCGGCCAGCGCTTCCACCGTGGGGTAGTTCCAGGCCAGGGTTGCCGAGAGCGAGCGGCCGGTGGCGGCTTCGAGCCGGTTGCGCAGCTCCATGGCCATGAGGGAGTTCAGGCCCATCGCGCCCAGGGCCTTGCGCGGGTCCAGGCGAGCGGGCGCGATGCGCAGCACGGCGCCCACGGCCTCCTTCACCAGGCCCTCCAGCAGGCGGCGCCGTTCGGCCGGCGCTGCCGTGGCGAGTTGTTCACCCAGGCCCGCGGTGGTCACCGGCGCCGCCGGCAACGCGGCCAGCAGGTCGCGGCAGAGCGGCGCGGTTCGGCCGGCCCGCGCCTTGGCGAAGGCCGCCCAGTCCAGGGGCACCACGATCAGGTGCGCCTCGCGGCGCTGACACAGCCAGGGGAACAGCGCGGCGCCTTGCGCGGGTTCGAACGCCCGGATGCCCTGGCGCTCCATCTGCGCGACGTTCTGGGCACCGGCGGCGTCGTGCACGAGGCCGGTGCCGGCCCACACGCCCCAGCCGATGCTGAGCGCGGGCACGCCGCGCGCGCGCCGGTCCTGCGCCAGCGCGTCCAGCCCGGCGTTGGCGGCCGCGTAGTTGGCCTGGCCCGCCTGCGCGAACACGGCGCCGGTCGAGGAAAAGGTGACGAACAGGTCGAGGTCGGGCAGCAGCTGGTCCAGCCAGCGAGCGCCCTGCAGCTTGGGCCGCAGCACCGCGTCGAAGGCGGCCTCGTCCATCTGGCTGGCCAGGCGGTTGTCGAAGGTGCCGGCGGCGTGCACCACGCCCCGGATCGCCGGCCAGGCCTCGGCGGCGTAGCGCGCGAGGAAGGCTTGCATCTGATCCCTGTCGGCCACGTCCACCGCGGCGACGTGCACCGAGGCGCCCAGGGCTTCGAGCGCGCGCACGGCGGCCACGCGCCGGCCTTCGGCACTGGCGGGGTCGAGCGCGCCCCAGGCCGCGCGCTCGGGCAAGGGGGTGCGGCCCAGCAGCACCAGCCGGCGCGCCCCGCCTTCCACCATGGCCCGTGCCACGTGGCCGGCCACGCCGCCCAGGCCACCGGTGATGAGGTAAGCCGCGTCGGCGCGCCAGGCAAAGGGCTGCACCAGGCGGTCGCGCTCGGCGCGCGTCAGGCGCAGGACATGGCGGTAGGGGCCGCGCCAGGCGACCTGGTCTTCGCCATCGGCGCACAGCAGGTGGTCCGCCAACGCGCCTGCGCCGCGCGCGGCGTCGAAGTCGGCGCCGAGGTCGATCAGACCGCCCCAGTGCTCGGGGTGCTCTTCGGCGAGCACGCGGGCGCTGCCCCAGAGCGCGCCTTGCAGCAGTTGCACGCGCTCGCCCGGCACCACCGCCTGGGCGGCCTGGGTGATGAACCAGAGGCGGGCGTCGGCGCCCGCGCTCCGCAGAGCGCGCAGCGCCTGCAATGGGAGAAACGGCGCCGTGACGTCCTCTTTCGCCCAGAGCACCACATGGTCGCAAGGCTCGGCAAGTGCGGCGTCCAGCCCGGCCAGCGGCACGCCGCGCGCCTGCATGCCCGAGGCGCGCAGCGCGGCCACCAGGGCCTCGTCGGCCGCACCGACCACCAGCCAGCGCGAAGCGCGCGGCGCGCTGTCGTGGGAAGGGTCGCTGGCGATCCATTGGAGCTGGTACAGCCAGTCCAGCGAAGCGGCGTCCGGCTTGCGGGTCGGGCCCAGCGCGCCGCTGGTGTTGAAGCTCGGCACCTCGGCCGCGTCGGCCCAGTGCCGTTCGCGCTGCCAGGGATAGGAAGGCAGGTCCACCCAGCGGCCCGGCGCCGGCTGGCTCGCGCGCCAGTCCACGGGAACGCCGTGCATCCACAGGGCGCCCAGTGCCGCGCGGGCACCCAGGCAGGCCGGCTCGTCGCGGTGGCCGCAGGCCACGGTGGCGATGTCGCGCGCGGCGATCTGCGCGGTCTGCTGCAGGGATGGCAGCAGGACCGGGTGTGGACCGAGTTCGACGAACACGGTGATGCCCTCGGCCAGCATCTGCTCCACGGCGTGCGAGAACAGCACCGGGCGGCGCAGGTTGTCCGCCCAGTAGGCGGCGGGCATTTCATGGCCCTCGACGCGGCGCGCGCGCACGGTGGAATACAGAGGGCAGCGGGCGGCCGAGGGCGCCAGGCCGTCGAGCTGCTGGGCCAGTTCCTGCGCGAGCGGCTCCATCTGCGGGCTGTGCGAGGCCACATCCACCTTCACCAAGCGGCAGAAGATCTGCTCGCGCTCGAGTTCGGCCATCACGGCCTGCACCGCCTCGGGCTCGCCCGAGATGACACTGGATCGCGGGCTGTTGCTCACCGCCACCGACAGCCGGTCTTCCCGGCCTCGCAGGCGCTGGCGCGCATCCTCCATCGACAGCTCCACCAGGGCCATGGCGCCCAGGCCGCTGACGCGCCGCATGAGCCGGCTGCGCGCGCACACGATCTGCATGGCCTGCCCGATGTCGAGCACGCCGGCGATGCAGGCCGCGCCCACCTCGCCCATGCTGTGACCCACCACGGCGTCGGGCTCCACGCCCCAGGAGCGCAGCAGCGCCGCGTAGGCGATCGCGAGGGACACCAGCATCGGCTGCACCACGTCGATGCGGTCGAGCTGGGCGTCGGCGCTGCCGGGTTCGGCCTGCAACAGGGCCAGGATGGACACGTCCAGGAAGGGTCGCGCGGCGGCATCGCACTGCGAAAGGATGTCGCGGAACACGGGCTCGTGAGCCATCAGCTGCCGCGCCATGCCACTCCACTGCGCGCCCTGCCCGGGCACGACGAAGGCGACGCGCGGACGCTCACCGGGGCGCGCCTGGACGCCCTCGCCTTCGCCCGAAGCGAAGCGCTGCAAGGCCTCGCGCAGCGAAGCCGCGTCCTGCGCAGCGAAAGCCGCCCGGACATCCAGCGCCGAGCGCCGCAGCGCGGCCGCCTGGCAGAGTTCCTGCAGCGCCAGGGCGTCCGCGTCCGCGAGCCGATCGGCGTACCGGGAAGCGAGCGCGCGCAAGGCCTCCGGGCTCCTGGCGGACAGTGGAAGCACCACCGCCGGGCCCGGGGCGGCGGGCGAAGCCTTCGCCTCGACCGCCGGCGCCTCCTGCAACACGACATGGGCGTTGGTGCCCGCGATGCCGAACGAGTTGACGCCTGCCACGCGCGGGGTGCCCGACGCCGACCAGGCCGCGAGCGAGGTCGGCACGCGAAACGGCAGCTCGCCCCAGGGCACGCCGGGATTGGGATTCACGAAATGCAGGCTGGCCGGCACTGCACCGTGGTGCAGCGCAAGCGCGGTCTTGATCAGCCCGGCCACGCCGGCCGCGCCCTCGGTGTGGCCGATGTTGGTCTTGACCGACCCGATGTGGCAGGTGCGGCCCGCCTCGCGGGCATCGCCCAGCACGGCGCCCAAGGCGGTGATCTCCACCGGGTCGCCGGCGCGCGTGCCGGTGCCATGCGCTTCCACGTACGACACCTGCGAGGCGGCCACGCCGGCGTCGCGGTAGGCGGCGCGCAGCATCTCCTCGTGGCCGATGCGGCTGGGCCGGCCCATCACGCCGCTGCTGCGGCCATCGTTGTTCACCGCGCTGCCACGAATCACCGCGTAGATGCGGTCGCCGTCGCGCACCGCATCGGCCAGCCGTTTCAGCACCACCAGCCCGGCGCCTTCGCTGCGCACGTAGCCATCGCCCGAGGCGTCGCCGAACTTGCAGTGGCCGTCGGCGGCCATCATGCGACTCTGCGAGTAGCCGATGGTGATGTGCGGCTGCAGGATCATGTTCACGCCGCCGGCCAGGGCCAGGCGCGTCTCACCGCTGCGCAGGCTGCGCACGGCCAGGTGCACCGCCGCCAGCGACGACGAGCAGGCCGAATCGATCGTCAGGCTCGGCCCGCGAAAGCCGAACACGTAGGAGATGCGCCCCGACGAGGCGTAGCGCCCGCTGCCCAGCGTGGAAGGGAAGTCGATTGCCTCGGGTTGGGCGAACAGCCGGGACTCGAAATCACTGACCCACTGGCCGATGTAGACCGCGGTCTCGCTGCCTTCGAGCTGCGGCACATCCTGGCCGGCGTCTTCCAGCGCCTCCCAGGCCGTCTCCAGCAGCACGCGCTGCTGGGGATCGATCACCTGTGCCTCGCGCGGCGAAATGCCGAAGAAATCGGCATCGAACAGGTCCATGCGATCGAGGAAGCCACCGCGCCGCGACATCATGCGGCCCGGGGTCGCGGGGCGCGCGTCGAAAAACCGCTGGAGGTCGATGCGGTCGGCCGGCACCTCGCCAATCGCATCCTGCCCTTGGCTCAAGAGCCGCCAGAAACTGGCGGGGTCGATCACGCCCCCCGGGAAGCGGCACCCGATGCCCACGATGGCGACGGGTTCCTTCGAGGGGTGGTTCATGCCGAGGTCTCACGCGGCCGGGCCTCGGCCAGCAGCGGCGCCAGCGTGGCCGACAGGTCGGCCAGCAGCGGGTCTTTCTGCGCCTGGAGGTAGAAGTGATCCCCCGGGAACACCCGCACGCGGAACGCGCCCTGGGTTTCGCCGCGCCAGCCGTCCAGGTGGGCGCGCGGCGTCAGCGGATCGTCCGAGCCGCCGAACACCGTGACCGGGCAGGCCAGCGGCGCGCGGGAGGCCGGCGGCAGGTGGGTCTCCAGGGCGTGGATGTCGGCCCGCAGCGCGGGCAACAGCAACGCCAGCAGCTCCTCGTGCTCGGCCACCTCGGGCGGAATGCCACCGTAGCGGCGGTTGATCTCCGTCACGAAATCGGCGTCCGACAGGACGTGCAGCAGGGGATCGGGGTTGGGCCAGTGCGGCGGACGCCGGCCCGAGACGAACAGGTGGCGCGGCGTCGGCGCGCCGCTCGCGTGCAGCGCACGCGCCACTTCACTCGAGAGCACCGCGCCCATGCTGTGGCCAAAAAAGGCGAACGGCAGATCGAGATGGGGTTGCAGCGCGGCCACCACGGCGCTGACGAGCTCGGGAAGGTGCGTCATCGCGGGCTCGTTCAGGCGGTTGGCGCGGCCGGGCAGCTGGATCGCGCACAGTTCCAGATCGGCGGGCAGCGCAAGCGACCAGGGCCGGTACACGGCCGCACCCACCCCGGCATGGGGAAAGCAGAACAGGCGGGCCCGCGCCTGCGGCCTGGGTGTGAAGCGTTGCAACCACAGGCTGTTCATCGCGCGCCCCGCAGCCAGGCTGAAGATGGCATCCCGATGGTCACGGTTGTTCCGCGGTCAGGATGTGAAGCGGTCCAGCGTTTCATCGTGTCGTCCCTTGCGATTCACCCCCGCCACCATCGCGCGGCGAGGCGTGAACGTCTCTGCCTTCATGAAAGAATGATGTTACCAAACGTAGCATCGTGACAACGCGAAAGTACCTGCCATTAAGTGCATTTCCGCACACTTGAGGCCGGGGTAGCAGTGAGGTAGTACTAGGTTGTCGCACTGCACTGGAAAGTGCTCGTGCACTATAGACGAATCGCTTCTCCTCCCAGCCCGGAAATATGACCATTCAAGCCACCTTTTCCGCATGACCGCCACGCACCTGACCTCACCCGAAGCCATCGGCATCACCCTCTGGCTCGTCGACCTGAGCCTGCCCCCGTCGGACCCCGGCGATCCCGACCAGATGGCGCTGCTCAGCGCGACCGAAAGGGCCAAGGCCGGCCGCTTTCATTTCGAGCGCGATGCCCGCCGTTACCGCGCCAGCCACACGGCGCTGCGTCAGCTGCTGGCGCAGGTCACGGGCCAGCCCGCGCGCGTCCTGAGCTTCGTCGAAGGCCCATTCGGCAAACCCCGCCTGCGGGGCGAGGGGCAGCCCCACTTCAACATGAGCCACAGCGGCGACTGGGCGCTGATCGGGCTTTGCGCCGACGCGCCGATCGGCGTGGACATCGAGGTGCCACGGCCGATGAGCGACCTCGAATCGCTGGCGCAGCGCAATTTTTCCCCGGCCGAGTTCTTGGCCCTGTGCGCGGTCGATCCGGACCAGCGCCTGGAGGCCTTCCTGCGCTGCTGGACCCGCAAGGAAGCCTGCCTCAAAGCCCTGGGCAGCGGCCTGTCCATCGAGCCCGGGGTGTTCGAGGCGGGGATCGAGACCGAGCCTCGGTTCACTGCGATCGACGTCCAGGGCCAGGCCTGCGCCATGGCGGTGCACAGCCTGGCGCTGCCCTTCCCCGGCCAGGCCGCCTGCGCGCGACTGGCGGACACGGACCACCGCCTGGCGATGTAGCGGGCGGCTGTCAGGCGCCCGCGCGCGGCCGGTCGCGGCGCCACCAGGCACCGGCGTTCCACAGGTTCAGCAGGCGCGCGCGGTACCAGTCGCGCCGCAGCTCGCCCACCTGGGCCAGCGCCCAGGTGGCGGCCAGCACCGCCAGCAGGAGCACGCCGTACAGGCCCCAGCCGGGCCGCGACAGGCCCAGTGCGCTGGCGAACACCAGCAGGGTGAAATGGATCAGGTAGAAGCTGAAGGTGAAGCCGGCGAGCCGCTGGATCCAGCGCGCCCCGGCCCCCCTGAAATCCCATTCACAACGCGCGCAGCCGATGACGAAGCCCGCGAAGATCAGGGCCACCAGGTAGTCCGACAGCACATGGACGGTGGAACCCGGGTCGAAAGGCACTGGCAAGACCTGGCTGAAACCGGCGTACAGGCGGCGCGATGCCTCATCGGTCACGCCCCGCAGACCCGACAGGAAGAACACCAGGTAGGCGGCCACTGCAAGGCCCATGAGCGCGCGTGCGGCGCGCGGCCCCATCCGCAGGCCCGGCAGGCACCGCTGGAGCCAGACGCCCAGCAACCAGACCGGCAGCAGCAGCACGATGCGCGGCCCCATCACGGCCAATACCCCGATCAGGGCGATCCAGCGCAGCGGCCCGCGCAGAAACAGGGCCACGCCGAACAACACGTAGTACCAGACCTCGTATCCGAGCGACCAGTACGGCGCCATGCTGAACGGCTGGATGGCGCCGAACCAGGTCTCACCCAGAAACAACCAGTGGAACGGCAGGTAGAACCAGAGCCTGGGGTACTGCCAGTCGGGGGTGTACAGGCTGGGGTTGAACCGCATCCCGACCAGATCGATGGCCAGGGCCAGCAGCACCGCGGGCAGCGCGACGGAGTACACGCGCGAGAGGCGCGCCAGCGCGTACTGCCCTGCGCTGAGCTGGCGATCGCGGGTGGTGTGCGCGATCACCAGACCGGAGATCACGAAGAAGGCGATCACCGCATCATCGGCCGACCGGTGCCAGGTGAGCGTGAGCGCCGATGGCGCCACCTTGAGGTAGACCGAATGCCCGATGTAGACCGCCAGGGCCGCAAGAACGCGGCACAGATCCAGCCAGACGGAGAGCGCGGGCGTCATCGTCGCGGCGGGGCGCGCGGCATCGCGGGTCGCGGTCATGGAGGAACTCCGTGTGGGGGGGGATGCTCCAATGTAACAAATAGTTGATAACAAACTGTTGACAAATCAAGCCTCAAAATCGGCAGGATTCCGCACTGCGTCACATCTGACGAGGATTCGAACCCACCAAATGCCGAGAATCCCGTACACACTGCCCTACCCCACTGAAACACTTCGATCCAGAACGCTGCGAGTCATGTCCGCTCACTACAATGCGACGCGACATCTGAGCTCCCCGTGAACCGCCCAGAGGCACCTGTCACCGCCCCAACGCGGCCCCTGTGTGCCACCCTGACCCAACGACCATCCGGGAATCTTCGTTGAACATAAGAAAAAAAATCGGCCTTCAGTTTCTGGTGAGCAATGGCGCCACGGTCGCCAACTTCGCCCTGTCGGTCATCCTGGCGCGCCTGCTGACCCCCACGGACATCGGCATCTTCTCGATGAGCGCCATCCTCATCACCTTCGCGCACGTGTTCCGCGACTTCGGTGTGTTCTCCTACATCGTCAAGGAGAAGGAGGTCACGCAGCAGACCATTCGCACCGCGCTGGGCGTGCTGCTGGTGACGTCCTGGACGGTGGCCGCCATCCTGTTCTTCACGTCCGATGTGTGGTCGGTGTTCTTCAAGACGCCCGAGGTCGGCGACGTGGTCAAGGTGCTGGCCATCGGCTTCGTCTTCATTCCGTTCGGCTCCATCCCCTACGCCCTGCTCACGCGCAACCTGGAGGTCAAGCGCACCTCCAAGGTCATGGCGATCTCCGTGGTGACCTACTTCATCACCACCATCGCCCTGGCCTACACCGGCCACGGCCACATGACCATGGCCTGGGCCAACCTGGTCAACATCATCGTCACCGGCGCGGCCTACCACTGGTACTCCACCACGCCCATCCCCTGGCTGCCCAGCCTCAAGGGCTGGAAGAAGATCACCCACTTCGGCACCGGCACCATCGTCACCTCCACCGTCGCGGCCCTGGACGCGGCGCTGCCCGACGTGATGCTGGGCAAGATGAGCACGCCCGCGGCCGTGGGCTATTTCAGCAAGGCCGCCTCGGCGGTGTCGCTGCCCTACACGGTGCTCAAGTCGACCATCGACTATTTCGCGCTGCCCTACCTCTCCAAGCTGCACCACGCCAACGAAGACATGGCGGCGGCGATCCAGCAGGCTTCCTCGTACATCTCCGTGGTCATCATCCCCGCCATGGTGTGGATGATGGTGATGGACCGGGAGATCATCCTGTTCCTGTTCGGTCCGCAGTGGGTGGCCAGCATCGACGTGATCCCCTGGCTGTGCCTCACGGGGGCCGCCGGCATCCTCTTTCGCCTGGTCACACCCGCGCTCACCAGCATCGGCAAGCCGTACGCGGCCGCCGTGCCCTCGCTGCTGGTGCTGCTGATCAAGGTGGTGCTGGCCATCATGCTGTTCGACGGCACCCTGGTGAGCTTCGGCATCGCCATGGCCGTTGGCCAGATCGTGGGCATCCCGCTCTACGTCATGGTCAACAAGGTCTACTTCGGGCTGGGCGTGCGCCAGTGGCTGCGGGGCAATGTGCCCATCGTGCTGATCTCGCTGATCACCGGGACCTTCAGCTACCTGCTCAAGACCTACGTGCACCCCAACTTCCCGATCTTCTTCAGCCTGCTGTTCAACGGCGTGATGTTCGTCGCCGCCTGGTACGCCTGCATCATGCTGATGAAGCCGCCGATCGAGGCCGAGCTGCGGCGCTTCCAGGACAGCGCGGTGGCCTTGATCTTCAAGAAGGACGCGGCGGGCTGAGCGGGGGCGGCGGCACCTTGCTGGCCGCCACGGTCTTGAGGACGTGCTGCTTGAGCACCTCCATCAGGATCAGGAAGATGTAAGGCAGCTCGAAGTAGGCGGCGCTGAGCAGCGAGCCCGTCACCACGAAGGCCAGCAGGGCGGCGCCCAGCATGTCGGCCAGGTCGGACGCCCAGCGCAGCGACGGCCCTCGCGCCTTGGTCAGCTTCAGGATCTCCCGGCGCGTGAGGAAGGCATTGGCCACCAGCGCGACGAACAGCAGGAAGCCGATGAAGCCCATGTCGCCCATCACCTCGAACCAGATGCTGTGCGCGGCCAGGCCCGAGGGGCTGCTTGGTGCGACCTCGATGAAGGGCAGCAAGGTGGGGCCCTCCTTGAACGTCTCCCAGAGCGCGGACGACTGCACCGCCCGGAAACCACCCCCGAAGACCGGGTTGGACAGGGCGATGGACGAGCTCACCCGCCAGGCGCCGAAACGGCCCAGCAGGGAATCGTCTTCCTTCGCGGTCTTGATGGTCTCCATGCGCTCGGACCACGAATCGGGCGCCAGCTGCACCACCACCGCCACGCTGATGGCCACGATCACGATGCCGATCATGCGGTTGCGGCTCTTCATGAGGATGAAGAAGACGATCACGCACAGGCCGATCAAGGCGCCGCGCGAGGCCGTGGCCACCACGGCGAAGGCCGTGAGCGGCAGCAGCACGGCAAAGCCGATCTTGGCCAGCTTGCGCGAGGAGATCTGGTAGAGGTAGTACAGCAGCGGCAACACCATCAGCAGCACCATCGCGAAGTGGTTGTTGTCCCCGAACTTGGCGATGCCGCGCGCGTTGTGCCCGCCGCCGCTGGCAATGAATTTCAGACCATCGAGGGCGCCGTGAAAACTCGTTGCCAGCACCACCATCACCACCATGGCGTGGATGCGGTAACGCGAGGTCACGAAAACCGGCATCAGCAGGCAGAACAGCACGGTCTTGACCAGGTTTCCGAAGAGCTCCCAGTTGCGGTCCAGGCCTGGGTAGGCGAACAGCGCGACAAAGAAGCCGTGCACCGCGAACAGCATCATCAGCACCGTGGTGCGGTTGATCTCGATGCGCTCGAAGCGGTCGCCCCGGCGCATCAGCAGCGAGGCCATGGTCACCAGGGCGAACAGCTGCACGAAGGGCACGGCGCCCATGAAGCCGTGCACGTAGCTGTTCATGGCGATCAGGCCGGCCCAACCCCACAGCAGGTAGCCGATGAAGGCGTTCGAAAAGCCCAGGGGCACGAAGAGCAGCACGGCCCCGAAGACCAGCAGGTCACGCATGGCGGTTCCTAGTTCCTTTTCTTCGGCGCGGGCGGTGCGTCATCGGTGAGCTCCTCGTAGGAGAAGAAGCCCATGTCGGGTGCCTTCGGATCGCGGGCCTTGCGCAGCACCGCCAGCAGGAGCAGCGCGAGCAGCACCAGTTCGGCCAACAGCAGCAAGCCTTCGGTCATGCGAATCTCCTGAAGATGTCGAGCTGCCCCTGGGTGGTGGAATCCCAGGAAAAGGTTTCGGCGTGCGCGCGCGTGGCCGCGCGCGTGGGCAGGTCGCCCATCAGCTGCTCCCAGGCCTCGGCCAGGGCCGGCCCGTCACGGCGCGCCATCAGCAGGCCGGCAGCGTGCTGGCTGACCACCTCGGGCGTGCCCCAGATGTTGGTGGCGATCACGGGCGTGCCACAGGCCATGGCCTCCAGCAGCACATTGGCCCAGCCTTCGCGGCTGGAACACAGGGCCAGCGCATCGGCCGCGCTGTACCACCACTTGAGTTCGGTCTGCGGCACCAGGCCCACCCAGCGCACGCGATCGCTCACGCCCAGGCGGGCCGCCAGCGCCTTCAAGGCGCCCTGCTCCGGCCCGCCCCCGGCCACCAGCAAGGTCACGCCCGGCATGGCGGGCAGCGCCTCGATCGCGATGTGGTGGCCCTTGCGCTCGATCAGGTGGCCCACCGACAGCAGGTACGGCCCCTGCACATCCAGTCCCAGGCGCTGCCTCGCGGCCTCGCGCGGCTCGGGGGTGAAGCGCTCGAGGTCGACGCCGTTGCGCAAGGTGTTGAGCTTGCCCGGCTCAGCGCCGAGGGCGGCGAGCGAATCCATGAGCGCACGGCACACGCCGATGGAAGCCTGCGCCTGTTGGGCGGTCTGGAGGATGAGCTTGCGGGGAAAGGGGTACTCGGGAATGAGGTTCAGGTCGGTGCCGCGCGCGGTCACGACGAACGGCTTTTTCAGCCAGCGCGCCAGCAGCCCGGCGGCCACCCCATCGGGGTAGTAGTAGTGGGCGTCGATCAGGTCGAAATCGAAGCCCTGCTTCTGCAGGCGCCGCACCGTGGCCAGAGCCCCCAGGGCCATGGTGTAGGGCGCCAGATTCATGCCGACCTTGGGCAGCAGCAGGTAACGCGGGTGGTGCACTTCCAGTCCGTTGCGCTGCTCCAGGCGAGGCGTGGCCGCGAACTGGGCGTATTCACCGAAGCGAGGCGACTTCAGCGGGAACCAGGGCACTGGCGCCACCACCTTGGCCTGGACCTGCCCGGTTTTCAGCAGCTCGCGCAGGCGTGTCTCGACGAAGATGCCGTGGATGGGCCGCACCTCGCTCGGGTACAGGCTGGAGAACAGCAGGATGCGAAGGGGCTTCAAGGATTTTTGCATTCGAACACCATCACACCTTCAAAACTTTTCCGGGACGTCTCGCGCCCCTGCGGGCAGGGCTGGGCCTTGTCGCGGTCGTTGTTGTCGCCCACCAGGTAGTAGCCGCGCGCCACCACCTCGTCGGGCAGCGGGCTGTGGCCGATCCACAGCCGTCCATGGGGCGTGTCGATGAAACGCGCCGCGCCTTTCAGGTGCAGCCGCTCCAGCCAGGTGTCGCCCAGCTTCTGGTAGATCCGGCGCCAGGTGTCGGAGTCGTCGATCTTCGCCGGGTCCTGGATGGCCAGCAGGCTGCCCCAGCCTGGCCCCTGGAGATAGCGGGCCGTGGCCCAGTAGCGCACGTTGGAGGGCACGTAGATGTCGCGGCGCTCGGTGTTGTGCTGCGCGATGTGCCGGGCGACCTGGTGGAAGTCCATCTTGCGCGGGGTCTGCAGCCGCTCCCAGCCGGCGCCATAGGCCACCACGAAAGCCAGAAAGGCCACCACCAGCACAGAGCCCCAAACCCGCAGGCGTGCGTCCGGCCGCAGGCGCTCGTGCAGGTGCACTGCCAGCGCCACGGCGAGGAAAGGCGCGGTGTAGGCCAGCGTGCGGTCCAGCCAGATGGGCCGCAGCACCAGCGAGATGACGCCCACCACCAGCACCGGCAGCACCACGAACGAGACCACACAGGCCCTCACGTAGGCCGAGCCGAACACCAGCAGGTAGAGCACCAGGGCCAGCACCAGGGCGGCGGCCACCGCGTACTGCGTGGTCGTCGCCCCGGGGAAGTAGCCCAGCAGCCAGCCGCCGATCGTCTGGGCCACGTTGTCGAAACTCGGCATGCGGGTGTGCGACACGGAGCGGAAGCTGGCGTTGGCCAGCCAGGGCAGCAGCAACACGCCCGAAATCCCGATGAACCACAGCAGGGGCTTGAGGCGGTGGCGCTCGCCGGCCACCCAGCAGCGGATCAGCGTGTAGCACAGCACCGACCCCACCGCGATGAACGCGATGCTGTGCAGCATGGACAGCGAGAGCACCAGCAGGCACATGGCCCACCAGTGGCCGCGCCGCCCGTGCAGCAGCCACTGATCGACGCAGTACCAGAGCAGCAGCACGTTGCAGCCCAGCATGGCGTACATGCGCAGGTCGGAGGCGTAGTAGATCTCGCTGCCCAGCAGCGCCGTGAAGGCCGCGGCCAGCAGCGCGGCGCGGCGGCCGGCCCGCGCGGCCACGCCGAGGTAGACCACCCCGATCGACGCCAGGCTCCAGAACACCGAGTTCAGGAGCAGCCAGGTGTCCTGTTTCGAGAACACGCCCCAGGCGTTGAGCTGGAGGTAGTACAGCGGCGGATGGATGTCGAAGCGCATCACCGCGACCACCACGTCCAGCGGATTCAGGTTGACGTAGCTGGCCCCGAAGATCTCGTCGTACCAGAGGCCCCCATCGGCCCGGATCGCCATGAAGCGCAAGCCGAACGCGACCAGCAGCACCAGCAACAGGCCGCCCAGGGCCGCCTTGCTCGAAAGAGGGTCGGTGCTTCGCGTCGTCATGGTTCACCTCGTCGGGGAAGCCTGGGCCAGGGAGGTCGACAGCGCCACCACCCGCCGGGCGTTGCCCGTCCAGGTGAGGCCGAGGCGCTCGATGGTGTCGTGCGCCGCGACGGCCAGCCGCTCGCGCAGGCTGTCGTCGGTGCAGAGCCGGGTCAGGGCGTCCTGCATGCCGGTGGGCGAGGCCTCGTCGAACAACAGGGCGTTGTCCTCGTGGGTCAGCACTTCCTGCAGGTTGGGGGTGGCGGGCGCCACGACGGCCTTGCCCAGCACCAGGTATTCCATCAGCTTCAGGGGCGAGGCATAGGGCGTCACGGCGGGCTGCAGGGCGACGTCGAAGGCGGCCACGTGCGCGGGCACCCGGTCGCGGTGGATCACGCCGGTGAAGGTCACGCGGTCGGCCAGGCCCAGGCGCCGGGCCTGCTGCTCGAGCGCTTCGCGCACCGGGCCGTCCCCCACCACCAGCAGGTGGGTGTGGGACGGCGCCTGCGGGGACGCCATCCAGTCGACGATGCGGTCCACGCCATGCCAGTCGCGCACGAAGCCGGTGAAGCCCAGCACCAGGCGGCCCTGCAGGCCGAGGTGGGCCTTGGCGGTCTCCTGGGTCGGGGCCTGGGCGAAATGCGCGCGGTTGATGCCGTTGGGAATGACCTGGATGCGCGAGTCGGGCACGCCGCGGGCGCGCACGTGGTCGGCCAGCACATTGGTCACGGGCAGCACGCAGTCCGCGCCGCGCCAGGCCACGCCCTCGGCCCAGCGGGCCAGCGCCTGCAGGGCCAGGCCACCACTGTGCTGCGAGCGTTCGAACACCAGCGGCGCGTTCACCTCCAGCAGCAGGGGAATGCCGAGCCGCTTCTTGGCCATCAGGCCGCTGAGCAGGAAGAGGTTGTAGCGCTCGTAGATGACGTCGGGCCGGAAGTCTTTCGCGGCCTTCATCAGCTTGCGGTAGGCCAGCACGCTGTAAGCCAGCTCCATGAGTTCGTACAAGGCCTTGGGCATCAGGGCCTTGAGGCGGTGCACCCAGCCCATGTCGCTGCCCATCTGGCCATTGCCGCCCTGCCCTGGCGCACTGCCTTCGGGCTCGTCGCCACCCGGACTGACCACGCGCACCTCATGCCCCTCGCTGCGCAAGGCCTCGATCATCTCTTCGATGTGCACGGCCTGGCCGTCTTTCGATGCCGTGCGGTGGTGGTACAGAATTTTCATGGGTCGAACGGCCTCAGGCCGCCGCAGAGGATCGGTGAAGTTGGCCATCGAAGACCCGCTTCCATTGGGCGGTCATCAGGGCTTTGGCGTACGAGGCCTGCACCTTCTCGCGGCCGGCCCGGGCCCACGCCGGCCACAGGGGCTGCTGGTCCAGGGCGCGCGACAGGGCGGCGGCGAACGCGCCGTCCTGCGGCTCGCAGAGGGTGTCGGGCGACACGTCCGAGAGGATGTCACCCACGTCGCCCACGCGCGTGGCCACCACGGGCATGCCCACCGCCATGGCTTCGAGCAGCGCGATCGGCAGTTGCTCGGTGTCCGACGACAGGGCGAACAGATCGAAGTCCGTCAGGCGCGCGGACGGGTCCTTGAGGTAGCCGGTGAATTCCACCTCGGCGGCGACGCCAAGCTGCTGCGCCAGCGCTTCCAGCTCGCCGCGCTGCGCGCCGTCGCCGACCACGATGAGGCGGGCGGCACGCCGGGCCCGCACGTCGGCGAAGGCGCGGATGAGGCGGGCGATGTTTTTCTCCGGCCGAAGCCCGGCCACCGTGCCGATGCACACCGGCCGGCCTTCTTCCGCCGACACCGCGCGCGCCGCCGCGGGAATGTCCACGCCGTTGGGGATGAAGGTGACCCGGCGCGCCGGCAGCTTCCACACGCCCGTGGCCAAACGCTCCAGGTTGCGCGAGGCCACCACCACCGAGACGCGGTTCCAGCCCAGCAGCACGCGCCGCATCCAGACGCGGCGCGGCAGTTGCCGGGCCGCCTCTTCGGGGCCGAAGCCGTCTTCCACGTGCACGTGCGGCACCACGCGCGGCAGGTTGGCCGCCGCCCATTCGATGGCGCCCCAGTTGTAGGACAGCAGCAGGTCGGGTTTCAGGCGCTGCAGCAAGGCGCGAAAGGCGCCCCGGTTGGCCAGCGCCCCGCCCTTGACCACCTCGAGCCGCATCGGCGCCCAGTTCACCGCCGGATCGAGCCGCTCACCGGCGTCGAAACAGTTGTCCATCGCCACGATGAGGTGGCGGTAGCCCGGCCCGAGGGCATTGGCCAGTTGCACGAAGCGCGCCTGCGGCCCGCCCAGCTTGAAGGTCGAGAAGGCGTGCAGCAGCACGCGCGGGGGGCGTGCGCCCTCGCTCATGCAGAACCTTCTCCGGCGTGCACGGCCATGGCCTGGCGGTGGAAGGTGGCGGCATCGCCCACCGGCTGCCAGCCCAGGTCCTGTTTGGCGTTGCTGCAGTCGATGTTGGCCAGCAGGCCGCGCGACATCAGGTCGCGCTTGAACGGTCGGGCCACGGCGCGGCCGGTCACGCGCTTGATCAGCCACTTGCCCATCTCCACCAGCCACAGACCGGTGGGGGAAGACGGCACGAACTTCAGCGGACGGCCGATGGTGCGCGACAGGTCGGCCAGGTACTGACGCGCGCTCGGGCGCACGTCACCGACCAGGTTGTACGCCCGGCCCGGCGCGGCAGGCGCGGTCACGCCGGCCACGATGGCCGAGGCGCAGTCGCCCACCAGAACCCAGGGCAAGGGGTTCTCGCCGCCGTTCCAGCCGACGCAGTACTGGTCGTTGTTGAAGAAGCCCAGGCCGCTGTGGAAGGGCGAGGTGCCCGCGCCCACCACGAGGCCGGGGCGCATCAGCACGATGGGGAAGCCGGTCTTCTGATGGATGTCCATCAAGGCCTGGTCGGCCAGGGCCTTGGCGCGCGCGTAGTCGGCGCGCGTCTCGGGCCGGGGGTCCGGCGGCGTGGCGCCGGTGATGGTCTCGCCCGCATCGCCCAGGAACAGGCTGGCGATGGAGCCCACGTGCACCATGCGCTGCACACCGGCCGCGCGGCACACCTCGGCCACCATCACGGCGGAGTCCACCATCGCGGCGCGGATGGCCTCGAAGTTCGCGCCACCGCCACCGTGCGCGAGGTTGATCACGTAGGGCGCGCCGGCGATCGCGCGCTCCAGGTCGGCCTTGTTCTTCACGTCGCCGCGCACGATCTCGACGCCGGGACGGTAGAACACCGGCTGCAGGTTGCTCACGCCGCGCGCCATCACGCGCACGCGGTGGCCCTGGCCCAGCAAAGCCGCCACGGTGTGCGAGCCGATGAAACCGGTGCCGCCCAGCACCACGACCAGGTCACCCGTGGGCGCAGGCTCGGCCACCGGCGTGGCGCGCGCGGGCAAGGGCTTGAAGGCCGCGGCCATCTGCTCGCAGACCGAGACCAGCTCGGCACCGAAGTCGAGGTCGATGCGGGGCTTGCCCTGGCTCTGCAGCTCCTGGTAGAAGGCCCGCAGGCTGCCCTTCATGCCCAGGTAGAACGCATCGGAGCGCGGCTTGAGCTTGGCCGTGGCCATGACGTAGTCGCGCAGCACCGAAAAGCCTTGCGACTTCACCTGCCTGCCCGTGGCGCGCGCCGAGAGCCACGCATCCACCGGTTCCATGTAGGCCGTGCGTTCCAGGGTGTGGAACTGGTTGGCGAACATGTCGGCCACCGCCACGCCGTCGTCGCAGACCACGGTCATGCGGCACACGGTGAACTCGGCGCCCACATGGAAGCGCATGTGGGCGGGCATGCGCTCGCAGCGCAGCGACACTTGACAGGCGTTGTGAAGGCCGACGCCGGGCGAGATTTCCACCGGGTCCTCGGCCAGCACCGAGAGCTCGCGCACCGAACCGGCGAGGTCGAGCACCTGCGACAGCGGATGCACCGCCTGCTCCAGCAGAATGTTGAGCGGCTTGCGGAACATCCAATGGCCGAACTGGCGCGCGGCCAGCTGGCGCAGCGGCACTTCGTACACGTAGTCGAGGTAGCGCGGCTTGCCCAGGCGGCCCGACGCGATGGCTTCCTTGAGCTGCACGTAGGCGGGGTTGAACACCAGGTTCTGGTTCACGCCGATCACGGCGCCGGCGTGGTTGGCGGCCTCGCGCAGCTGCTCGCATTCGGCGGTGCTCACGCCCACCGGTTTTTCCAGCAGCACGGTCTTGCCCGCAGCCACGAAGGGCATGGCGGAAGACAGGTGGAAGTCCGGCGGCGTCAGCACGTGCACGGTGTCGGCGTCCGAGGCGGCGGCTTCATCGATCGAGTTGAACACGCGGCCCGCGCCGAATTCCTTGGCCAGGCCCTGGGCGGTGGCGGCGTTCACGTCGAACACGCCGTACAGCTCCACACCCGGGATCTCGCGCAGCGCGGCCGCGTGGGTCTTGGCGATATTGCCGGCGCCGACCAGCAGCACCTTCTTCTTGTTGCTCACAAACATCCTCCTGGAAATGAATTCTTGGCCCGTCAGACGGCGGGCGCGCGCTTCTCGTTCTGTCGCAGGAACGCATCGAACATGATCAGCATCCACAAGGGCGTGGAATGGTCGGACTGGCCGCTCAGGTGCTCTTTCACCATGCGCTCGAGCACGGTGGCATTGAAGTAGCCCGAGTCCAGCATGCGCGGGCTCAGCACCGATTCGCGCATGCGCTGCGCCAACGGCCCGCGCAGCCACTTCGCCAGGGGCACCGAGAAGCCCATCTTGGGCCGGTACAGCACGTCGTGCGGCAGCAGCGGCTCGAAAGCCTTCTTGAACACCGCCTTGCCCTCCCCGCCCTGGATCTTCAGATCGCTGGGCAGCGTGGCCAGCCACTCGATGAGCTGGTGGTCCATCAGGGGTTCGCGCACCTCCAGCGAGTGCGCCATGGCGGCACGGTCCACCTTGGTGTTGATGTCACCGACCAGCCAGGTCTTGTAGTCCAGGTACTGGATCAGCGCGAGCGGGTCGTCGGTCTGCGCGCGCTGGGCGTGCTCGCGGAACACCTCGATGGCGTTGTAGCCACCCAGTTCGCGCTGGAACGCGGGCGAGAACAGGCGCGCGCGCTGGTCGGCGCGCAGGTGCGACATGCTGTGGTGGTAGGCCTGCACGCTGTCCATGGCCATGGCCTGGAAGGTGGTCTTGGCGCGGAACATGCGCGGCGCCCAGTCGGCCTTGGGGTAGAGCCGGCCCAGCGTGCCGAACACCGACTGGCGCAGGCCGTGCGGCAGTCGGTTGCGCACGCGCTCCTCGCCCAGGTGCATGCGGTAGCGCCGGTAGCCGCCCAGGCTTTCGTCGCCGCCGTCGCCCGAGAGCGCCACGGTGACGTGCTTGCGCGCCATCTCGCAGACGCGGTAGGTCGGGATGGCGGAGCTGTCGGCGTAGGGTTCGTCGTACAGCCACGCCAGGGTGTCGATCAGGTCGAAGTCGTCGCTCTTGACAATCTCCAGCCGGTGGTCGGTCTGGTAGCGGTCGGCGACCTGCTGGGCGAACTCGGACTCGTTGAAGCGCGGGTCGTCGAAACCGATCGCGCAGGTCTGCACCGGCGTGTCGGACAGGCCGGCCATGGTCGCGACCACGGCGCTGGAATCGACCCCGCCCGAGAGGAAGGCACCCAGCGGCACGTCGGCGATCAGGCGCAGCTTGACGGACTCGCGCACGCGATCGCGCAGCTCGACCTCGGCATCGGCCTGCTCGATCGGGTTGTCGTTGGTGAACTGCACGTCCCAGTACGGCACGGGCGCGGGCTGGTCGGCTTCACCCCGGCGCAGCAGCAGCGTGTGCGCCGCCGGCAGCTTGTGGGCATTGCGGTAGATGCAACGCGGGTCGGGGACGTAGCCGAACGAGAAATAGTCTTCCACCGCCTTCGGATCGATCTCGCGCACGAAGCCCGGGTGGGCCGTGATCACCTTGAGTTCGGAGCCGAAGATGAAACTGCCGTCGGGCAGCCAGGCGTAGTGCATGGGCTTGACGCCCATGCGGTCGCGCGCGAGGAACAAGGACTGCTGCGCGCGGTCCCAGATGGCGAAGGCGAACATGCCACGCAGGCGGTGCACGCAGGCCGTGCCCCAGGCCGACCAGGCGTGCACGATCACCTCGGTGTCGCTGCGCGTGCGGAACACGCAGCCCAGGGCCTTGAGCTCGGGCACGAGTTCCTGGAAGTTGTAGATCTCGCCGTTGAAGACGATGCCCACGCTGGCGTCGGCGTTGAACTGCGGCTGCTGGCCCGTGGCCAGGTCGATCACCGACAGGCGCCGGTGGCCCAGCGCCAGGCCGGGTTCGAGGTGCAGGTCGTCCTCGTCCGGGCCGCGGTGGGCCTGGATGTCGTTGATGCGGGACACCAGCGCGCGGTCGTAGCTGCGCAGACCCTGGGTGTCGAACAGGCCGGAAATGCCGCACATGTCAGTGGGCCTCCTGAACGGTGGCGTTGAGGTGGTGGGGGTCGTCCAGGCAGGCGTCGATGCCGCTCAGGTGGGCCTGCCAGCTGAAGCCTTGCAGCACGAAGCGGCGGGCCTCGCGGCCGAGCGCGGCGGCCTGGGCTGGCGGCGCATCGAGCAGTTGCTGCAGCGCCTGCAGGAAGCCGTCGGCATCCTCGGCGCGCAGCAAACCCTGCGCGCTGCTGGCGCCGATGGCTTCGGCGCAGGAAGGCACGGTGATCACCGCCTGCTCCATGGCCATGGCTTCGAGGATCTTGTTCTGGATGCCGCGCGCCACACGCAGCGGCGCCACGACCGCGGCGGCGTGCTGCAGGTAGGGCCGCACGTCGGGCACGGTGCCGGTGACCACCACATGCTGGCCGGCCAGGGCCTGCACCTGCGGCGAAGGACTGCGGCCCACGATGTAGAAGCGCGCCCGCGGCCAGTGCGCGCGCAGGCGCGGCAGCATGTCCGAGACGAACCAGCTCACACCATCGATGTTGGGCCAGTAGTCCATGGCACCGGTGAACACGATCGCCTGCTCGTTCGCCGCGAACGGGTTGGCGCGCGCGGGATCGGGGGCGAAGAAATCGGCTTCCACGCCGTTGCTGAGGGACTGCACATGGCCCTGGGCCTCGGGCGCGTGCGAGAGAAACAGCGCGGTCTCGTTCGGCGTGACGAAGAAGGAGCGGCGGGCCTGCGAGGCCACCTCGCGTTCGTAGGCCAGCAGGCGTTCGCCTTCGCGCCGGTACACGGCCGACATCGGCCAGCGGTGCGCGGGGGCGTACTGCGTCCACTTGGCCGAATCCACGTCGACGAAATCGACCAGCATGGGCACGGCCGGCGCCAGCGGCTGCGCGTACTGCGCCATGGCGCCCGAGAACACCACGCTGGCCTGCAGTTCATGGGCCTGGGCCACCTGCTCGACCCAGCGCCGCATCCCGGCATTGCGGTAGTAGGCCAGCGTCAGCGCCTCGCCGCGCAGCAGGCCGGTGGCGCTCATCAGCTTGGCCCGGCGCGGCGCGATGCGCTCGACGTGCAGGTCCGGGCACAAGGCCTTCAGCGTGGGCAGGTGCTGCTCGTCGTCGGGGTCGTCGATGAAGGTGCCCAGGAACACGCGGTGCTTCTGCAATAGGTGGCGCAACAGGTGGTACGAGCGCACCTTGTCGCCCTTGTTGGGCGGATACGGAAGGCGGTGAACGAGGTACAGCAGGTTGGCCATGGTGCGTCAAGGTGGCGTCGCTCAGCCCAGATTGCGCACGATGAACGGGCCCAGCCAATTGGCCACGCCAATGGGCAGGCGCCGCCAGGTGGCGATCAGCAGCTTGTACTTGGCGTTGGCCGGGTTGTTCTGCGGAATGCCCTCGCGCTTGTACAGGCGGTACTCGTAGTTCAGCGGCGTGGGCTCGAAGCCCCAGTTCTTCTTGAACGCGTAAGGGCCAGTGCCTTCCTTGCTGCGCCCGTAGTCGAACACCTTGAGCCCGCGCGCGCAGGCCAGGCGCATGAGCTCCCAGTACTTGAAGTCGTTGGCGGCCAGATCGCGGGCGGCCTCGTCGTCGCCCGCGTAGTACGGCAGCACCTCGTCGCGGAAGTAGAAGCTGAGCACGCTGGACAGCGGCGTGCCTTCGGCCGAGCACACGGTGAGCACCTCGGCGTCGGCGCCGAAGGTCTTGAGCAGGGTCTGGAAGTAGCGCTTGGGCATGGCCGGCGTGCCGTGGCGGTGCACGTTGTCGGCGTACAGGGCGAAGAAGCGGTCGACGGTCGGGTCGATGTGCGAGGTCAGGCCGTTCTTGATGCCCTTGCGCACCATCGCGCGCTGCTTGCGCGGGATGGCCAGCATGTTGTCCTCTTCCTTGGGCAGGATGGCCTTGCGGAAGGTGACGTAAAGCTCCTGCACCGGCCAGTCGGTGTGGCGGCGCTCGATGTGGCGCAGCTCCAGGTGGTCGGTGCCGAGCTCGACGGCCAGGCGCTGGGCCTCGGCTTCGAGCGCGGCGGCGGCCTCGGGGGTCGCGGCGGCCACGCCGCCGTACACCGCGAACGGCAGGCCGGTCAGCGCGTTGCCGAACAGGCGGCTGTTGACATGGGCCAGCGGCAGCACGCCCTGGATCTCGCCAGCGGACTCGGCGTAGAGAAAGTAGGTGTCGTGGCGGAAGACGTCGCGGATGACCGTCTGCCAGCCCGCGCGGTGGAAGAACGTGGCCTGGGGCTGCGCCAGGACGAAGGCGTCCCAGCGGGCGACGAGATCGGCTTGGGCGCTGTCGAGGCGGTGGATGCGGAGTGGCGAGGGCTCAGACAACGGGCACCTCTTTGCGCTCGCCGATGAAGATCTGGTCCATGCGGCCCCACTGGAAATCGTCCAGCAGGCGCGCGAGGCGCTGTTCCGTGCGGCCGATGTTGACGTAGTGGCGAAAGCGGGTCTTGAGGTCGATGCCGGCCACGCGCGGTTGCCCGGGGTCGATCTCCCAGGGGTGGAAGTAGAAGATGGCGGATTGCTCGTCCTGCCTGTTCACCTGCTGCAGCATCCAGCGCGAGAGCGCATAGGGCATGAGGCGGAAATAACCGCCGCCGCTGGACGGCAGGTTGCGGTTGAACATGCGCAGCGTGGTCGGCGGCACTTCCATCATGCCGCCGGGCGTCTCGTAGGCGAAGCGCGGTGCATCGGGCATGCCGTAGTGGTCGTGCTTGACGGGGTAGATGCTGGAGCTGTAGCGGTAGCCCGCGCGCTGCAGGGTGTCGAGCGCCCACAGGTTCTTCGCACCGATGGAGAAGCTCGGCGCCCGATAGCCCCAGACGGCTTGGCCGCCCAGGTCTTCCAGCAGGCCCTTGGAGCGCGTGATGTCGTCGAAGAACTCGGCCTCGGTGAGGTCGCTCACCCGCTGGTGCCCATAACCATGGCTGGCGAGTTCATGGCCTTCGCGCACGATGCGGCGCACCATGTCGGGGTAGCGCTCGGCGATCCAGCCCAGGGTGAAGAAAGTGGCGTGGGTCTTCTTCGCCGCGAGCAGCTGCAGGATGCGGTCGATGTTGTGTTCGACCCGGCACTCGCAGCGGTCCCAATCGGCGCGGTCGATGTAGGGCGCCATGGCCGAGACCTGGAAGTAGTCTTCGACGTCGATGGTCAGGGCGTTTTCGATGGGTGCGTTGGATGGCATGGGAACCCCCTTGGGATCAGTTGCTGCCGTTGTTGCGCGACTTGCGGGTGGCCGCGACGATCTTCCTCAAGGCACCGAGGATCTCCAGGCTCACCCGCTCCTGGCGCAGCACGCTGCGCTCCATGCGCAGCAGGCGGGTGCTGAGCTGCTCGGCCGTCACGCGGGTGAGTTCTTCGCCGATGCCGTCCACCACGCCCGGGTCCAGGTCGAGGTCTTCAGGGCCGATGCCATCGACCAGCGAAGGGCGGGGCTCGGCGCCCTCGCCTGCCTTGGGCAGGTGGGCCCAGCGGTCGTCGCTGCCCTGGTGGTCCGGCGCGGGCACCGCGCTCTCGGCGTGCATCTCCGCGACCACCTCGTTGAGCGCATCCAGCGTCAGGGTCGGTGATTCGGACAGGTAGCCCTGCAGCAGCAGGCGGTCGCACAGGGTGTTGATGCGGCGCGGAATGCCACCGCTGTGCTGGAAGATGCCGGCGAACACCGCCGGCTCGAAGACCGGCTTGTCCACCGCGCCGGCGCACTTGAGCCGGTGCTCGATGTAGGCGCGGGTGTCCTCCTCGTCCAGCGGGCCGAGGTGGCAGCGCGCGGTGACGCGCTGGCGCAGCTGCAGCATGCCCGGGCCCTGCAGGATGGTGCGGAACTCGGGTTGCCCGACCAGGAAGGTCTGCAGCAGGGCCTGCTCGCCGAACTGGAAGTTCGACAGCATGCGCAGCTCTTCCACCGCCAGCGGCTGCAGGTTCTGCGCTTCGTCCACGATCAGCAGGCAGCGCTTGCCCTGGGTCGTCTGGGTGATGAAGAAGGCCTCCAGCGCCATCAGCATGTCGGCCTTGCCGGTGCCGCGCACGGGCACGCCAAAGGCCGCGCAGACCAGTTTCAGCGCGTCTTCGGCGCCCAGCTGGGTGCTCACCAGGTGGGCCGCCACCACCGAGCCGTTTTCCAGGCTGTCGAGCAGGTCGCGCACGATGGTGGTCTTGCCGGCGCCTACCTCACCGGTGATGACGATGAAGCCTTCGCCGCGCATGACGCCGTACACCAGGTACGAGCGCGCGCGCCGGTGCGGCTTGCTGCTGTAATAGAAACGCGGGTCGGGATTGAGTTGGAAGGGTTTGCTGGTCAACCCGTAATAGGCTTCGTACATGTATCAGAACCGGTGGGTGACCACGCCCAGGATGGCGGTTTCCTTGTAGGGGAAGGTGCCGCTGTAGAGCGAACGCCGGAGCTGCACGCTGCCGCTGGTGCGGGCGGCCAGGCGCGTGCTGACGCCGAACGTCAAGGTCTTGAGGGTGTTGCTGAACGAGGTGTTGATGCCTTCGTTCGTCTGGCGCGTGAAGGACACGTTGGCCGAGGTCAGCCGCGTCAGGCGGTGGGCATAGGTGACCCGCCAGGCCTTCTCGACAATGTCGGAGGCGATGTTGAAGTCGTCGCTGAGCGTGATCACCGGATTGAGGCGGCGCCCCGTGTTGCGGGCCACGGCCACCACAAAGGCATCGCGGGGACCGAACAGGCCCAGCGAAAGCTCCTGCAGGCGTTGCACCGACGCCGACGAGGTGAGGAAGCCCGGGTTGAGCTGGAAATCGGCCGGCAGGCCCAGGCGCTGCAGCTCGGCATTCACCTGCTGCGCCCGCCGCACTGGATCGGGCTCGTTGGACAGCGCGTCAATCAGGCCATAGAGCGAACCCTGGGACGCACCCGCGGCATCCAGCTGGCTGGTGACCACGTCGCGGGTGTCCACATAGCGCCAGATCGCGCGCCGGCTGCGGTACTCGACCTCGACGTTGTGGCCATTGCCGAAATAGCGGTTGGACCGCTCGGCGAAGACGCGCGTGCGATCGGAGGGCCGCCATTCGACCCCCAGCCCGGTGGAGCGGTACGACTTCATGTCGGGGGTCAGCAGGTCGTTGGACTCCACGCCGAGCAGCGCCGACAGGGTCAGCGTCGGGTTCAGCGCGTAGAACAGCCGGCCATTCACCGCGTCCATGGTCTGCCGCTGTCCGAAGCTGTAGTCGAGCTGCGTGCGACCCGCTTCGAGCGTCCAGCCCAGCGACTGCCCGGTCACCTGACGCGACAGCCGCGCCAGGCCCTCTTCGGAGCTGATGTCGGAACGCAGCCGCGTGTCGGTGCGGGTGGTCTGGTAGGCGTAGCGCAGCTCGTAGTCCACCGAACCCATCAGGCTGCCGCGCAGGTAGGGCGAGAACCGGAAACTCGAGGTCTCCGACAGGTTGTCGTTGCCCAGGGCGTCGATGCTCGGCGACTCGAATGCCGAGATGGCCTGCTGGCCGATGATCCCGGAGAAATCGATGAAGGCGCGGTTGTCCCAGGCCTCGAACGTGCCATTGGTGTTCAGGGACTGCTGGATGTTGTCCTGCACCGTGTTGCGCGCGTCGTAGATGCCGCGCAGCGAGTAGTCGAAGAAGCCTTTGAGGCGCGGCTTGTTGACCACCACGCCAATGCCCGGGCTGATTTCGGTGATCTGCTCGTTCTGGCGGTTCTGCGTGGAGAGATCGCCGTTGTTGGAAAAGCCCTGGCTCACGGAGATGCGGGGCGTCACCCAGATGGCGGGGGGCGGCGCCACCGGCGTCTCCACCTCCACCAGATCCCCTGCGGGACCGACTTCCTGCGCCCTCACCTGGGCATGCAGCGACAGCACGAGCAGGCCCGACAAGGCCTGCACCAGCGTGGCCACCGGGAACGATGTGGGCCGGCGGGATGATCGATGTGTCACTGGGAAACCTCCGTGAACCGATTCAAGCCGGCGTGGTCTCTGAGACCGGGGCGTCACTAGACGCCCCATGCCCGTAGCCGTAGCCGTACCCATAGGCATCCTGATCGCCGCCGTGCACCTGGTTGAGCACCATCAGCTTGATCGGGCACGACTCGATCGTCGTCAGTGCGTGCCGGACCTGGGACTGCAGGGTCTTCTCGGCCTGCACCACCACCACGATCTGGCCCATGTGCGTGGCCAGCACGCGCGACTCGGTGGTCAGCAGCAGGGGTGGCGAATCGAAAATGATGATGCGGTCGGGGTAGCGGTGACCCATCTCTTCGATGAGGTCGGTCATCGCGTCGCTGGCCAGCAGCTCCGTGGCGCGCGGATGCGGCGTGCCGCTGGGCAGCAGACTGAGCTTGTCCACGTTGGTGCGCAGCAGCGTGTCGGACATCTCCATCTGCTTGTTCGTCAGCAGGTCCAGCAGGCCGGGGCCGGGCGGCAGCCCCAGCGTTTTCATGATCGACGGGCGGGACACGTCGGCATCGACCAGCAGGACCGTGTAGTCCAGTTCCATGGCGATGCTCATCGCCAGGTTGATGGCGGTGAAGCTCTTGCCTTCGCCGGGCATGGCGCTGGTCACCATGATGCGGTTGCCATGCTGCACGACCGAGGCCCCCTTGCCGGTGGCATTGGCGATCAGGGGGCGTTTGATGACGCGGTACTGGTCGGCGATGGCGGCGCGCGGCGCGTTCGGCGTGACGAAGCCCGCCTCCGTGAGCCCGGCCAGATCGAGGCGCACGCTCTTGGAGACGGTCTTGGCGGCCTCTTTCATCACGACGGGCGCAGGCTTGGCGGCAGCGGCCACAGGCGCTGCGGTTTCAGGTGGGCTGGCGGGCGCCGCGGCGGCATCGGGCACCGCCGGCATGTCGGCGCCGGCCTGTCGCAGTTGCTCAAGCCGTTGGGCTGCTTTTTCAATCAAGCTGGACATGTTTTCAGATCACCTTCAAAGGCTCGATCGGTACGACAAGGTCACCATACCGATGAGGAACAACACGACCAAGGCCATGATGGCCAGCAGGAAACGCCGCAGGCTTCGGGATTCGCGCCGGCGCATGGCGTCGTTCTTGACCAGGGTCACCACCCCCAGCAGGGGCAGCTCGGTGGCACCGCGCAAGGCCGAGGCATCGAAGAACACCGGGCGCAGCTGACTGACCAGGAAGGTCACGCCAACACCTGCGGCCAGCGCGGCCAGCAGGGCCACGGGCAACAGCAGGGCCCGGTTGGGCGCCACCGGGCGGCGCGAGACCTGCGGCGGTTCGACCACGCGGAAGTCGGCCAGGTTGGAGGTGCTTTCCAGTTCGCCGCTCATCAACACGGTCTCGCGGCGCGACACCAGGTCCTGGTAGTTCTTGCGGTGGATTTCGTAGTCGCGGTTGAGCTGGGCCAGCTCGGCTTCCATCTGCGGCGCCACCTTGAGCTGCTCGCGCAGGCGGGCCGAGCGGCCTTCGTATTCACCGACACGGGCGCGCAGGGACGCCACCTGCACTTCGGCCGAGGCCAGCGTGCGTGTGATTTCCACGATGGCCGGGTTGTTCTCCACCACCGGCGACGTGGGCGAGGCCGCGGCGGCGCGGCGCATTTCGGCGATCTCGCGGCGCTTCTGGTCTTCCAGTTCCTTGATCAGGCGGCGCGTGTTGAGCACGTCCGGGTGCTGGTCCGTGAAGCGTTGCAGCAGGGCGTCCAGGCTGCGCTTGAGCGCATCGATGCGGGAATCCAGGTCGGGCGTGGCCAGGTTCAGCGACGAGGTGTCGGGCGCGGTGCGCGCCATGGCGCGGGCCTGCTCCAGCTGCTTGCGCGCGGCCTCGCGGGCGCTCTCGGCTTCGCGCAGTTCCAGGCGGGCCTGGCTGAGCGTGCTCAGCATCTCGGCCATGCGGCCAGCCACATCGAGACCTCCCTGCCCTTGCATCTCCAGGTTGCGCAGGCGGAAATCCTTCAGGCGGGATTCGGCTTCGGACAGCTTGTTCTCGTAGTTCTTGATCTGTTCTTCGATGAACTTGCGGGCGTTGTCGGAATCGGTGCCGGCGGCGCCCTTGCCCGACTCGACAAAGATCGTCAGCAGCGACTTGACCACCTGCAGCGAACGCTCGGGGTTCTCGTCGCGGTACGACAGGGTGTAGAGGTTGTCGCGCCCCGTCGAGCGGATGGCGAGCGACTTGAACAGGTTGTCCACCAGGGCATCGCGCTGCGCCTTGGTCTGGCCCGCGGTTTCCAGCTGGGCCATCTGCATGAGCTTTTCCACCGTCGGGCGGTTGATCAGCGTGCGGCTGAGCATGGCGACCTGCTGCTCCACATCGGGCTGGATCGCCAGACCGGTCATGAGAGGGCGCAGGATCGACTGGGTGTCGACGTACACCCGCGACGTCGCCTCGTAGCGATCGGGGATCATCAACACGCCAGCGGCACCCACAGCGGCCACGATCCAGGCGATCAGCACCCCGAGTCGGCGGTATTTCCACATGCCCCGCAGGGTGGTGGAGATTTGGTTCAGGAGATCATGCATGCAGAAATCTGTGTGTGACAGCAGAACAGCGAGGAACTGGCTGGTCGCCCGACCAACCCCGAGGCCGACCGGACGGCGGCCTTAGAACCAGCCCTGCGGGATGATGAGAATGTCGCCGGGCAGCATTTCCACGTTGGCGGAAATGTCGCCGCGCTTGACCAGGTCCTGCAGCCGCACGCTGTAGCGCTTGTTGCTCTCAGCGGCGCGCACGATGGTGGCCTTGTTGCCGTCAGCGAAGTCGGTCAGCCCGCCCACCGCGATCATCACGTCCATGACCGTCATCTTCTGCTTGTAGGGCAGGAACTGCGGCTTGGTGGCTTCACCCACCACGCGAATCTGCTCGCTGTAGGGACCGACGAAGTTGGTGACGATCACCGTCACGACGGGATCACGCACGAACTTGCCCAGCGCCTTCTCGACATCGCGGGCGATTTCGGAGGACGTCTTGCCCTGCGCGACGAGTTCGTCGACCAGCGGCGCGGACACCTTGCCATCGGGGCGCACGGGCACCGTCAGCGAAAGCTCGGGGTTGCGCCACACGGTGATGTTCAGCGTGTCGCCCGGTCCCACCAGGTAGTTGTAGTTGGCGGTGCTGGCCACCACCGGCGCGGCCGGCAGGTTGCTGTTGCTCGCGCAGCCACTGACACCCACCAACAACGCGGTTGCAGCGGCGCCAATGGCGAGAACACGAACGAGACCGGAAGTATGTTTTCGCATGACCCATTTCCTCCATGGAACGGTGAAATGTTAATAAAAGTTAACGCCCTTTTGAATATACCGCAGACATGCGGCAATGGAACGCTTGTAAACGGTAACGAATACCCAAACCCTCCTCTGTCATGAGGAAGCGCACGCTTGTGGCGAAAACATGCATGCGAAGGCCGCGACGGGCACGCCATTTGGCATCAGGAACGCAACACGCCCGGCCGCTAAAATGCCGGTTGCTCCCGACCTCAACCCAGGAAACCCAGCATGTCCCTCTTCTCCGCCGTCGAAATGGCGCCGCGCGACCCGATTCTGGGTCTGAACGAACAGTTTGCCGCCGACACCAACCCCAACAAAGTCAACCTCGGCGTCGGTGTCTACTTCGACGACAACGGCAAGCTGCCGCTGCTGCAATGCGTGCAGGCGGCCGAGAAGACCATGATGGACAAGCCCGCCGCGCGCGGCTACCTGCCCATCGACGGCATCGCGGCCTACGACGCGGCCGTCAAGAGCCTGGTGTTCGGCAGCGATTCGGAGCCGGTGAAATCCGGCCGCGTGGCCACGGTGCAAGCCATCGGCGGCACCGGGGGCCTCAAGATCGGCGCCGACTTCCTCAAGCGCCTCAACCCGAACGCCAAGGTCCTGATCAGCGACCCGAGCTGGGAAAACCACCGCGCCCTGTTCACCAACGCCGGTTTCACGGTCGACAGCTACGCCTACTACGACGCCGACAAGCGCGGCGTCAACTTCGACGGCATGCTGGCCAGCCTGAACGCCGCGCAGCCCGGCACCATCGCCGTGCTGCACGCCTGCTGCCACAACCCGACCGGCTACGACATCACCCCGGCCCAATGGGACCAGGTCATCGCCACCGTCAAGGCCCGCGGCCTCACGCCCTTCCTGGACATGGCCTACCAGGGCTTTGGCCACGGCATTGCCGAAGACGGCGCGGTCATCGGCAAGTTTGTCGCCGCTGGCCTGACCTTCTTCGTCTCGACCTCGTTTTCCAAGAGCTTCAGCCTCTACGGCGAGCGCGTGGGCGCCCTGTCGGTGCTGTGCGAAAACGCCGAGGAAGCCTCGCGCGTGCTGTCGCAACTCAAGATCGTGATCCGCACCAACTACTCCAACCCGCCCATCCACGGTGGCGCGGTGGTGGCCGCCGTCCTGAACAACCCCGAGCTGCGCGCCCTGTGGGAAAAGGAACTCGGCGAGATGCGCGTGCGCATCAAAGCCATGCGCCAGAAGCTGGTGGACGGCCTCAAGGCCGCCGGCGTGAAGCAGGACATGGGCTTCATCACCAGCCAGATCGGCATGTTCAGCTACTCCGGCCTGACCAAGGACCAGATGGTGCGCCTGCGCAGCGAGTTCGGCGTCTACGGCACCGACACCGGCCGCATGTGCGTGGCCGCGCTCAACAGCAAGAACATCGACTACGTCTGCCAGGCCATCGCCAAGGTGGTCTGAGCGCTCCCGTTCCAGAACACCGCGGAACCGGCTTCGCCGGGCCGCTGGTGTTGCCGCTGGAAGGGGTGACGGGCTGAAGGCCCGGCGCGGGGTGAGCCTGTCTAGCTCCAGACGACCGAGCGCATGGAGATCGATGCGCCCTGGAAACCGTCGTTGAAGAAGCGCGGTTCCTCCTTGTCGGTCACGGCACCCGCCGTGTACAGCAGCGGCAGGTAGTGCTCCCAGCTCGGGTGCGCCATCTGCGCCACGGCCCCCAGTTGCTGGAAGTCGTTGAGCGCTTCCAGCCGCCCCTGCGCGAGATGCTCGGCCGTGATGCGGTCGAACTCGATCGCCCACTCGTAGGCCTGGTTGTCGGCCGCATCGCGCCGCATGGTGCGCAGGTTGTGAACGATGTTGCCGCTGCCCACGATCAGCACACCCCGCTCGCGCAGCTGCGCCAGCTGGCGGCCGACCGCGAAGTGCTCGGCGGCGGGCCGGCGGTAGTCCATGCTGAGCTGGATGACCGGGATCTTCGCCTCCGGGAACATGGGCTTGAGCACCGACCACGTGCCGTGGTCCAGGCCCCATTCGCGCTCGTCCAGGTCCAGCGCACGGCCGGAGTCCGGCTGCCGCACCGCGGCGCTGATGGCGCGCGCCATGGTTGGCGAACCCGGCGCCGGGTACTGCTGGCCGAACAGGGCCTGTGGAAAGCCACCGAAGTCGTGGATGGTCGGCGGCTGGCTCATGGCGGTCAGCTGCCAGCCGGGGGTCAGCCAATGGGCCGAGATGCAGAGGATCAGGCTGGGCTGCGTGCCCCGCGCGCGCAGTTCCTGGCCCAGGGCCTGCCAGCTGCGGCGCCAGGTGTTGTCCTCGATCGCGTTCATGGGGCTGCCATGCCCCAGGAACAACACCGGCATGCGCTCGGTGGCGGGCAGCGCGGCGGCCAGATCGGCCAGACCGGCGGCGGAGGAAGGGGCGGAGGCCGAGGTGCTCATGTAGGTTCCAAGGGCGGTGACCGCGAGGGCCCCGCCCGCCATCAATAGGGGGCGACGTTGCATGGTAGGGAGCGGACGGAAAAGCCATGGAGCCGGCCGCCCGGCGCGAAGTTCCGTCCGGCAGGATTCTTTCACGAAGGTGACAACAACACCCGGGGGTATAGTGTTTTCACCCTCACAAGGGCTTGCACATGCTGCTATATTGCACTGCAACATAACCAGTTTCGACGCCCCATGCTGTACCAGATTTACGAAACCCAGCGCTCGATCATGGAGCCGTTCGCCGACTTGGCCGAGGTGGCGTCCAAACTCTTCACCAACCCCATGCTGCCCCTGGCCCAGTTGCCGGGCGCCCAGCGCATTTCCGCCGGTTACGACCTGATGCACCGGCTGGGGAAGGACTACGAGAAGCCGGTGTTCGGCATCCACACCGTGGATGTGGATGGGGTGGACGTCGCGATCCACGAGCGCATCGAGATCGACAAGCCGTTCTGCGAACTGCGCCGCTTCAAGCGTTTCTCCGACGACACCGAGACGCTGGCCAAGCTCAAGGGCCAGCCGGTGGTGCTCATCGTCGCCCCGCTCTCGGGCCACTACGCCACGCTCCTGCGCGACACCGTGCGCACCATGCTCAAGGACCACAAGGTCTACATCACCGACTGGAAGAACGCCCGCCTCGTGCCGATGGCCGATGGCGAGTTCCATCTGGACGACTACGTGAACTACATCCAGGAGTTCATCCGCTACCTGCAGCAGGGCTACGGCAACTGCCATGTGATGAGCGTCTGCCAGCCCACCGTGCCGGTGCTCGCGGCGGTCTCGCTGATGGCCAGCCGGGGCGAGACCACGCCACTGTCCATGACCATGATGGGCGGCCCCATCGACGCGCGCAAGTCACCCACGGCGGTGAACAACCTGGCCACGCAGCGCAGCCACCAGTGGTTCGAGAACAACGTGATCTACCGCGTGCCCGACAACTTCCCCGGCGCCGGCCGCCGCGTGTACCCGGGCTTCCTGCAGCACACCGGTTTCGTGGCCATGAACCCCGACCGCCATGCGTCGAGCCACTACGACTATTTCAAGGACCTGATCAAGGGCGACAACTCCAGCGCCGAGAGCCACCGCAAGTTCTACGACGAGTACAACGCCGTGCTCGACATGGACGCCGACTACTACCTCGAAACCATCGAGACGGTGTTCCAGGAATTCAAGCTGGTCAACGGCACCTGGGACGTGAAGAACGAACAGGGTGCGCTGGAGCGCGTGCGTCCGCAGGACATCAAACGCACCGCCCTGCTCACGGTGGAAGGCGAACTCGACGACATTTCCGGCTCCGGGCAGACGGCCGCCGCGCACGACCTGTGCACCGGCATCCCCAAGACGCACCAGATGCACTACGAGGCGCAGGGCGCCGGCCACTACGGCATTTTCAGCGGCCGGCGCTGGCGCGACATGGTGCACCCGGTGGTCAAGACCTTCATCCGCGCGCACCAGCCCGCCGCGGATGCCGCGCCTGCCGCCGCGAAGCCGGCCGTGAAAGTGGCCCCCAAGGCCGTGGCGCGCAAACCGGCCGCCAAAGCACCGGCAGCGGCCCGCAAGACGGCCAGCCGCAAGGCCGCCAAGGCCTGAGCGGCGAAGCCCACGGCGCCCTGGCGGCGCCGGTATATTCGCGGGCATGAACGACCTCGCCCGGCGCATCGACGCCGCCCTGCCGCAGACCCAGTGCACGCGTTGCGGTTACCCCGACTGCGCGAGCTATGCGCAGGCCATCGCGCACGGCGAAGCGGGCATCAACCAGTGTCCGCCCGGCGGGGCCGAAGGCATCGAGCGGCTTTCCGCCCTCACCGGCCAGCCCGTGCAGCCGCTGGACCACCGCTTTGGCATCGAAGGCCCGGTCACCGTGGCGGTGATCGACGAGGCCTGGTGCATCGGCTGCACGCTGTGCATCCAGGCCTGCCCCACCGACGCCATCCTCGGCATCCACAAGCGCATGCACACCGTGGTGGAGCCCTATTGCACCGGCTGCGAGCTGTGCCTGCCGGTCTGCCCGGTGGACTGCATCTCGCTGGAGATCGTGAGCGGTGAGCGCACCGGCTGGCAGGCCTGGTCGGCCGAACAGGCCGCGCAGGGGCGCGAGCGCTACACCCTGCGGCAGCAGCGCCTGGCGCGCGAGAAGCGGGAACACGAGGCGCGGCTTGAAACGAAGGCGCGCGAGAAACTGGCCGATCTGGCCGCGCACTCGAAGATCAGCGACGAGGCCGTGCTGGACAAGAAGCGCGCCGTGATCGAAGCCGCGCTGGCCCGTTCCCGAGCCAGGCGCGGGCAGACCGGCGGCTGACCCGCCCCTTCAGGCGCCCTGGCGCGCGGCCACGGTCTTGTAGACGCCGCAGCCCACGTAGAGATCGTCGATCTTCATCACGTAGGACATCTTGGCCTGGATGGCGCCGGTGACCGGGTTGGCGATGTCGTACTCCACCCAGCCCTCACCCGCCTCGCCCTGCGCGATGATCGCGTTTAGCAAGGCCTGGCCGTCGACGCCCGCGATGTCCTGCACCCGGCTGCCCACCTTCTCGGGCTTGCCGCCAAAGGCGCGGTAGACGCCGGTGCTGTCGAGCGCGAAGACGTACATGTCGCGGTCGTGGAAGCCGCCGGAGGGTTCGGTGATCGAGCGCGAAAACGCCTCGCGCCCGCCTTGTTTGCGCTGGGCCAAGGCACGGCTCACCAGCTGCATGGCCTCGTCGGCCGTGCCCTGCTGCAGCATGAAGGACGACACCGCCTTCGACAGGTGGGCCGCGCGCTGTTCCAGCTGGTTGGCCTGCTGCACCGCGCGTTCCACCATCTGGGCGTTGTGCTGGGTGATCTGGTCGAGCTGGGTCACGGCCGCCGAGATCTCGCTCAGGCCGGTGCTCTGCTCGGCGCTCGACGCCGAGATCAGCGACATGTTGGCCGCCACACCGCGCACGCCGGTGACGATCTGTCCAATGCTGTTGCCGGCCGTGCGGATCTGGGCCACGCCCGCCTCCACCTGGCTGCGCGAGGCCTCGATCAGCTCGCGGATTTCCTTGGCCGAGGCGGACGAGCGCTGTGCCAGCGTGCGCACCTCGGCGGCCACCACCGCGAAACCCCGACCCTGTTCACCGGCGCGCGCGGCTTCCACCGCCGCGTTCAGCGCGAGGATGTTGGTCTGGAACGCGATGCTGTCGATCACGCCGATGATCTCGTTCATCTGCTGCGCGCTCTTCTGGATGCCTTCGACCGACTCGACCGCATGACCCATGTACTTCGCGCCCGACTCGGCCACATCGCGCACCTGCGCGGCCTGCTGGTCGGACTCGCCTGCGGTGCGGGCGTTCTGCTGCACCGTGCCTGAGAGCTCGTGCACGCTGGCCGCCGTCTGCTCCAGGTTCGCGGCCTGCTGCTCCGTGCGGTCGGCGAGGTCTCGGTTGCCGATCGCCAGGCTCTTGCCGGCGTGGGCGACGAGCGCGGAATTGCTGCGCACCTCGGCCACCATGGCCGAGAGGTTGCCGATTGTGCGGTCCAGCAGGCGGGCCAGCTCGGCCAGTTCGTCGTCGCCCTGCACGCGGATGGTGGACCGAAGGTTGCCCGACACCGTCTGCCCCATGGCACCGAGCACCTGCTGGAAGTCGGCGGTGAAGCTGACATAGAACGAGACCATGAGGTAGGCCAGCAGGGCCAGGCCCGCGATCGCGACCATCAGGGCGCTGCCGTGCAGCCCGTCAGGGCCTTGCAGGCCCCAGGCGAGCAGCGGGGGCAGGACCGACAAGGCCGCGAGCAGCAGAAGCTTGCCGCGCAGGCGGAACCGGCGCAGCAGGGCAATGCCTGGCAACAGCGGATGGAATCCGGACATGGGTGTACCGCTCCTCGGTGTAGATGGGTTCTTATCGGTGCCGCGCCATCGGCCTTGAGCCGGGGAAACCCCGTGGGCTCAATGCAGACCGGCGATGCCGGACTGGCGGGCTTCGAAATGCCGGAACAGCTGCACGGCCATCATCCGCAGCGTGTCGTCGGCCATGTTGTGGGCATGCGCGAGTTGTTCCAGCGCGTAGCGGCGGTCGCAGATCATCAGCGCCCGGCTCACGCACATGCCCTGGGACGACATGCGCAGGCAGAAGGGCTCCAGCAGTTCGGCCGGCCAGGCGGGCGCCATGCCTCGCCCCAGCCAGCCGGACGCGCGGGCGAGGTCTTTCGAATCTTGGCCGGGTGACGGGTTCATGCGGAACTCCTGCGACAAGGGGTGGGCCGCACCAACCCTGGCACAGCCTTCACAGGTCACAAGATTAAGTTCGCGGCCCGGGCCGCGGTGCGCCGAACAGCACCCGAAAAGCCGCCCTGCTCCGGGCGCTGCGCCACCCGTCCCGGGAATCAGACCGGCTGGGCGGCCAGTCGAGCGAAAGCGCTCACCACCTCGGGGGGCGCCTGCACCAATTCGATCAGCACGCCCTCACCCGCGATCGGGAATTCCTCATTCGCCTTGGGGTGCAGGAAGGTGATGTCGAAGCCCGCCGCGCCCTTTCGGATGCCGCCCGGCGCGAAACGCACGCCCTGGGCGCTGAGCCACTGCACGGCGGTGGGCAGGTTGTCGATCCACAGCCCGATGTGGTTGAGCGGCGTGGTGTGCACCGCCGGCTTCTTCTCGGGGTCCAGCGGCTGCATCAGGTCGACCTCGACCTTGAACGGGCCGGAGCCGATGGCGCAGATGTCCTCGTCCACGTTCTCGCGTTCGCTGCGGAAGGTGCCCGTGATCTCCAGGCCCAGCATGTCGACCCAGAGCTTCTGCAGGCGCTGCTTGTCAGGCCCGCCAATGGCGATCTGCTGGATGCCCAGCACCTTGAAAGGACGTGAGGAGGAAGGCATGTCTCAATGAACTCCGTTGAGGGAAACGGGCGCGCGCTCCAGCGCCCAGACCGTGGCCGGCGGCAGGTTGGCCCAGACCGAGGCCGAGCGCCGCCAATGCCAGCCCGGGGGGATGCCGTTGAAGGGCCGCAGGTGCGGCGCCGCGTAGGTGTACTGGATCAGGCGCGAGCCCGGCTGGCGGCCGATCAAGGTCAGCATGGCGCTCACGCACTCGCGGGCTTCGTCACGCGGCATGGACAGCAGCGGCAGGGACGACACCAGCGTGACGGGCGAGCGCGCCTCGATCGTGAGCTGGTTCACGTCGGAGGCACAGTGGTTGAGCACCTCGGCCAACGGGAAGGCGTGGCGCAGCAGGCGGGCAAAGTCGGGGTCGCGCTCGATCACCACGAAACGCTCCAGCGCCGCGAACGACATGGCCAGCTCGCGCGTGATGGCGCCGGTGCCCGCGCCCACCTCGATCAGCACGCCCGGCTGGCTGCGCCAGACCTCGCTCACGATGGCCCGGGCCAGCGCCCGGGAAGCCGGTGCGATGGCACCCATGCGGCGCGGATCGCGCAAACATCCCAGGGCGAAAGCCAGACCATGCTTCATGCGAATCCTTCAGAGCCGGGTGGCTTTGCAGGTTAGCGCATTTCACGGCCCGCTGTCCGTATCCAAAGGTGCTCAACGGCGCCTCAGCCGAATTCGACGATCGGCTGGTCCACCACCAGCGATTCGCCCATCTTCGCCAGCACCTTGGAGACCACGCCGTCGGCGGCGGCGAACAGCACGTTCTCCATCTTCATGGCCTCGATCACGGCCACGCGCTCACCGGCCTGCACCTTCTGGCCCGGCTGCACCGCCACCTCGACCAGCAGCCCCGGCATGGGCGAGAGCACGTATTTGCTCATGTCGGCCGGCGCCTTGAAAGGCATGAGGGCGTGCAGCTCGGCCATGCGCGGCGACACCACCATGGTCTCGATGCGCGTGCCGTTGTGCTGCACCACCAGGGCCAGCGGGTTGCGCGGCGTGCCGCGCTCGATCTGCGCCGTGTAGGGCTGGCCGTTGCAGGTGCCTGTCACGCAGATATCGTTCAGTCGCGAGGGACTGGACATCGCGTAGCGCTTGCCGTCCACCGTCACCACGGCCGAGCCGAGCTGGCCCACCACCTCGTCCACATGCACGGACTTGTAGGCGTGTTCGCCCTGGGCGTCGAGCACGATCACCGAGTAGTCGTGACCGACCTTCACGCCATAGCCAGGCAACTGGCCCGACAGGCCTGCGGCGCGCTCGCGCGACTTGCGCCGCACGAAGGCGGCCAGGGCGACGAGGAAGTCCGGGTCGCTGTGCGGCACGTCTTCGGCGCGGAAACCCTGGCCATAGTGCTCGGCGATGAAGCCGGTGTTGAAGTCGCCCGCGACGAATTTCGGGTGCGCCAGCAGCGCGGCCTGGAAGGGAATGTTGCTGCTGATGCCCCGGATCACGAAGCCATTGAGCGCCTCGCGCATCTTGGCAATGGCGTCCAGCCGGTCCTTGCCGTGCACGATGAGCTTGGCGATCATCGAGTCGTAGAACATCGGAATCTCGCCACCATCCTGCACACCGGTGTCCACGCGCACACCGAGCAGGTCGGCCGTGTTGCTCTGGAACATGCTCTGCGCCGGCGGCGCGAAACGCACCAGGCGGCCGGTGCTGGGCAGGAAGTTGCGGAACGGGTCTTCGGCGTTGATGCGGCACTCGATGGCCCAGCCGTTGCGCTGCACCTGGGCCTGCGTCAGCGGCAGCTTCTCGCCAGCCGCCACGCGGATCATCAGCTCCACCAGGTCCAGCCCGGTGATGCACTCCGTCACCGGGTGCTCGACCTGCAGGCGCGTGTTCATCTCCAGGAAGTAGAAGTCCTGGTTCTTGCCGACCACGAACTCCACCGTGCCAGCGCTCTGGTACTTCACCGCCTTGGCCAGGGCCACGGCCTGCTCGCCCATGGCCTTGCGGGTGGCCTCCGAGATGAAGGGCGATGGCGCCTCTTCGATCACCTTCTGGTGGCGGCGCTGGATGGAGCATTCGCGCTCGTTGAGGTAGATCACGTTGCCGTGCGAATCGCCCAGCACCTGGATCTCGATGTGGCGCGGCTCCTGCACGAACTTCTCGATGAAGATGCGGTCGTCGCCGAAGCTGTTGCGCGCCTCGTTGCGACAGCTGGTGAAACCCTCCAGCGCTTCCTTGTCGTTGAAGGCCACGCGCAGGCCCTTGCCGCCGCCGCCCGCGCTGGCCTTGATCATCACGGGGTAGCCGATGTCGCGGGCGATCTCCACCGCGCGGTCGGCGGACTCGATGGCGTCGTTCCAGCCCGGGATGGTGTTGACCTTGGCTTCGTTGGCCAGCTTCTTCGAGGCGATCTTGTCGCCCATGGCGGCGATGCTGAAGTGCCGCGGGCCGATGAAGGCCATGCCCTCGTCTTCCACGCGCTTGGCGAAGGCCTCGTTCTCCGACAGGAAGCCATAGCCCGGGTGGATGGCCTGGGCGCCGGTGCGCTTGGCGGCCTCGATGATCTTGTCCGCGACCAGGTAGGACTCGCGCGAGGGCGCCGGGCCGAGCAGCACAGCCTCGTCGGCCAGTTGCACGTGGCGCGCTTCCTTGTCGGCCTCGGAGTACACCGCCACCGTGGCGATGCCCATCTTCTTGGCGGTGGCGATCACACGGCAGGCAATCTCGCCACGGTTGGCAATCAGGATCTTGGTAAACATCATTTGTCCAATCTGTTCTTTACCGACTCATGTCCGGAGCAACATTCCAGAAGTGCCGCGGAACCGGCTTTGCCGGGCCGCTGGCGCTGCCCCCTTGAGGGGGTGACGCGCGAAGCGCGGCGCGGGGGGTGGGCCTGTTCACAGCGGGATGTTGCCGTGCTTGCGCCACGGGTTTTCGAGCTTCTTGTCCTTGAGCATCACCAGGCTGCGGCAGATGCGCTTGCGCGTCTCGTGCGGCAGGATGACGTCGTCGATGAAGCCGCGCGCGCCCGCCACGAAGGGGTTGGCGAAGCGGGCCTTGTACTCGGCCTCGCGCTGCGCGAGCTTGACCGGGTCCTTCTTCTCTTCGCGGAAGATGATCTCCACCGCGCCCTTCGCGCCCATCACCGCGATCTCGGCGTTGGGCCAGGCGAAGTTCACGTCGCCGCGCAGGTGCTTGGAACTCATCACGTCGTAGGCGCCGCCGTAGGCCTTGCGTGTGATCACGGTGATCTTGGGCACGGTGCACTCGGCATACGCGTAGAGCAGCTTGGCGCCGTGCTTGATGATGCCGCCGTACTCCTGCGAGGTGCCGGGCATGAAGCCGGGCACGTCGACGAAGGTGACCACGGGGATGTTGAAGGCATCGCAGAAGCGCACGAAGCGCGCGGCCTTGATCGAGCTCTTGATATCCAGGCAGCCGGCCAGCACCAGCGGCTGGTTGGCCACGATGCCCACGGTCTGGCCGTCCATGCGGGCGAAGCCGATGAGGATGTTCTTGGCGTACTCGGGCTGCAGCTCGAAGAAGTCGCCGTCGTCCACCGTCTTCACGATGAGCTCCTTCATGTCGTACGGCTTGTTCGGGTTCTCGGGCACCAGCGAGTCCAGGCTGAGCTCCATGCGGTCGATCGGGTCGCCGCTGGGGCGCACCGGCGCCTTCTCGCGGTTGTTGAGCGGCAGGTAGTTGTAGAGGCGGCGCAGCATCAGCAGCGCCTCCACGTCGTTCTCGAAGGCCAGGTCGGCCACGCCGCTCTTGGTGGTGTGCGTGATCGCGCCGCCCAGTTCCTCGGAGGTCACCTCCTCGTGCGTCACCGTCTTCACCACTTCGGGGCCGGTGACGAACATGTAGCTCGAGTCCTTGACCATGAAGATGAAGTCGGTCATGGCCGGCGAGTACACCGCGCCGCCGGCCGAGGGCCCCATGATCATGCTGATCTGCGGCACCACGCCCGAGGCCATCACGTTGCGCTGGAACACGTCGGCATAACCGCCGAGCGAAGCCACGCCTTCCTGGATGCGCGCGCCGCCCGAGTCGTTCAGGCCGATCACTGGCGCGCCGACCTTCATCGCCTGGTCCATCACCTTGCAGATCTTCTCGGCGTGCGCTTCGGACAGCGCGCCGCCGAAGACGGTGAAGTCCTGGCTGAACACGAACACCAGGCGGCCGTTGATCATGCCGTAGCCGGTCACCACGCCGTCGCCGGGGATCTTGTTGTCCTGCATGCCGAAGTCGGTGCAGCGGTGCTCGACAAACATGTCCCACTCTTCGAAAGTGCCCTCGTCGAGCAGCACCTCCAGCCGCTCGCGCGCGCTCAGCTTGCCCTTGGCGTGCTGCGCGGCGATGCGCTTCTCGCCACCGCCCAGCCGCGCCGCAGCGCGCTTGCGTTCGAGTTGTTCAAGGATGTCCTGCATGGTGGTTCTCCGGAGGAAACGTTCGGTCAGTCAAAGAGGTCGAGCAGCTGGCGCGCCGCGGTGGACGGCGGCAGTTCGCCCGCCAGCACCCGGCGGGTGGTCTCGTCGAGGTTGGCGCGCACCCCGGGGTGGGCGCGAAAACGTTGCTTGAGACCGGCGTCGATGCGCTCCCACATCCAGGCGCGGGCCTGTTGCTGGCGGCGCTGGGCGAGCTGGCCGTTGGCGGTCTGCAGCGTGCGAAACCGCGAGACCTCGGCCCAGAAGGCGTCCACGCCCCGCCCATGAAGGGCGCTGAGCTGGATCACCTGCGGATGCCAGAGGCCGTCGTTGTGGTGGGCGTGTTCGGGGTGGCCGTGCAAGCCGAGCAGGCGCAGCGAGGAAGTGATCTGGGCGCGCGCGCGCGTGGCGGCGTCGGGGTCGAGATCGGCCTTGTTGATGACCACCAGGTCGGCCAGCTCCATCACGCCCTTCTTGATCGCCTGCAGGTCGTCGCCAGCGTTGGGCAGCTGCATCAGCACGAACATGTCGGTCATGCCGCTCACGGCGGTCTCGCTCTGGCCCACGCCCACGGTCTCGACGATCACGATGTCGTGGCCGGCCGCTTCGCAGACCAGCATGGCCTCGCGCGTTTTCTCGGCCACGCCGCCCAGCGTGCCGCTGCTCGGGCTGGGCCGGATGTAGGCCTGGTCGTGCACCGAGAGTTTTTCCATGCGCGTCTTGTCGCCCAGGATCGAGCCGCCCGAGACGGAAGAGGACGGGTCGATGGTCAGCACCGCCACGCGGTGCCCCTTCCCGATCAGGTACAGGCCCAGCGCCTCGATGAAGGTGCTCTTGCCCACGCCCGGCACGCCGCTGATGCCCAGGCGCAATGCGTTCCCGGTGTGCGGCAGCAAGGCGGTGAGCAGCTCGTCGCCCTGGGCACGGTGGTCCGCGCGGGTGGACTCCAGCAGCGTGATGGCCTTGGCCATGGCGCGGCGCTGCGCGGCGGGTTCGCCGCGCACGATGCCATCAAGCAATGCCTGAGGGGTCACCCCTGGGCCTTCCGGATCTGTTCCAGAACGTCCTTCGCGCTGGCCGGGATCGGCGTGCCCGGGCCGTAGATGCCCTTGACGCCCGACTCGTACAGGAACTCGTAGTCCTGCCGGGGAATGACGCCACCCACGAACACGATGATGTCGTCCGCGCCCTGCTTCTTCAGCTCGGCGATGATGGCTGGCACCAGGGTCTTGTGGCCGGCGGCCAGGGTGGACACGCCCACCGCGTGCACGTCGTTCTCGATCGCCTGGCGCGCGCATTCTTCGGGCGTCTGGAACAGCGGACCCATGTCGACGTCGAAGCCGAGGTCGGCGAACGCCGTGGCCACCACTTTGGCACCCCGGTCGTGGCCGTCCTGCCCGAGCTTGCTGATCATCACTCGCGGGCGGCGACCCTGCTCTTCGGCAAAGGCATTGATCTCGGTCTTGAGGGCGTCCCAGCCCTCGGCGGAATCGTAGGCAGCTGCGTACACACCGGTCACCTTTTGCGTGTCGGCGCGGTGGCGCCCGTAAACCTTTTCCAGCGCATCGCTCACCTCGCCCACCGTGGCGCGCAGGCGGATGGCCTGGATCGACAGATCCAGCAGGTTGCCCTCACCGCTCTCGGCGGCGGCGGTGAGCGCCTCCAGCGCGGCCTGCACCTTCGCCGCGTCGCGCGTGGCCTTGATCTGTTTCAGGCGGGCGATCTGCCCGTCGCGCACGGCCACGTTGTCGATGTCGCGCGCCTCGATCGGGTCTTCCTTGCCCAGCTTGTACTTGTTGACGCCGACGATCACGTCCTTGCCGGAGTCGATGCGCGCCTGCTTCTCGGCGGCGGCGGCCTCGATCTTGAGCTTGGCCCAGCCGCTGTCCACCGCCTTGGTCATGCCGCCCATGGCCTCGACTTCCTCGATGATGGCCCAGGCCTTGTCGGCCATCTCCTGCGTGAGGCTCTCCATCATGTAGCTGCCGGCCCAGGGGTCCACCACATTGGTGATGTGCGTCTCTTCCTGGATGATGAGCTGCGTGTTGCGCGCGATGCGCGCGCTGAACTCGGTGGGCAGCGCGATGGCCTCGTCGAACGAGTTGGTGTGCAGCGACTGCGTGCCGCCGAACACCGCGGCCATGGCCTCGATGGCGGTGCGCACCACGTTGTTGTAGGGGTCCTGCTCGGTGAGCGACCAGCCCGAGGTCTGGCAGTGCGTGCGCAGCATCAGGCTCTTGGGGTTCCTGGCGTTGAAGCCCTTCATGATGCGCGTCCACAGCAGGCGGGCCGCGCGCATCTTGGCGATCTCCAGGTAGAAGTTCATGCCGATCGCCCAGAAGAACGACAGGCGGCCGGCGAAGTCGTCCACGTCCATGCCCTTGGCGATCGCGGTCTTCACATACTCCTTGCCATCGGCCAGCGTGAAGGCCAGCTCCAGCGCCTGATTGGCGCCGGCTTCCTGCATGTGGTAACCCGAGATCGAGATCGAGTTGAACTTCGGCATGTGCTGCGCCGTGTACTCGATGATGTCGCCGATGATCTTCATCGACGGCTCGGGCGGGAAGATGTAGGTGTTGCGGACCATGAACTCCTTGAGGATGTCGTTCTGGATGGTTCCACTCAGCTTGTCCTGTCCCACGCCCTGCTCTTCGGCCGCCACCACGTAGCCCGCCAGCACCGGCAGCACCGCGCCGTTCATGGTCATGGACACGCTCACCTTGTCCAATGGGATCTGGTCGAACAGGATCTTCATGTCCTCCACGCTGTCGATCGCCACGCCGGCCTTGCCCACGTCGCCGGTCACTCGCGGGTGGTCGCTGTCGTAGCCCCGGTGGGTGGCCAGGTCGAACGCGACCGAGACCCCCTGCCCGCCCGCGGCCAGGGCCTTGCGGTAGAAGGCGTTGCTCTCTTCGGCGGTGGAGAAGCCCGCGTATTGGCGGATCGTCCACGGTCGCACCGCGTACATGGTGGCCTGCGGACCACGGATGAAGGGCTCGAAGCCCGGCAGGGTGTTGGTGTGCGGCAGCCCGGCCGTGTCTTCGGCGGTGTACAGCGGCTTGACGCGGATGCCGTCGGGCGTGACCCAGTCCAGCGCAGAGACATCGCCACCGGGTGCGGATTTGCGTGCCGCCTGAGCCCAGGCTTCCAGGGTGGCTGCGTTGAATTCGGGCTGTTTCTGGCTCATGGCAAAACTCGGTTTGGACGGGATCAGGACCGCCGGGATTCTACATGATTCATAATTATTGATGCAAAATATTCCTATTGCCTTACAATGCCGGCCGATGTCACCCGCTTCCGATTGACCCCCTCTCTGACCATGTCCGCTTTGTCGCTTTCGCCCCGCGCCCTGTACGAAGAAGTCGCCGAGCTGCTGCGCCAGCGCATCTTCCGCCGCGAGCTCGAGCCCGGCAGCTGGATCGACGAGCTCAAGCTCGCCGAGGAATACGGCATCAGCCGCACCCCGTTGCGCGAAGCGCTCAAGGTGTTGGCCGCCGAGGGCCTGGTCACGATGAAGGTACGGCGCGGCGCCTACGTCACCGAAGTGTCCGAGAAAGACCTCGCAGATGTCTACCACCTGCTGGCCCTGCTGGAATCGGATGCGGCCGGCGTGGTGGCCGCGCGCGCCAGCGACGAGGAGCTGGCCAGCCTGCAGGCCCTGCACCAGGAACTGGAGGCCGCCGCGGGCGAGCGCGACCGCTTCTTCGCGCTCAACGAGCAGTTCCACATGCGCGTGCTCGAACTCGCGCGCAACCGCTGGCGCGAGCAGATGGTGGCCGACCTGCGCAAGGTGATGAAGCTCAACCGCCACAACTCGCTGCTCAAGAGCGGGCGCATCGAAGAGTCGCTGGCCGAGCACCGCGCCATCGTGGCCGCGCTCACGCAGCGCGACGCCGCGTTGACGGTGCAGCGCATGCGCGAGCACTTCGAGAACGGCCTGGAAGCCGCGGCCTGACCGGTCCCGGCCCACGGGCCGCTGGTAAAGTCCCGCCTTCCTTTCTGCCGCGCGGCTTGCGCCCGCTCGGCGCGCCGCCATCGCCCTTCCCAAGAACAGCCCATGTCCGCCCCACTCCCCGCTCAACCCGGCATCCTCCAGCCCATTCCCACCCAGGCCCGCTACCTCAGTTGCCAGTTGCGCGTCGGCGCTGCACCACAAACCGTGCTGAGCGAACTCGCTGCTTTCGCCGATGGCGAAGCGACCGTCGTCGGCCTGGGCGAGTCGCTGGTGCGCGTGCTCGGCAAGCAGGTGCCCGGCCTCAGGAGCTTCCCCCAGATCGAGGGCGCGCTCGTCAAACTGCCGGCCACGCCCATCGACCTGCTGATCTGGTTGCGCGGCAACGACCGGGGCGAGCTGCTGCTGCGCAGCCGCCAGCTGGAGGCCTTGCTGGCGCCAGCCTTCGAGCTGCGCGCCATCACCGACGCCTTCAGCCACCGCACCAACCGCGACCTCAGCGGCTACGAAGACGGCACGGAAAACCCGCAGGGCGAGGACGCGCTCGCCGCGGCCCTCGTTGCCCAGGGCCCGCTTGCGGGCAGCAGCTTCCTGGCGGTGCAGCGCTGGCGCCACCATTTGAGCCATTTCGCCGCCATGCCCGAACTGCAACGCGACCACGTCTTCGGCCGCGCCCACCACAACAACGAAGAACTCGACGACGCACCGGCCTCGGCGCACGTGAAGCGCACGGCCCAGGAGGACTTCGAGCCGCCGGCGTTCGTGCTGCGCCGTGCCATGCCCTGGGCGGAAGGCAACGAAGGCGGCTCCATGTTCACCGCCTTCGGCCACTCGTTCGATGCCTACGAAGCCCTGCTGCGCCGCATGTCGGGCGCGGAAGACGGCGTGGTTGACGGTCTCTTTTCCTTCACGGAACCGGAAACCGGGGCCTACTTCTGGTGCCCGCCCCTGCACCAGGGCCGCATCGACCTGCGCGCCGTGGGGCTCTGAGCTTCAGGCGCCCACCAGGCCGTCGGTTTCGGCTTCCTGGCCCACGTGGGCCTGGGCCATGGCCCACACCTCGCGCGGAGGCAGTGGTTTCAAGCGGTGATCGCTCCACACCTGGCGCCAGCGGCGCGCGCCGCGCAACCCGTGGCGCAGGCCCAGCATGTGGCGCGCGATCGCGTACCAGGGGCAACCGTCTTCCAGGAAGGCGCGCTCCATGTAGGCCACCATCTGCTCTTCCACCGCTTCGCGCGTCACGGTGGACGGCGCGGCGCCGAAGAAGGCCTCGTCCCAGCCGGTGAGCACCCAGGGGTTGTGGTACGCCTCGCGGCCGACCATCACGCCATCGACCGCCCGCAGGTGCTCGGCGATCTGCGCGTTGGTGGTGAAGCCGCCATTGATGGCAAAGGTGAGTTGCGGAAAGTCCTGCTTGAGGCGGTGCGCGAGTTCGTAGCGCAGCGGCGGAATCTCGCGGTTCTCCTTGGGCGAGAGGCCGTCCAGCCAGGCGTTGCGCGCGTGCACCAGGAACACGCCGCAGCCCGCCTCGCTCACGGTGCCGACGAAATCGCGCACGAAGTCGTAGCTCTCGACCCGGTCGATGCCGATGCGGTGTTTGACCGTGACGGGAATCGACACCGCATCCACCATGGCCTTGACCCCGTCGGCCACGGTCTGCGGCTCGGCCATCAGGCAGGCGCCGAAGGCCCCGCGCTGCACGCGGTCGCTCGGACAGCCGCAATTGAGGTTGATCTCGTCGTAGCCCCATTGTTCGCCCAGGCGCGCGGCGCTGGCGAGCTCGGCGGCGTCGCTGCCCCCGAGCTGCAAGGCCACCGGGTGTTCCTCGGCGTTGAAACGCAGGTGGCGTTGCACGCTGCCGTGGGTGAGCGCGCCCGTGGTCACCATCTCGGTGTACAGCAAGGTGTGCGTCGAGAGCAGGCGATGGAGGTAGCGGCAGTGGCGATCGGTCCAGTCCATCATGGGCGCGACGGACAGGCGCCAGGGACTCGGAACTTGCAGGGTGGGATGTGATTGCACCCCGGTATTTTCTCACTCCGGCAAGCGGGCAAAAGAAAACCCGCCGAAGCGGGTTGAACCTCCTGGCGGAGGGAAGCTCGGGGGAGGGAGCTTCGGAGACCTGGTGTGACAGTGAGGCCAGTATTCCGACGAAGGTGCTGTCGCCTTGTCGGAGAGTGGCCGACGGGCTTGTAGGACGCGAGGAGATTCGCCCTCGCCGGGGTGGAATCGGCCGTTTTGCAACACCACAATGGGCCATGGAAACACTTTCACCACATCGTTCGGGTCTTTTGGCTTCTGCCCTCATCGCACTGGCGCTTGCTGGTTGTGCCACGGCAGAACAAAAGGTGGACCTTCAACCTCCGGCGGCCGCTGAGGCTGGCGTGCAGGTACAGGATTCACGGCATGACACCGATTTGAAGGTTCGAACGGCGAACGGCAACCTGCCTATCGAGATGCGGCCTCCGGTCGCCGAGGCCCTGCGGAACTGGGTGGCGGCGAGCTACAGCGGGCCCCAGCCTTTTTACGTGGGCTTGCTGCGCATGGAAGTGGAACACCAGGGCGGCCTGGCGTCGGGGGATGAGCTCTCCTGCACCGTGGAATCGCAGGTGCGCGTGGGTGGTGAAGTGGGGCGGCCCGTGCGCACCCGGGTGCACAACACCGCCAGTCTGACACCCGATGCCACCAGCGCGGTCCAGCTCATCGTCTCGCGGTGCCTGGAAACCCACGCCAGAGACATCAGCGCGTCGCCGGGCAGCCGATAAAGGTCCGGTCGATACCAGACAGTCGATTCTTCAAGTCGCATGCCCACCCTCTCCAAGATCCACCCCCTTGAAACGCGCGCATCCACCGGCATCACCGGTCTGGACAACGTCCTGCACGGAGGCTTGCCCGGCGGCCATCTCTATCTGTTCGAAGGTGAACCCGGCACAGGGAAGACCACCCTGGGCATCCATTTCCTGCTTGCCGGCCTGAAGGTCGGCGAAACGGGCCTGTACGTGACCCTGTCCGAAACCGGAGAGGAACTCAAGACCGTCGCGCAGTCCCACGGTTGGGATCTGGAGCAGCCGGGCCTGAGCATCTTCGAGCTGGTCAGCGCCGACGAACTGGGCCCCGAAGCCGAGCAATCGATCATCCATCCGGCCGAACTCGAGCTGAGCGAGACCGTGCAAGGAGTGATGAAACAGGTGCAGGCCACAAGGCCTAAACGGGTCGTTTTCGACAGCCTCTCTGAAATGCGCCTGCTGGCGCAGGACCCACTGCGCTACCGCCGCCAGGTGCTCGCACTCAAGCACTTCTTCGCGCGCCATGGCTGCACCGTGCTGATGCTGGACGACCTGAGCGCCCGCACCGGGGACATGCAATTGCGCAGCATCGCGCACGGCGTGATCTGGCTGCACCAGGTGGTCGGCGAATACGGCGCGGACAAGCGCTACCTGCGCGTGGCCAAGATGCGTGGCATCAAATTCCGCAGCGGCGAACATGATTTCACGCTGGACACCGGCGGCATTCAGGTGTTTCCGCGCCTGGTGGCCGCCGAGCACCACAAGGTGTTCCACGCGGAGAGCGTGAGCACCGGCAATGCGGCATTCGACGCGGCCCTCGGTGGCGGCCTGGCCCGGGGCAGCAACACGCTGTTCGTCGGGCCTTCTGGCGTGGGCAAGACCACCACCGCCCTGGCCTGTGTGTACACCGCCATGCAACGCGGTGAAAAGGCGGCTTACTACCTCTTCGACGAAGGCCTGGGCACCTTGTTGCCTCGCGCCAATGCATTGGGCTACCGCCTCGAGGAAGCCATGGAACGCGGCAACTTCCTCATCAGCGCGCTCGATCCGGCGGAAGTCACGGCCGGCGAATTCGCGGCGAGGGTGCGGCACGCGGTAGAGGTGGACGGCGTCAGGGCGGTGGTGATCGACAGTCTGAACGCCTACCTCCAGGCCATGCCCGGCAGCAAGTTCCTTCTGCTGCAGATGCACGAATTGCTGACCTACCTGAACCAGCGCGGCATCATCACCATCCTGGTGCTGGGCCAACACGGTGTGCTCGGCGAAGGTCGCCAGGACATCGATCTGAGCTATCTCAGCGATGCGGTGGTGATGTTCCGCTATTTCGAGGCCCGGGGAAATCTGCTCAAGGCGCTATCGGTCACGAAGAGCCGCACCAGCCAGCACGCCACCACCATCCACGAGTTCCGACTCGGCCCCGATGGGGTCGAGGTAGGCGAGGCGCTGACCGACTTTGAAGGCGTGGTGGCCGGTGTGTCCCGTTACACCGGCAATCTCGCGTTGCTGGCAGACAACACCGCACCACGATGACCTCCTCAGCCGAAGACCGCGTTCTGGTGATGGCACCGCGCGGCCGAGATGCGCAGGTCATCTGCGAAGTAATCAACGGCCTTGGCCGGGCCGAGGCGGTCTTCACCACGGAGGCATTGTTCGACGCGATGTTGCAAGGTGCCGCCGCCGCCGTGGTCACCGAAGAAGCGTTCACCGTGTTCGCCGGGAGCCCTTTGGACCTCTGGCTGCGCTCGCAACCATCCTGGTCCGACTTTCCTTTTGTCGTGCTGGGCAGCAAGCGCACGGGACGCCGCCCCATCAATGCGCTCGCATCGCTGCGCCTGATGGGCAACGTCATCCTGCTGGAGCGGCCCCTGAGTCCCGAGACGCTGCACAGCGCGGTGGAGGCTGCGGTGCGCGCGCGGGCGCGCCAGTATTCGACGCGGGCCATGCTGCAGGAACTGAGCGAGACACGCGACAAGGTGGGCCAGCTCAACCGCGAGCTGGAAATACGCATCGAAAGGCGCACTCACCAGCTCTCGGACGCCAACAACCGGCTCATGAACGAGATCGCCGAGCGCGAACGGGCCCAGTCGGCCTTGCTCCAGGTGCAGAAGATGGAGGCCATCGGCCACCTCACGGGTGGTATCGCGCACGATTTCAATAACCTGCTTCATGTCATCGGCGTGAACCTCGACTTGCTCTCCCGCATTGAGAAGACGCCGCAGGCCACGCGGGTGGTCGAAGTGGCGCGGCGCACGGTGAAGCGAGGCGCACAATTGACGGCCCAGCTCCTGGCATTTGCGCGGGCCCAGTCGCTGCTGCCCAGTCCGACGGACGTCCACGCTTTGCTGAACGGCATGCGCGAACTGATCGTCACGTCCGTTGGATCGCGCATCGAGCTGCGCTTCGATCTCACCCACCCGCAGGCGGTGACGCTGCTCGACCCCAATCAGCTGGAAATGTCCGTGCTCAACCTCGTGCTCAACGCGCGCGATGCCATGCAGGACGGCGGGACCCTGACCATCTCGACTCGAGAGGCGAGCATCGGCCTGGACGGTGGCGCCTTGGTCCCGGCCGTGCGCCTCACGATTGCCGACACCGGCAATGGCATTCCCGCTTCGATTCAGGAAAAGGTGTTCGAGCCGTTCTTCACCACCAAGCCAATGGGCAGTGGCACCGGCCTGGGATTGGCCCAGGTTTATGGTTTCGCCCGCCAGTCCGGTGGTGATGCGCGGATCGAAAGCTCGATGGGTTCGGGCACCCGGATCCACTTGCTGTTTCCCTTGTTGGCCGATGCCGCGCGGGAAGAGATTGAACCACCGCCCTCGCATGCCGCGACGCCCCGCAAGCACATTCTGGTGGTGGAAGACGATCAGGATGTCCGGCAGTCCATCGTGCAGAGCCTGGAGGTCATGGGGCATCAGGTTGCCTCGGTGAGCAACGGGGCTGCCGCGCTGGCGTCACTGCGCGAATCGCTGCCGGATCTTCTGATCGTGGACTACGTGATGCCGGGCATGAATGGTGCGGAGTTGATCGGCCACGTGCAGGCCTCCTGGCCCCACATTCCCATCATTCTTGCCACCGGCTACGCCGACATGGAAAGTGTCGGCAAGGTGCTGGGCGCGAAGTCCATCCTGAAGAAGCCTTTCGGGGTGGCCACGCTCACCGAAGCGGTCCACCTCGCCTCCACCTGACATTCGCTTCGCGCCGCCGTCCAGTGGTCAAAACAGCAGGGCCAGCAAGATGATGATGGGAATCGGGACACCGAGGAAAAACAGCAGCAGCGATTGCATGGAAGGCTCCTTGTAAGGTTGAGGGGGTGGTGCGACTCAGGCGCGATCACGCTGACGGCCGCCGAAGGTTGCGGCGAGACTGGCGAAAAAGGCGCCGATCAGCAGCGAGACGAACAGCCACAACGAACCATAGGCGGTGGCCTTGCGCGCCTTGTCGGCCGCCTCGCGCGCGGCGGTTTCGGCTTCACGGGCCTTGACCTGCATGCGCCCAAAGGTGTCGGTCACGCGCTTCTGCGCTTCCTGCGCGCTGACACCCGTGCGCAAGGCCACCTGCTGGCCAAGGTAGCTGGCGTCCTCAGGCGGCAAGGCGCCGTTCTTCAGGGCCGTCAGAAAAATGCCCGAGGCCTCCGCGGCCATCGCGGCGGGCGACGGGTTCACCATCAGCACGCCCGGGGCCCCGGCCGTCGACGCGGCGGCCGCGTCGGTCCGGAACAGCGTGCCGACAAAGTAGTCCAGGTCGGCCTCTCCGTCCTTTTCACCGGCCGCCTGGCCCGCCACCTGGGACACAGCTGCACCAGCCGCACCCGCGCCACCGGCCGCCACCGTGGCACCGGCGTTCACACCGGTGCCCACGATCGCGCCGATCACCGAGGTGAGCAGCGTGGCCGTGGCCAGGGTCGCGACCGCCCAGGCCAGGAAGCCGTGCGCGGTGTCGCGGAAGTAGACCTCGTCGGCCTGCGCGCCGGCCCAGCGCGTGCGCAGCCGACCTGCCAGATACCCGCCCATGCCAGAGGCCACCAGTTGGGTGAAGGAAATCCAGAGGATGGTCGAGACGCCAAAGGCAGCGGCACCGATGCCCTGCTGCACCCAGGGCGAGACCGATGCCATTCCCAGGCCCGTGCCCAGGATGAGCAGGATCAGTGAGAGCGCGGCCGCGCCGGCTGCGCCAGCGAACACCGCAGGCCAGGACACCGCGTGCTCGGATGCCGGTGCCACGGCGATGTCGTCGAATGTGGGCGAATGGGTCAATGCCATGATGGGCCTCCTGTTGGAATGTCAGGCCATCATGGGTGGCGCCTTCATGGGCGCCTGTCGGACGGGTGCGCGAAGGCGTGTAGGACCGGCCCTGGCGCCGACCCGAGGTCAGGCGGCGGCGCGCGCGCCCGGGTTCGCGAGCCGGGAGTGCTCGATCACGTAGCGCGTCATCGACTGCGCCAGTTCTTCCTCACCCAGGAAGACCTTGCCGGCGACTTCCTTCTCGAGCAGGCCGGCCTCTTCCTCGCTGTGTGTGCGCACCACGGTCTGGATCTCGGGGTTGAGGGCGCGGGCGGTGGCGATCATCTGCCGCACGTTGAGCGTGTCGGGCGTGGCGATCACCAGCATGCCGGCGCGCGCGATGTGGGCCTGGATCAGCACCGCCGGGTCCGCCGCGTCGCCGAACACGGCAGCGATGCCGCGCTCGCGCAGTCGCTCGACGATGTCGCGGTTCTCTTCGGCCACCACATAGGGCAAATGCTGTTCATCCAGCGCGGCGGCGATGCGCCGCCCCACCCGGCCGTAACCCACCAGCACCACCTGGCGCGAGAGAAATTTCTCGTGCGTGGTCATGGGCAGTTCGGCCAGCGGGTCGTCGCGCTGCTCCAGCTTGCGCGCGAACTCGGAGTTCTTGCGCAGCCATTCCTGCAGCGGGTTGATGGCCTTGAACCACAGCGGGTTGGTGGCGATGGAGATGAGCGCACCAGCCAGCACCAGGCTCTGCCCCTCGGGCGGCAGCAGGCCCAGCGATGCCCCCAGGCCGACCAGGATGAAGGAGAACTCGCCGATCTGCGCCAGGCTGGCGGAGACGGTGAGCGCGGTGTTGAGCGGGTAGCGCATGGCCACCACGAGGGCGGCGGCGGCCACCGACTTGCCCACGATGATGATCAGCACGACGCCGAGCACCTGCAACGGGCGCTCGCTCAGCACCGCAGGGTTGAACAGCATGCCCACCGAGACAAAGAACAGCACCGCGAAGGCGTCGCGCAGCGGCAGCGACTCTTCGGCCGCGCGGTGGCTGAACTCCGATTCGCGCAGCACCATGCCGGCGAAGAAGGCACCCAGCGCGAACGACACGCCGAACAGCGCCGCCGAGGCGAACGCGATGCTCACCGCCGCCGCCACCACGCACAGCGTGAACAACTCGCGCGAGCCGGTGCGTGTGACCTGCCAGAGCAGCCAGGGGAACACCCGGCGCCCCACCACCAGCATCAGCGCCACAAAGCCGCCCACCTGCAGCAAGGTGAAGCCCAGCGTGCGCCAGATGGAATCGAGATCGCCGTCCGAGCCCTTGCCGCCCAGGAAGCCCGCCAGCGGCGGCAGCAGCACCAGCACCAGGACCATGGCCAGGTCTTCCACCACCAGCCAGCCCACCGCGATGCGGCCGGTGAAGGAATCGAGAATGCCCAGGCTCTCCAGCGCCCGCAGCAGCACCACCGTGCTGGCCACCGAAAGCGACACGCCGAAGACCAGCGCCGAGCCGAAGCTCCAGTCCCACCACCACATGGCCATGCCAATGCCCATCAGCGTGGCGACCGCCATCTGCACCACCGCGCCGGGCAAGGCGATCTTGCGCACCGAGAGCAGGTCTTCCAGGGAAAAATGCAAGCCCACGCCGAACATCAGCAGCATCACACCGATCTCGGCGAGCTGGGCAGCGATGCCGGCGTCGGCCACGAAGCCCGGCGTGAACGGTCCGATGATCACACCCGCCAGCAGGTAGCCCACCAGCGCGGGCAGGCGCACCTTGGCCGCCAGGAAGCCGAGGATCAGTGCCAGACCCAGGCCCGCAGCAATGGTGTTGATCAGTGAAACGCTGTGCGGCATCGGCCGGAAACTCCTTGGCGGAAATGGGGTGGGGGGTGCGGTCGAATTTACACCACGCTTTCGCACGAACCATGCCCGCAACAAAAAACCCGCCGAAGCGGGTTGCACGTCGAGCGGCGCAGCCTCCCTGGCCAAGGCAACGCCGGTCCGGCTTCGCCGGCCGGCAGTGCCGCCCCCCCGGGGGGTGACAGGCTCGCTGCGCGAGCCTGGCGCGGGGGGAACGCATTCAGCCCATGTGGAGGCCGCCGTTGACGGAGAAGTCCGCACCGGTGGCGTAGCCGCCCTCCTCGCTGGCCAGCCAGGCGATGATGGACGCGATCTCGCTCGGCTCGCCCAGGCGCTTGACCGGCACCGTGGCCACGATCTTGTCCAGCACGTCGGGGCGGATGGCCTTGACCATGTCCGTGCCGATGTAGCCCGGGCTCACGGTGTTGACCGTGACACCCTTGGTCGCCAGTTCCTGCGCCAGCGCCATCGAGAAGCCGTGCATGCCGGCCTTGGCGGCCGAGTAGTTGGTCTGCCCAGCCTGGCCCTTCTCACCGTTGACCGACGAGATGTTGATGATGCGGCCCCAGCCCTTTTCCACCATGTCGGCCACGACCTGCTTGGTCACGTTGAACATGGAGTTCAGGTTGGTCTCGATCACCGCGTCCCAGTCGTCGCGCGACATTTTCAGGAACATGCGATCGCGCGTGATGCCGGCGTTGTTCACCAGCACGTCGATCGTGCCGTGTTCCGCCTTGGTCTTGGTGAAGGCTTCCACGGTGGAATCCCAGTCGCCGACATTGCCGACCGAGGCGTGGAAGGTGTAGCCCTGAGCCTTCTGCTCGTCGAGCCACTTCTTGAAGTCGCGCGTGGGGCCGCAGCCCGCAATGACCGTGAAACCTTCCTTGTGCAGGCGCTGGCAGATGGCCGTTCCGATGCCACCCATGCCGCCCGTGACGTACGCGACTTTCTTGCTCATCTCTTGTGCTCCTTGTGCCTTTGGCGATGGTGACCGGAAGGCCCTCCCTCCGGTCATCCGTTGTTGATTTAACCGTGAATTCAGCGTTCGACCGCGAGGGAAACCCCCATGCCGCCACCGATGCACAAAGCAGCAAGACCCTTTTTGGCATCGCGGCGCTGCATTTCGTGCAGCAGCGTCACGAGGATGCGGCAGCCGGACGCACCAATGGGGTGGCCGATGGCGATCGCACCGCCGTTGACGTTCACGCGCGCCGGATCGATGTCCAACGCCTTGTTGACGGCGCAAGCCTGGGCCGCGAAGGCTTCGTTGAGCTCGAACAGATCCACGTCGCTGGCCTTCCAGCCAGCGCGCGCCAGGGCCTTCTTCGACGCCGGCACCGGGCCCATGCCCATGGTGGCCGGGTCCAGGCCGCTGGTGCCGAAGGCGGCGATGCGCGCCAGCGGCTTGAGGCCCAGCGCTGCGGCCTTCTTGGCGGTCATCACCACCACCGCGGCGGCGCCGTCGTTGATGCCCGAGGCGTTGCCCGCCGTCACCGAGCCGCCCTTGTCGAACGCGGGGCGCAGGCCGGCCAGGGCTTCGGCGCTGGTCTTCTTGTTGATGAACTCGTCGGTGTCGAAAACGATGGGGTCGCCCTTGCGTTGCGCAATGCTCACGCCCACGATCTCGTCCTTGAACTTGCCGGCGTCCTGCGCGGCGCTGGCCTTCTGCTGGCTGCCCAGCGCAAGCGCGTCCTGCGCGTCGCGGCTGATGCCGTGCTCCTTGGCCACGTTTTCGGCGGTGATGCCCATGTGGTACTGGTTGTACACGTCCCACAGGCCGTCGACGATCATGGTGTCGGTCATCTTCCAGTCGCCCATGCGCTGGCCGTCGCGGCTGCCGTTGAGCACATGCGGCGAGGCGCTCATGTTCTCCTGGCCACCAGCGATCACGATCTCGCTGTCGCCCCAGGCCACGGCCTGCGCGGCCAGCATCACGGCCTTGAGGCCGGAGCCGCACACGGCGTTGATGGTGAGCGCCGGCGTTTCCTTGGCCACACCGGCCTTCATCATGGCCTGGCGGGCCGGGTTCTGGCCCACGCCAGCGGCCAGCACCTGGCCCATGATCACTTCACCGATGGCGTCGGCCGGCAGGCCGGTGCGCTCCAGCAGCGCCTTGATGACGATGCTGCCCAGCTCGGTGGCCGGCGTCTTGGCGAGCGTGCCGCCGAACTTGCCCACGGCGGTGCGGGCGGCTGAAACGATGACGATGTCTTCCATGCAATGTCTCCTGGGTGCGGATGAAAAAAAAGTTCAGGCTTTGGCTTTGACGTAACGGCCGGGTGCGGGCTCGATGGCGGTGTAGCGCTTGGCCTTGCCATACGCCTTGGGCGCAGCAATTTGCTTGCCAGCCAGCGGCTTGAGCCAGGCGGACCAGTCGGTCCACCAGCTGCCGGGGTGTTCGGTGGCGCTGGCGATCCAGTCCTTCACGTCGGCCGGGAACTTGCCCGCCGGGCCGATCCAGTGGCTGCGCTTGTTCTTCGATGCGGGGTTGATCACGCCCGCGATGTGGCCCGAGGCGCCCATCACGAAGCGCTTCTTGCCCGGGAAGATCTGCGTGCTGCCGTAGGACCCGCCGATGGGCACGATGTGGTCTTCGCGCGAGCCGTAGATGTAGACCGGCAGCTTGACCTGGCGGAAGTCGATCTTCTCGCCGCACACCGTGACCTTGCCCGGCTTGACCAGGTTGTTCTCCAGGTACATCTGACGCAGGTACCAGGCGTAGTACGGTCCGGGCAGGTTGGTGCTGTCGGAGTTCCAGTACAGCAGATCGAACGGCGGCGGCGTCTCGCCCTTGAGGTAGTTGCCCACCACGTAATTCCACACCAGGTCGTTCGGGCGCAGGAAGCTGAAGGTGGTGGCGAGGTCGCGCCCGGGCATGAGGCCGCCATCGGCGAACTGCATCTCACGGAACTTCACGAAGTTCTCGTCGATGAACACGTCGAGGATGCCTGTGTCGGTGAAGTCGAGCAGCGTGGTGAGGAAGGTCGCGCTGTTCACCGGCGTCTCGCCCCGCGCGGCCAGCACGGCCAGCGCCGTGCCCAGCATGGTGCCGCCCACGCAGAAGCCCAAGGCGTTGATGGTCTCGGCGCCGGTGATGTCCTGCGTGACCGCAATGGCCTTGATGACCGCGTCCTCGATGTACTCGTCCCAGGTCTTCTTCGACAGCGATTCGTCGGGGTTGCGCCAGCTCACCACGAAGGTGCGATGGCCCTGCTCCACACAGTAGCGGATCAGCGAGTTCTCGGGCTGCAGGTCGAGGATGTAGAACTTGTTGATGCAAGGCGGCACCAGCAGGAAAGGCCGCTCATACACCTTGGCGGTCAGGGGCTTGTACTCGATGAGCTGGAACAGCTCGTTCTCGAACACCACGGCGCCTTCGGTGGTGGCGACATTCTTGCCGACCTCGAACACGCTCTCGTCCGTCATGGACACGTGGCCCTGCTTCATGTCGTGCAGCAGGTTGGCCACGCCCTTGGCGATGCTCTCACCCTGCGTCTCGATCGCCTTCTTCTGGGCTTCGGCGTTGAATGCCAGGAAATTGCTGGGCGCGCTGGCGTCGATCCACTGCTGCACGGCAAAACGAACGCGCGTTCGCGCCTTGGCGTCGCCCTGCACCGCCTCGGCCATGGCCATGAGGGTGCGGGCGTTGAGCAGGTAGGTTGCGGCCGCGAAGGCCGCCATGGGGTTGCTGGCCCAGGCATCGGACGCGAAGCGCCGATCGCCCGCAGGCTTCACGTTCGGCCCCTGGTTCCACAACCCGGCCAGTTCCTGGAGGTAGGTGTTCTGGATCTCCAGCAGCTGGGCCGGGTCGAAGCTGACCGCCTGGCCCTGGCTGGCCTGGCTGAAGATGTCGCCCACGGCCGGCATGCCGGGGAAGGCGGCGGCGCCCGTGGGCATGGCCATGCCGAAGGGGTTGGCCGCGCCCGCTTTCGGCATGAACGCCTTGAACGCGGCAAAAGGGTCGCTGGCGGCGGATGGTGGGGCTGAGGCCCCGGGAAAGGCCTGGGCCATCTGCGTCCACTGTTGAACGAGGTTCTGCTGGAACTGTTGCGCGGTTTCCAGCCAGTCTGAAGAAGGGTTCTTGCCCGATGTCATGCTGGTCTCCTAGGGTGTTGCCTGCGACTTATCATGGGCAGCCCTCGGGGGAGAGATTCCGGATCTTCCCCAGGTTTTTCGTATCAGCATCCAGCAGGCTGACACGGGTGGTCCGGGCTGCAAGGAATGTTGTGTATCTGGTGGTGATCGGTTGGATGTACGTGGTGCTCATGATGTCGGTGGCCGAAGCGACCAACACCACAGGCTCTGTGCTGGGAGCCATTGTGACCTTTTTTCTTTACGGTTTGCTGCCGGTCGCACTGGTGGTTTACCTGATGCTCACGCCACAAAGGCGCAAAGCGATCAAGGCGCGCGAGGCCGCCGAGCTCGAAGCACAGCGGGCCGCGACGACCTCGCCCACAGCTTCAGCCGATCCAGATGCAGGCGGCCATGCGCCCGGTGCTGCCGAGAGGGACGGCATCGCGCCGGTGAGAAAAGAACCTTGAGGCCTGCGTGACGGTGCACCACGCGGCGCTGCCGTCGTTGCCGTGCACCTGTGCCACACCCGCGGCCTGAAGCCGGCGCCGCGCGAGCGCGGGCAGGTCCGCCAAAGATTTGCCGTCTCGCCCATGAGACCGAAAACAGGGAGCGGCTTCGACATCGGCCAGGACGAAGGCGTCCTTCACTTCCGCGCCGACTTCGAACGCCGACGGTCCGATGCAGGGGCCGAGCCAGGCCACCACCTCACCCTCGCCCGCCGCTTCGCGCAAGGCGCGCAGCGTGGCCTCGAGCACACCGTTCGCCAGCCCGCGCCAGCCCGCGTGCGCAGCGGCCACCACCTGGCCCGAGGCATGGGCGAACAGCACCGGCAGGCAATCGGCCACCATGATGGTGGCGGCCAGGCCGGGCCCTTGCACCACACAGCCATCGGCCTCGGCGCCGTCCGGCGTCGCGCGGTCCAGCCGCACCACCCCGGTGCCATGGACCTGCTGAAGAAACACGGGACGTGCGGGCGCGGTCAGCGAGGCCAGGCGGGCGCGGTTGGCGGCCACGGCAAGCGGGTCGTCGCGCACGTGGTCGCCCAGGTTGAAGCTGTTGAACGGCGGGGCCGACACACCACCATCGCGCGTGGTGAACAGCGCCCGCACGCCCGGTGGTGCGGGCCAGTCGGGAACCAGGCAGTCCGGGGACTGGGGCATCAGCCCTCGGCGTCCGGGCAGGCCGACGGCTGGGCCTGCTGGAACGCAGGCAAGGCCATGCAGGCCTCGAACGCCGCCATGGTGCGCGGCAGGCCGCTGAAGTCGGTGTTGAAGCGCTGGCCGTTGAAGATCTGCGGCACCAGGCAGCAATCGGCCATGGTGGGCGTGTCACCCGCGCAGTAGGTGGACTCGGGCTGCAGCGCGAGCTGGCGCTCGAAGGACTCCAGGCCGCTGCGCACCCAGTGGCGGTACCAGACGTTCTTGGGCTCCTCTTCCACCTTCAGTTCCTTGGTCAGGTACTTGAGCACGCGCAGGTTGTTGATGGGGTGGATCTCGCAGGCCACGATCTGCGAGAGCGCGCGCACGCGCGCACGGCCCAGCGCGTCGGCCGGCAGCAGCGCGGGCGCGGGCTGCACCTCGTCCAGGTACTCGATGATCGCCATCGACTGGGTCAGGCGCGTGCCGTCGTCCAGCTCCAGCAGAGGCACTAGACCTTCGACCGCCTTGTCGGTGAAGGCCGGCAGCTTGTGGTCGCCGCGCGCGATGTGCACGGGCACGTAGTCGTAGGCAATGCCCTTGAGCGCGAGCGCGATGCGCACGCGAAACGAGGCCGAGGAGCGGAAGTAGTTGTAGAGCTTCATGGCCCCAAGGATAAACCCGCAGCGGCTGGGCCCGTCAGGCCGTCAACGCGGGGTAGTCGGTGTAGCCCTTCTCGCCGCCGCCGTAGAACGTGGCCTTGTCGGGCTGGTTGAACGGGCCACCCTGCTGGAGCCGGGCCACGAGATCGGGGTTGGCGATGTAGCTCTTGCCGAAGGCCACGAGGTCGGCGCCGTCGTCCAGGGCCTTCTGCGCCAGCGCGAGGTCGTAGCCGTTGTTGACCATCCAGGCCGCACGGCCGCCGGCCGCGCGGTAGGTGGCGCGCAGCGCGGCGTAGTCGAACGGGCGATCGGGGATCTCGCGCGGGCCACCCGTGGCGCCTTCGATGAAATGCACATAAGCCAGATCGAAACGCGCCAGCTCGCGCACCACGCAGGTGAAGAGCGGCTGCGGGTCGGCGTCGACCACGTCGTTGGCCGGCGTCACGGGCGAAAGGCGGATGCCAGTGCGTGCCGCGCCGATCGCATCGGTCACGGCCTGGACCACTTCCAGCAGCAGGCGCGCACGGTTCTCGATGCCGCCGCCGTAGGCATCGGTGCGGTGGTTGCTGCCGGTCTTGAGGAACTCGTCAATCAGGTAGCCATTGGCCGCGTGGATTTCGACCCCGTCGAAGCCAGCCTCGATGGCGGCCAGCGCGGCCTTGCGGTAGTCCTCGACGATGCCGGGCAGTTCGGCCGCATCGAGCGCGCGCGGCGCGGAGGTTTCCACGAACGTGGGCACACCGTCCTTGATCAGCACCGTCTTGGTCCTGGCGGCAATGGCCGAGGGCGCCACGGGGGCGCCGCCGTTGGGTTGCAGTTCGGTGTGCGAGACGCGGCCCACGTGCCAGAGCTGGGTGACGATCTTGCCGCCGGCGGTGTGCACGGCCGCGGTCACGCGCTTCCAGCCCTCCACCTGTTCGGGCGCGTACAGGCCCGGTACATCGGCATAACCCTGGCCCTGGTGGCTGATCGCGGTGGCTTCGGTGATCAGCAGGCCAGCGCTGGCGCGCTGCTGGTAATAGGTGGCCATGAGCGGCGTGGGCACGGCATTGGGCGCGCGGTTGCGCGTGAGCGGTGCCATGACGACACGGTTGGCCAACGACAGCTGGCCGGCGGTGGTGGGCTCGAAAAGACGGGTCATGCGGGAAAGGAAGCGGGTTGAACGATGGCCCATAGTGTGCAGCCACCTCCGACGCTTCCCGGGGAGCGCTCAAACCCCCACGGCAGACCCGCCGCACTTGTGCTGAACGATCAGCCCACCACCAGGCGGATGCCGGGCAGCACCTGCTCGGACTCGGCGCGCCGCTCCAGCGCCAGGCGCATGTTCATCTGCGCCACTTCCGTGTGCTCCACCGCGAGCGCCTGGGCGCGCGCGCTTTCGCCGCGCCGCAGGGCATCGAACAGCATGTGGTGCTGGCGGTGCGCGTACAGCATCCAGTCGCGATCCATGGTCACCGTGCCTTGCATGGGCAGCATGGCCGAGGCCGGGGCGAACGGCAGCTTGTCGTTGAGCTCCACCGAGCGCTGCAAGGCCCGGTTGCCGCAGGCATCGAGGATCAGCGCGTGGAAGCGGTCGTTCATCAAGGCGTAGGCCGCGTAGCTTTCGATGGTCAGCGGGTTGTCCGCGAGCAGGCGGTCTCCCTCGTCGAGCACGGTCTGGAGCTGGCCTTGCAACTGTCGAGACACGCCGTGTTCGGCCACCAGGCGCGCGGCCATGCCTTCGAGGTGGCCGCGCACCGCGATGGCGTCGATCACTTCCTGCGCGGTGAACTGGCGCACCAGGTACTTGCCGGTCTCGTTGGCCTGCACCAGGCCCTCCTGCTCCAGCGTGACCAGCGCGGCGCGCACTGGCGTGCGCGAGGCGCCCAGGCGCTCGGCCAGCTGTTGCTCGGCCAGGCGCTGGCCGGGTTCGAACTGACCGCTCAGGATCAGGTCGCGCAATTGCATCAAAACGGTTTCTTGCAGGCTCATGGCACAAAATGTACACCGAAATCAAAAAACGGTATACCATTTCGATACCCCACCCCGTTTTATTGCCGGAGATTCCCCCATGAAAGCCGAACTCAATCAACGCATGACCCAGGTCGGACCGGGCACGCCCGGTGGCGAGCTGCTGCGCCGCTACTGGCAGCCGGTGGCGCTGATGGACGAATTCAACCCCGCGCTGGATCCCCAGATGGCCGTGCGTCCCGTGAAGGCGGTGCGCGTGCTGGGCCAGAACTTCGTGCTGTTCCGCGACGCCCAGGGCGAGTTCGGCCTGCTCGATCGCGACTGCCCGCACCGCGGCGCCGACCTCGCCTTCGGCCGCAACGAAGGCGATGGCATCCGCTGCCCCTTCCACGGCTGGAAGTTCGACACCACGGGCCAGTGCATCGACACCCCGGCCGAACCGGCCGGCAGCAAGATGTGCACGCGCATCAAGCAGCGCAGCTACCCGCTGGTGCAGCGCAGCGGCGTGCTGTTCGGCTGGTTCGGCCCCGAAGGCCAGACGCCCCCGCCCTTCCCCGAGCTGGACTGCTTCACCGCGCCCGAAAGCCACACCTTCGCCTTCAAGGGCCTGTGGCACTGCAACTGGCTCCAGTCGCTGGAAGTGGGCATCGACCCGGCCCACGCCTCCTACCTGCACCGCTTCTTCAACGACGGCTCGCTGGAAGACAGCTACGGCAAGCAGTTCCGCGGCGCCAGCGCCGGTGACGTGGGCGGCGAACGCTGGCCCATGACGCGCGTGATGCGCGAATTCGGCCAGCCCCTCATCAGCTTCGAGCCCAAGCCCTATGGCCTGCAGCTCACCGCGCTGCGCCCCATGACCGACGAGCTGACCCACGTGCGCGTGACCAATGCCGTGTTCCCGCAGACCTTCGTGATCCCGCTGTCGGAGACCATGACCATCACGCAGATGCACGTGCCGGTGGACGACACCCACAACTACTGGTACGCCTTCTTCACCAGCTTCACCGGCCCGGTGGACAAGGACGCCATGCGCACGCCGCGCCTGCAGGCCGTGACCCTGCCCGACTACATCCCGAAGGCGGGCCGCCACAACAACTGGGGCTTCAACGCCGAAGAGCAGCAGACCCGCACCTACCTCGGCATGGGCGAGGACGACATCAACGTGCACGACCAGTGGGCCTGCGAGAGCATGGGCCCGATCCAGGACCGCACGCGCGAACACCTGGGCACCACCGACAAGGTGGTGATGGCGAACCGCCGCATGCTGCTGCAGGCCATCGACGCTGTGGAGCAAGGCGGCACCGCCCCCGGCGTGGCCGACCCCGCCTTGCACGGCGCCATTGCCGGCCCCGACACGGTGGACGGCATCGCCCCCGCGCAGGGCTGGGAAACCTGGTGGCAGGACGCGGTGCGCGAGAAGCGCGAAGGCGCGCCCTGGCACCAGAAGGCCTCCGCCGAGGAAACGGCGGGCGCCAAATGACGTCGTTCGCCCAACGCTGCGGCCTCGAATCCCCCGAACGCGACGCCGAATGCCGGCGCGTGGCCCAACTCATTGAAGCCAGCGGCATCGAGCTGGTGCGCTTCGGCTGGGGCGACGCCCACGGCATGCTGCGCGGCAAGACGCTCACCGCCAAGGCAGCGCTGCGCGCGCTGAACGACGGCGTGGGCATGGTGGGCACGCTGATGCTCAAGGACACGGCCGACCGCACGGCCTGGAAGGTGTTCGAGCCCGGTGGCGCCGACGGCCTGCCCGGCTTCGCCGGCGCGGCCAACCTCATGCTCATGCCCGATCCGCAGAGTTTCACCGTGCTGCCCTGGCTGGAGCGCACCGGCTGGCTGCGCTGCCAGCCCTGGTTCGCCGACGGCACGCCGGTGCCGCTGGACGCGCGCGGCATGCTGCAGACCGCGCTGGCCAAACTGGGCCAGGCCGGCTACGGCCTCAAGACCGGGCTGGAGGTGGAATTCCACATCTACCGCATCACCGACACCCGCCCTCAGCTCGACCCCGAACTCGCGGCCTGGCCCGGCCTGCCGCCCACGGTGGAGATGATCCACCCCGGCTACAACCTGCAGGCCGAGGCCATGGGCGACATGAGCGACGAGCCGCTGCGCATCGTGCAGCGCACCGCGCAGGCTTTGGGCCTGCCGCTGCAGTCGCTGGAGATCGAACTCGGCCCGAGCCAGGTGGAAGCGGTGTTCGACGCCACCGACGCCCTCACCGCCGCCGACCAGATGGTGCTGTTCCGCAACGGTGTGCGCCAGGCGCTGCGGCGCGCGGGATACCACGCCACCTTCATGTGCCGCCCGCCGTTCCCCAACATCATGTCCAGCGGCTGGCACCTGCACCAGTCGCTGGTGGACCTGCGGACCGGCCGCAACGCCTGCGTGCGCGACACGCCCGCACCCGGCACCACCCGCACCGACGCCACGCACACGCTGTCCGGGGCGGGCGCGCACTGGCTTGCCGGCCTGCTGTCGCACGCGCGCGGCATGACGGTGCTGTGCACGCCCACCATCAACGGCTTTGCCCGCTTCCGGCCCAACGCGCTCGCGCCGCAGGCCGCGCTGTGGGGGCAGGACAACCGGGGCGCCATGCTGCGCGTGGTGGGTGCGGCCGGCGACAACGCCACCCGCATCGAGAACCGCGTGGGTGAGCCCGCCGCCAACCCCTACCTCTACATGGCCGCGCAGATCCACGCCGGACTCGACGGCCTGGCCCGCGCCACGCTGCCGCCGCCCGCGAGCGAATCGCCCTACGCGGCCGACAACCAGAAGCTGCCCTCTTCGCTGGGTGAAGGCCTGGATGCGCTGCGCGCCGACAGCGCGCTGTGCGCAGCGCTGGGTGACGACTTCGTGCGCTACTTCTGCCGCATCAAGCAAAGCGAGATCGACCGCCACGCGCAAGCCGAAGACAAGACCGACTTCGAGCGCCGCGAGTACTTCGCCAGGACTTGAGCCCGCCCATGATCTCGATCCGATTCCTCAACGCCGATGGCACGGTGCAGGCCATCCAGGCCGAGCCCGGCCAGAGCCTGATGAAGGCCGCGGTGGACGCGAACATCCAGGGCGTCGAGGCCGACTGCGGCGGCAGCCTCACCTGCGCCACCTGCCACGTGATGATCGGGGCGCCCTGGGCCGCCATGCTGAGCACCCCGGTGCCCGACGAGATCGACATGCTGGACTTCGCGTCCAGCCCGGTGGAGGCTGACAGCCGCCTGAGTTGCCAGATCAAGCTCACGCCGGAGATGGATGGCATGGAGGTCCGGCTGCCCGCGTCCCAGCATTGAGGACGCACCGAAAGGCGGTCTGCGCCCATGGCACACTGGTGATCTTCGATTCCAACAAAACCATCCGCCATGCCAGACACCTCCTACCTCTTTGCCCCCCCGGCCACCGTGAGCGTGCCCGTGGTCGGGCGTGCCGAGCGCTTCCCCGTGCACCGCATCTACTGCGTAGGCCGCAACTACGAAGAGCACGCCAAGGAGATGGGCTTCACCGGCCGCGAGCCGCCCTTCTTCTTCCTCAAGCCGGCCGATGCCATCGTGGTCGCCGAGGCAGGCCAGACCGCGTCCATGCCCTACCCCAGCCTCACCGGCAACCTGCACCACGAGATCGAACTCGTGGTGGCCATCGGCGTGGGCGGCAAGAACATCAAAGCCGCCGATGCCGCGAAGCACATCTGGGGTTATGCCGTGGGCCTGGACATGACGCGCCGCGACCTGCAGAACGACATGAAGAAGCAGGGCCGCCCCTGGTGCATCGGCAAGGCCTACGACCAGTCCGCGCCCATCGGCCCCATCACCCCGGCCGCGCAGGCCGGCAACGTGAACGAGGCGCCGATCTGGTTGCAGGTCAATGGCGCGGACCGCCAGCGCAGCACCGTGGCCAAGCTGATCTGGAATGTGGCCGAGACCATCGAACACCTGTCGGCCGCCTGGGAACTGCAACCCGGCGACCTGATCTACACCGGCACGCCCGAAGGCGTGGCAGCGGTGGTGAGCGGCGACACCCTGCACGGCGGCGTGGACGGCCTCACGCCCGTTTCGGTGCGCGTGGTGTGAGAACGTGACGCAGGTCGCATCCGAGGGTTAGACCTCTCACGAAAACGACCTGGCCTGACATATGCTTTTCCCGTTTTTCTTTGACCCCAGGAGACTTTCAACATGATTCAACGCAGAACCCTGCTCCAGTCCGGTGCGGCCGTGGCCCTCGGCGCACCCGCGCTCACAGGCTTCGCCCAACAAAGCGTCACGCTCAAGTTCCACACGTTCATGGCGCCTCAGTCCAACGTGTACATCAACATGCACAAGGCATGGATGGACAAGGTCGAGAAGGAATCCGGCGGCCGGATCAAGTTCGAAGGTTATCCCGCCATGCAACTGGGCGGCACGCCCGTGCAGCTGTTCGACCAGGCCCGCGACGGCGTGGTGGACATCGTCTGGACCCTGCCGGGCAACACCCCGGGCCGCTTCCCGCGCACCGAAGTGTTCGAGCTGCCGTTCATGATGAACAACGCCGAAGCCACCTCCAGGGCCTTCTGGGAGTACATCACCACGATGGCCCCCGACGAGTACAAGGAAGTGCAGCCGATCGCCCTGCAGGTGCACGGCCCCGGCATGTTCCACATGCGCAGCAAGCAGATCAAGACCGCGGAAGACCTGCGCGGCTCCAAGGTGCGCGGCCCGACCCGCCAGATCACCAAGATGCTGGGCTACCTCGGCGCCATCCCCGTGGGCATGCCGCTGCCGCAGATCCCCGATGCGCTCTCCAAGGGCGTGATCGACGGCTGCGTGATCCCCTGGGAAGTGGTGCCCTCGGTCAAGGTGCACGAGCTCACCAAGTTCCACAGCGAGTTCGACCCCGCTGGCGGCGCGCTCTACACCACCACCTTCGTGATGGGCATGAACCGCAACAAGTACGCCTCGCTGCCGCCCGACCTCAAGGCCGTCATCGACAAGAACTCGGGCATCGAGACCTCCGGCTGGCTGGGCAAGGTGCAGCAGGCCGGCGATGCGCCCGGCCGTGAAGCCGCCGTCAAGCAGGGCAACACCATCTACACCATCCCCTCGGCCGAAGCGCAGGAATTCAAGCGCAAGGCGCGCCTGGTGGAAGTGGAGTGGGTGCAGGACATGGACAAGCGCGGCTTCGACGGCAAGAAGCTGCTCGAAACCGCCAAGGCCCTGATCGCCAAGCACGGCAAGAAGGCCTGAGCCTTCATCACGCAAAGAACCGGGCTGTCGCCCGGTTTTTTTTGCCCACCCGAAGCGAGCGAACCTTCCAGAACGCCGCAGATCCGGCTCTGCCAGTCTGCCAGCGTTGCCCCCTTGAGGGGGAGGCGCGCAGCGCTGCAGGGGTGGGTTCTCTTACACTGCCGCGATGCTGCGCACACCCCCCAAACACTGCCGCAACTGCGGCACCGCCGTCGACATGCGCCTGCCCGACGACGGCGACACCAAGATCCGCGCCGTCTGCCCCACCTGCCACACGGTGCACTACGAGAACCCGCTCAACGTTGTCGGCACCGTGCCGGTGTGGGGCGAGACGGGCGAGTACGTGCTGCTCTGCAAGCGCAACATCGAACCGCGCTGGGGCAAATGGACGCTGCCGGCCGGCTTCATGGAGCTCGGTGAAACCACCGCCGAAGGCGCGGCCCGCGAGACCGACGAAGAAGCCGGCGCGCAGTTCGAACTCGGCGACATCTTCACGCTGATGAACGTGGCGCGCGTGGGCCAGGTGCACATCTACTACCGCGCCCGGCTGCTGAGCGACCGCTTCGACCCCGGCCACGAAACCATCGAGGCACGGCTGTTCACCGAAGACCAGATTCCCTGGGACGAGATCGCCTTCCGCACCGTCAAGGAAACGCTGGAACACTACTTCGCCGATCGCCGGCAGGGCCGCTTCGGCTTCCACGCCTTCGACATCGCCTGAGCAGCGGCATGGGCTCGGCACGCGACTGGCCCCTGGTGCTGCGTCTGGGCACGGCGCAGACGCTGGCCTGGGCCTCCACCTACTACCTGCCGGCCCTGCTGGCCGCACCCATGGCCCGGGGCTTGGGCGTGCCGGCGTCCCACGTCTGGGGCGCGGTCACGGCCGCGATGCTGCTGGCCGCGGCGCTGGGCCCCTGGGCCGGCCGCGCCATCGACCGCTGGGGTGGTCGCCCGGTGCTCACGGGCACCAGCCTGCTCGCCGCTGCGGGCCTGGCGGTGCTGTCGCAAGCGCAGGGCACGGCGGGGCTGGTGCTGGGCTGGCTGTTGCTGGGCATCGTCATGGGCAGCGGCCTGTACGAAGCCGCCTTTGCCGCGCTGGTGCGGCTCAAGGGACATGACGCCCGCGCGTCCATCACCGGCATCACCCTGCTGGCCGGCTTCGCCAGCACCGTGGGTTGGCCACTCAGCGGCTGGATGGACACCGCCTGGGGCTGGCGCGGTGCCTGCCTGGGCTGGGCCGGCCTGCACCTGTTGCTCGGCCTGCCGCTGAACGCCAGCCTGCCCCGCGCATCCCCCTTGCCCGAGCCAGCCCGCAACGCGGCGCCGCCCTCCCCCGAGGCGCCCGCACCGCAGGCACCGCCGCACCGCTGGACGGCCGGCGTGCTGGCCTATGTGTTCGCCGCCACCTGGTTCGTGAGCACGGCCATGGCGGCGCACCTGCCGGCCCTGCTGATGGCCGGGGGTGCCACCCTGGCCGGCGCGGTTGCCATTGGCGCCCTGGTCGGGCCCGCGCAGGTGGCGGGCCGGTTGCTGGAGTTCGGCCTGCTTCGGCGGCTGCACCCGGTGTTCGCCGCGCGCGCCGCGGCCCTGGGCCACCCCCTGGGGGTCGCCTGCTGGATGCTGCTGGGCCCGGTGGCCGGGCCGCTGTTCGCCATCCTGCACGGCGCGGGCAACGGCATCATGACCATCGCCAAGGGCACGCTGCCACTGGTGTACTTCGGCCCCGCGGGCTACGGCCGGCGGCAAGGCCTCATCATGCTGCCCTCGCGCCTGGCGCAGGCTTTTGCGCCGCTGGTGTTTGGCGCCTGCCTCGAGCGCTGGGGCGAAGGCGCGCTGTGGATCTCCAGCGCACTGGGCCTGAGCGCCTTCGCCTGCCTGGTGTGGCTGCGCGCCACCAGGTCGCGCTGAGTCGCGGCCGTCAGGCCACGGGCGCACCGCCCTCGGGCGCCGGCCAATCCAGCAGTTCGGCCAGACGGTGCACCACCCACACCGACTCGGCCTCGCTCACCACCGTGGGCTCCACCCGCAACCCTTGCAGGCAGCGCGCGAGCACGTCGGCCTCGGTGATGCCCAGGCCGAATTCCATGTTGCGCGCGGTCTCGGTGAGCATCTGTGCCATGTCCTCGCACAGCTCATAGCGCGCGGCCAGCTCGTCGCGCGGCAGGCTGGGCTTCTGGCGCCCGGGCGCCACGTACAGCGCCAGGAAGGACGGGGGGATTTCGATCTGTGATTCGTCGGACATGCCGCACTGTAATCAATGGGCGGCGGCCGACGGGCCTTCGGGCACCTCGGCCAGCAGTCGCTCGGCCCAGGCCGGCCAGCGCACCGGGTTCTTCCACCGCACGCGCCCGGCACGGCAACGCGCCACCAGGCGCGGTGGCTGCACCACGCGGTTGCGCGGGCCCGAGGTGTCGTACAGCAAGGCCAGGTCGGCGAGCGCGACCGCTTTCGCCAGGTTCGCCAACGTGCGCGGGTAGCGCGCCAGGATGCGCTCGGGCGGCACGCTGTGGCCGCCCTCGCTTTCGCGCTGCTGCACGCGCGCGAGCAGCTGCCGGGGTTCGTCGACACAGACCACCAGCAACACGACCGCGAAACCGGCCGCCTTCGCCGCCGCCAGCAGATCGAGCTTGGACGGGTGCGAGAAGACGGTTTCGCTCACGAAGGACTCACCCGCCGCCAGGCAGGCCGCGCGCTGCTGGTCGGCCCATTGCCGCGCCATCTGCGAACGCTTCAACGGGTGGGTGATGTGCAGCAGGTGCGCGGCCTCGTGCAGGTCGGCATTGACGAACTCGGCCTCGGCCGGGATCAGCCCGGTGGCCAGCGCGGCCCGGTACAGCGTGGACTTGCCGGCACCGTTGGGGCCGGCGAGCAGGTAGAAAACCGGCTGGGTCACGCGGCGCGGCGAGCGGCCGGTGACTTGCTGCGGTTGTCGAGCACGGTCTGGCGCACGGCCTGGGCCAGGCGGCCGCTGGATTCGGCGGCCAGGAAGCGGGCCTCGATCGCATCGACCGGATCGGCCGCCGCCTCGGCGTGGCGGGCGGCGGCGTCGTAGCGGGCGATGGCTTCGCGGGCTTCCTGCACGGTCAGGCCCGTTTCTTCGGCGATGCGGCCCAGCGTGGCCCAGTACTCGATCTGGCCCGCCACCGACCGGCGCTGGGGCTGCGCGGCCTCACGTGCCTGCCGGACCAGGCCGGCGGGCAACTTGACCGAGGAAAATGCGCTGCTGCTGGAAGACGACATGAAAATCTCCTGGATGGCGCATTTTGCGCCATTTCGGATACCATGGCAACCGAGCGGATTTTCCACCCGACACCTTTCACACGCACGCGATCATGAAAAAACAGGGAACCGTGGTGCGCTGGGACAGCGAGAAGGCCTTCGGCTTCATCCGCTGCCCGCAGATCCCCGCCGACGTCTTCTTTCACCTGCGCGATTACAGCGGCCCGTCCAAGCCGCGCGAAGGCATGCAGGTGATGTTCGACGACATCCACGTGGGCGGCAAAGGCCCGCGCGCGCTGTCGGTGGAGCCGGCCCGCAACACCATCGTCACCGAGGCGCCCGCGCCGCCACCGCCCCCGGCCGGCGCCGAGCTGCTGCCACCCCGCCAGCCGGCGGCACGCTCGCGCTCGCAATGGCAGAAGCGGCGCGAGGAACGCCCCCTGTGGATCGGCCTGGGCCTGATCGCCTTCTGGCTGCTGCTGTGGCTGGTGGGCATCGGCACGGGGCGCTTCCCCTGGGTGATCCTGACCGCCGTGGTGTTGATCAACCTGGTCACGTTCTACATGTACTGGCGCGACAAGCACGCGGCCATCAACGAAGTGCAGCGCACGCCCGAAGACTGGCTGCACGGCCTGGCCGTGGCCGGCGGCTGGCCGGGCGCGTGGTTCGCCCAGCAGATCCTGCGCCACAAGACGAGCAAGCAGCCGTTTCGCCTGATCTATTGGGGCACGGTGGCGGTCAACATGCTGGCCCTGCTGGCCTGGATCTTGTGGCCGGCGTTCCTCGGCGCGCCGGCCGCCTGAGTTTCAGCGCGGCTTGCGCTTGCCCGCACCCGCCGGCGCGGAACCGGTGACGCGCGGCGGCAGGCCGGTGTGCTGCGTGAGCAGGCGGCCCTTGCCCGGCTGGGCGCCCGGCACCTTGTTGCCCACCGGCGTGCTGTTCTTGCGGCGCGCGCTCTGGTAGCTGCCGTCCGTCATCGGCTGGAAGGTGGGGATGAGGTGGTGCTTGCCGTTGCCGATGAGGTCGGCGCGGCCCATGGTCTTGAGCGCTTCGCGCAGCAAAGGCCAGTTGTTCGGGTCGTGGTAACGCAGGAAGGCCTTGTGCAACCGGCGGCGCTTGTCGCCGCGCACGATGTCCACGCGCTCGGCGCGGTCGTCGCGGTGGATGCCCTTGAGCGGGTTCAGGTTGGTGTGGTACATGGCCGTCGCGGTGGCCATGGGGCTGGGGTAGAAGGTCTGCACCTGGTCGGCGCGGAACCCGTTCTTCTTGAGCCAGATCGCGAGGTTCATCATGTCCTCGTCGCTTGTGCCCGGGTGGGCCGCGATGAAGTACGGGATGAGGAACTGCTTCTTGCCCGCCTCTTCGCTGAACTTCTCGAATAGCTGCTTGAAGCGGTCGTAGCTGCCGATGCCGGGCTTCATCATCTTCGACAGCGGCCCGCCTTCGGTGTGCTCGGGCGCGATCTTGAGGTAGCCGCCCACGTGGTGCTGCACCAGCTCCTTCACGTACTCGGGGCTCTTGACCGCGAGGTCGTAGCGCAGGCCCGAGCCGATCAGGATCTTCTTGATGCCGCGCAATTCGCGCGCGCGGCGGTAGATCTTGATCAGCGGGCCGTGGTCGGTGTGCAGGTTGGAGCAGATGCCGGGGTAGACGCAACTGGGCTTGCGGCAAGCGGCCTCGATCTCGGGCGACTTGCAGCCCAGGCGGTACATGTTGGCCGTGGGACCGCCGAGATCGGACACCACGCCTGTGAAGCCTTCCACCTTGTCGCGGATGTCCTCCACCTCCTTGATGATGGACTCCTCCGAGCGGCTCTGGATGATGCGGCCCTCGTGCTCGGTGATCGAGCAGAAGGTGCAGCCGCCGAAACAGCCGCGCATGATGTTCACGCTGAAGCGGATCATTTCCCAGGCCGGGATCTTGGTCGCACCGTCGTGCTTGCCGTGTTCGTCGGCGTAGGCCGGGTGCGGGCTGCGCCCGTACGGCAGATCGAACACGTGATCCATCTCGGCCGTGGTCAGCGGGATCGGCGGCGGGTTGATCCACACGTCGCGCGCGGTCGTGCCTTCGCCGTGCGCCTGCACCAGCGCGCGCGCGTTGCCGGGGTTGGTCTCGAGGTGCAGCACGCGGTTGGCGTGGGCGTAGAGCACGGCATCGCTCTTGACCTGCTCGTAGCTGGGCAGGCGGATCACCGAGCGTTCGCGCGGCGGCACCTTGAGCCGGCCCTTGCCCTGCAGCGCGGGGTTGGGCACGAACTTCAGCGTCTGGATGGCCGGGTTGACCTCGGCCGGCGCGGCGGCGGCCTCACCCTCTTCCTTGGCGCAGCTCTGCCCCTGGGCCTGGGCCTGTTCACTGGTGGTCTGGTAAGGGTTGATGTGGCTTTCCACACGCCCGGGCGTGTCGACCTCGCTCGAATCGATCTCGATCCAGCCCGCGGCCGTCGGGTCGCCGGGCCGGCGCACGAAGGCGGTGCCGCGCACGTCGGTGATCTGCTCGATCGGTTCGCGCGCCGCGATGCGGTGCGCCACCTCGACCAGCGCGCGCTCGGCGTTGCCGTACAGCAGCAGGTCGCACTTGCTGTCGACCACCACGCTGCGGCGCACCTTGTCGCTCCAGTAGTCGTAGTGGGCGATGCGGCGCAGGCTGCCTTCGATGCCGCCGAGCACGATGGGCACGTCCTTGAAGGCCTCGCGGCAGCGCTGGCTGTAGACGATGGCAGCGCGATCAGGCCGCTTGCCACCCACGTCGCCCGGCGTGTAGGCGTCGTCGCTGCGGATCTTGCGGTCCGCCGTGTAGCGGTTGATCATGGAATCCATGTTCCCGGCGGTCACGCCCCAGAACAGGTTGGGCTTGCCCAGGGCCTTGAAGGCCTCGGCGCTGGTCCAGTCGGGCTGGGCGATGATGCCCACGCGAAAGCCCTGTGCCTCCAGCACACGCCCCACCACGGCCATGCCGAAGCTGGGATGGTCCACATAGGCGTCGCCCGTCACCAGGATGATGTCGCAGCTGTCCCAGCCCAGCTGCTCCATTTCGGCGCGGCTCATCGGCAGGAACGGCGCCACGCCGAACCGCTTGGCCCAGTAGGGCCGGTAGCTGGTGATCGGCTTGGCGGCGCGCGCGAAGAAGGAGACGTCGATGGGGGCGTTCATGGGGCTGGCACAGACCCGGAGCGCGGGCGGCTGGAAAACCCCTGATTTTACGGGCCCACCCCCATTTCAGGGGCCTTCAACCCCATTCCCCCTCATTTGGGCCGGAGCTGCCATTCCGGCACCGACTCGGGCGCCTTGCGCACCACGCGCCGCTGATCGAGCTTCTGGGCCGCCAGCCGGGCCGTGAACTCCAGCTTCTTCAGGTCTTCCGTGTTGGGCTTGTCCTGGGGATGGAAGCTGAAGCAGCACAGCGTGCCGTAGATGTCGCCGTTCTCCAGCACGATGGGCGTGCTGATGTGCGTGCCGATCGGAAAAGGCACGCTCCTGAGCAATTCCGAGGCCAGCGGATGGGCCGAGGCATCGGCGATGAACCTGGGCAGGCGGCCATCGACCACGCGCTGGCACCAGGAGCGCTCCAGCGGCTCCGAGCCGCCCTCGCCGATCACGGGCGAGTCGGGCGCCTGGGACACATGGCGGAACACGCGCTGGCCATCGGTGAATTCGGAGACGAACACCACGTCCATCTTCATGCGCTCGCGCAGCAGGCGCAGCACTTCGGAGACCGAGTGGTCGATGAGTTCGTCGGAGGTGTCGGAAGTGGCCACCAGCAATTCGGTGACCTGGACCGTGAGGTCGTCGGCCTTGTAGCCGAGGTCGTTGAGAGGGTTCATGGCGCGTTTATAAACCGCCTCGCATCACCCTTCTCCAGTCGCCTTGTGCGAATGGGCAATCAGGCGGTCAAAAAGTGTTTCCAACTGTCTCTGCTCGTTCGCGGACAGGCAACCAAAAATCTCGGCATTGCGCTGCGCGATCAGGCGCATCACCTTTTTCCACAGGGCCCGCCCGCCGCGCGTGGGCACCAGCACCACGCCGCGCGCGTCCGCGTCGCTGGTGGACTTGAGCACCAGCTCGCGGTCCACCAGCATCTGCGCCGCGCGGCTGGCCTGGGCCTTGTTCAGGTTGGCGCGCGCCGCGAGGTCGCTCACCGACAACGGCGCGAATTCACCGATGGCGGCCAGGCAGCGCGCCTCGCTCACACCCAGGCCCATCGCCGCGTAGGCCTCGCTGCTGTGGCGGTCGGTGATCTTGTTGAGCTTGTGCAGGCGGTAGGTGAGGAAGTCCTGCAGCGAGGTGGTTTCAGCGCCCATGGTCCGTCCCCTCCCCGCTTTGCGCCAACGCGTTCGCGATCAGCGGCAACACCTGCTCGGCGCGCTCGAAGCGGCTCATGAGCGAGAGGCTGAGCATGGCGAGGAACATCGGCGCGCGCGCCTCGCCGACTTGCGAGAGCGCTTCACAGACGGCGCTGTAACTCTGGTCGAGATCGGTATCGGTCATGCGAACACTCCGGTGTCTTTCAGGGCGGCGCGCAGATGCGCAGGGTCCAGGCCATGCCAGCGGCCCATCACATAGCCGTCGGGCCGCACGAGCACCAGCGCGGGTTCATCCGGACGGCGCAGGCCGTAGCGCCGCCAGGCCTGGCCGAGGGTGTCGATGTCGGGTGGTATCTCCAGCACCGTGACACCGGCGTCGCTCAGGTCGGGGCCCGCGCCCCCGAAGGCCAGGCACACGAAACCATGGCCGAACCGGCCACTCAGATGCCAGGATGCGGCCCCATGGCCCCGCAGCAGGGCTTCGGGGGCGGGCGCGCCAGGCCGCGCGCGGTCGTCCGTCCATTCGCCGCCCTGCGCCGCGTTCAGTGGCGAACCCAGGTAGGTGATCGGGGAAGACTGGCGCGGGTTGATCAGCGAGCGCACCTGCTCGTCGCTCACCGCCAGGCGCAGCGTGGCTTCGCGCATGAGCTGGTAGGCGAAGTTCGGCGGTGCCATGAACTCGGTGCTCTTGGCGCCGTAGGCGATGTTCTCTCGCGTGGCGTGCACGCGTTCGGCGGAGTAGGAGTCGAGCAAGGCGTCGGGCGATTCGCCGCGCAGCACGCGGGCCAGCTTCCAGGCCAGGTTGGCCGCATCGTCCAGGCCCGAATTGAGTCCTCGCACACCGAAGATGGGCACCAGGTGCGCTGCATCGCCGGCGAAGAACACACGGCCGTGGCGGTAGCCGGGCAGCGTCAGGCACTTGGCGTTGTAGATCGAGATCCACAGCGGCTCCCAGGGCGCGTTCTCGCCGATCATGGCCAGGTGGCTGCGCACGCGCGGCAGCACGTTCTCGGGCTTGACCGCCTCCACCGGGTCTTCGTCGTCGCGGATCTGGTAGTCGATGCGCCAGACGTCGTCGGGCTGGCGGTGCATGAGGATGGTGGAGCCGGGGTTGGACGGCGGATCGAACCAGGCCAGGCGCTCCACCGGGCGCTGCGTCTTCTGCACCACGTCGACGATCACGTACTTGCCGTCGTACTGCGTGCCTTCGAGCTGCAGGCCGAGCTGCTCGCGCACCGTGCTGCGGCCGCCGTCGCAGGCGACGACGAAGCCGGCCTGCACCGTCTGCCGCCCTTGCGGCGTGTCCACCTCCACCTGCACGCCATCGGTCTGCGGGCGCACCGCCACCACGCTGCTGGCCCAGAGCACGCGCGATGCGTCGCCTTGCGCCTGGGCGGCCTGGTGGGCGAACGCTTCCACATGGAACTGCTGGATGTTGACCATGGGCGCGAAGCGCTGGCTCGGCTCGGCGGGCATCTCGAAGTGCAGCACCTCGGTGTCGCGCCAGTGGCTGCGGCCGCCCGTCCAGCTCAGTCCCTTGGCCACCAGCGGTGCATCGGCACCCACCCACCCCAGGATCTCCTGCGACCGCCGCGAGATGCAGATGGCGCGGCTGCCGGTGCAGTAGCTCTCGTCGGCTTCGATCACGAGGTGGGCGATGCCCTCGCGCGCGAGCAGGGCCGAAAGGGTCAGGCCCACGGGACCGCCGCCAGCGATCAGCACGGGAATGGAGGAAGGCAATTCTGGGTTCATGGTGTCCATATGGTTGCGTGCGCAACTTTATACATTTTTGGTTGCGTGCGCAACCACATGGGCATGGGGCCGCTGTCTCCGAGGCAACTGCGGCAAGCCCGGGTGCTGCCTATCATGGGGAAAACAACCCAGGAGACACGACCATGCCCAGCTTCAACACCCTGCGCATCGAGAAGGATGCGAACCAGCCGCGCGTCGCGCGCCTGCTGCTCAACCGCCCCGAACGCCTCAACGCCATCAACGACGAGACGCCGCGCGAGATCCGCGCCGCCGTGGAATGGGCCAACGCCGATGACGAGGTGCACGTGATCGTGGTCGAGGGTGCCGGCAAGGGCTTCTGCGGCGGCTACGACCTCTCGATGTTCGGTGAGGGCGAGATCGACCACCCCTGCCAGCAGGAACGCCACCCCTGGGACCCGATGGACGACTACGCCTTCATGAAGCGCAACACCGAAGACTTCATGGCGCTGTGGCGCAGTCCCAAGCCCACCATCGCCAAGGTGCACGGCGCGGCGGTGGCCGGCGGCAGCGACATCGCACTGTGCTGCGACCTGCTGGTCATGGCCGATGACGCACGCATCGGCTACATGCCCACGCGCGTCTGGGGCTGCCCCACCACCGCGATGTGGACCTACCGCCTTGGCGCCGCGCGCGCCAAGCAGATGATGTTCACCGGCAACGTGATCGACGGCCGCACCGCCGCCGCCTGGGGCCTGGCCAACGAGGCCGTGCCGGCCGACCAGCTGGAAGCGACCACCATGCAGCTGGCCGAGCGCATCGCGGGCGTGCCGCGCTCGCACCTGGCCATGCACAAGATGGTGGTGAACCAGGTCATGCTCACCATGGGTCTGGAACAGACGCAGCAGATGGCCACGCTGTTCGACGGCATCACGCGCCACAACCCGGAGGGCCTCTGGTTCCGCCGCCATGCGCAGGAAGCGGGCTTCAAGGACGCGGTGCAATGGCGCGACAGCGGCCGGCCGATTCCCGAAGGCGACGAAGCGCGCGCCCTGATCCGCGAGATGGAAAACCGCAACAGGTCATCCCCGAAAAAATGAAACCGCATGTACGGTTCATCTCGTTACCCCTCTTACGGGACGACCGAAAATGTAATCCGCATGCCGCTTAGCATGACCGCTTCATTTACAGAAGGAGCTGGCATGGCACTGCATTTTGGCAAACGAGACGATCAACCCAAGACCCTGAACACCGGCATGGCCACGCAACGTTACGGCCAGCCCGCGAGCAGCAGCACCAGCGCCTCGCAGGCCCAGCCACAGACCCCGGCCCCCTCCACCCCCGACCTGGACCTGGCCACCCCCGCCGCCACGGGCAGCGCCAGCGCCTCGTCGTCCACCCCCGAAGGCGGCAGCAAGCTCACCGTCGGCCCGAACATCAAGCTCAAGGGCGTGGAGATCACCGACTGCGACACGCTCGTGGTGGAAGGCCTGGTCGAGGCGACCATGGATTCGCGCGTGATCCAGATCGCGGAACAGGGCGAATTCAAGGGCTCGGCCGAGATCGACATCGCCGAGATCCGCGGCGTGTTCGACGGCAACCTCACGGTGCGCCAGAAGCTGGTGATCTACGCCACGGGCAAGGTCACCGGCAAGATCCGCTACGGCAAGGTCGTGATCGAGGAAGGCGGCCAGCTCTCCGGCGACATCGAATGCTCGTCCTCGGCCAGCGCGAAGTACCCCGCCTCGTCGTCGCAGCGCTCCATGGCCCTGGCGGCCTGACCGTCCGCTAGCAGCGCGGCACACGCCCGGCACGGCTCGGCCGGGCGTCGTTGCCCGCCCTCGGCGGCCCCGTTATGCTCGGGGCCATGTACGCCGAATTCTTCGGGTTGAAGCAGGACCCCTTCTCCATCGCGCCCGACCCGCGCTACCTCTTCATGAGCGAGCGCCACCGGGAGGCCTTGGCGCACCTGCTCTATGGCATCCGCGGCGGGGGTGGCTTCGTGCTGCTCAGCGGCGAGATCGGTGCCGGCAAGACCACCATCTGCCGCTGCTTCCTGGAGCAGATCCCCGAGCAGTGCCGGGTGGCGTACATCTTCAACCCCAAGCTCACGGTGGGCGACCTGCTCAAGACGATCTGCCGCGAGTTCCATATCGAGGTCCAGCACGAGGGCATCGGCCCAGCCACGATCAAGGACTACCTGGACCCGCTCAACGAGTACCTGCTGCAGAGCCACGCCAAGGGCGAGCGCAACGTGCTCATCATCGACGAAGCGCAGAACCTCACACCCCACGTGCTGGAGCAGCTTCGCCTGCTGACCAACCTGGAAACCAGCGAGCGCAAGCTGCTGCAGGTCATCCTGATCGGCCAGCCCGAGCTGCGCGAGGTGCTCGCCCGGCCCGAGCTGGAACAGCTGGCGCAGCGCGTGATCGCGCGCTTTCACCTGGGCACGCTCAACGAAGCCGAAACCCGCCAATACATCCAGCACCGCATGCAGGTGGCCGGTCTGCGCGGGCCACTGCCCTTCTCCAACCAGGCGATCCAGCGCATCCACGAGATCACGCGGGGCGTACCGCGGCGCGTGAACCTGCTGTGCGACCGTGCCCTGCTCGGCGCCTATGCCACCCACCAGGCCCGTGTGGAGCGCGCCGTGGTGGAGAAGGCGGCGAGCGAGGTGTTCGAGACCGATGCGCCCATGCCCAAGCTCCGCCGTGGGCAGGCCGCCGCGCCGCTGACCGCCTGGGCTTCGCCGCTGGGCACCCTGGGCATCGGCCTGGTGGTGGGCGCGCTGGTGACCGGCGCGCTGTTCTGGTTCTGGAGCCACAGCGCACCCAGGGCGACCGCGGCGGCACCGCCCCCCGCCACCCCTCAGCCCGCCCCCGCCGCAGTGGCCGCCCCACCCGCGCCAACGCCCGGCGCAGCAGCCCCAGCCGACACGCCCGCACCGACGCCTGCCGCGGCGAACCGCCCCGAACCCCTGCCCGGCCCACCCGAGGCGTCGGCCCTGCTCAAGAACGAAAACGAGGCCTGGCGCGAACTGGGCCCGCTCTGGGGCCAGGCACTGGCCTCGGGCGACCCCTGCACCGACGCACAACAAGCCCAGTTGCAGTGCTACCGCACCGACCGCATGACCCTCAACGGCCTGCGCCAGCTCGATCGGCCCGGCATCATCACCCTGCGCCAGGCGGGCCAAGGGTCGGGCCTGGCGCTGGTGACTGCGCTCACCCACGACACCGCCACGCTGCAGGCGGGCGACCAGCGCTGGCGCATGCCGCTCACTGCCCTGGCCGACAGCTGGCGCGGCGACTTCGCCACCCTGTGGCGCACGCCGCCGGGCCAGACCACCCGCCTGGTGGACGGCCGCACCGGCCCGGCCGCTGACTGGCTGGGCGAGCGCATCGCCAGCCTGCAGGCGGCGGGCAAGGTGCCGCCTTCGGCCCACCAGCTCTCCGCCCGCATCCAGGCCTTCCAGCGCGCCAACGGCATCGAGGCCGCCGGGCTGGCCGGCCCCATCACCTTCATGCAGGTCAACCTGGCCAGCGGCGTGGACGAGCCCCGGCTCTCGCGCCCCGGCTCCTGAGGGCCGTTCCACGATGTCCTACATCCTCGATGCCCTTCAACGCGCCGACGCGGAGCGCGAGCGTGGCCACGTGCCCGGCCTCAACAGCCAGATCGTGCCACCCCCCAGCCGAAAGGCCAGACCCGTGCGCCGTCGCAGCGTCTCCCGCACCGCCGTGGCGGGGGCGGTGCTGGCCGCGCTGCTGATCGCCGCCGGCCTGTGGTGGTGGCTGGGTCAGGCCGACGAAACGCCGGTCGCCGCGCCATCGCCAGCGCCAGCATCCGCCGAGCCAACGCCACCCGCCATGCCTCCGGTGGCCGCCGTGACCCCAGTCCCAGTGGCCCCCAGCCCCGTCCTGCCCGCGCCCGAACCGGTGCAGCCCATCCTGGCGCCGCCCCGTGTGGAACCCGCACCCAAACGGCCCCAGGCCAGCAAGCCGCCGGCGCCCGCGCCAGCCGCCACCCCTGCCGCGCCACCACCGGCCAACGCGCCTGCCGCAGCGGCCACGCCAGCCCCCGCCACGACGGCCAGGGCACCCGCCGTGACACCGCCTGCGGCCCCGGCCGCCGCCAGCCCCCCGGACGCCAACGCCGCGCCTGTGCGCAGCTTTGCCGAGCTCTCGCCCGAAGCCCGCGCGCAATTGCCAGCCGTCAACGTGAGCGGCTCGACCTACTCCAAGAACCCGGCTTTGCGCATGCTGATCGTCAACGGCAAGGTGCTGCAGGAAGGCCAGGAGATCTCGCCCGGCTTCAAGCTGGAGACCATCGGCCAGCGCAGCGCGGTGCTCAACCACAACGGCCTGCGTTACTCCATCGGCTACTGACGACATGAACGCCGACCCGGAAGAACCCGTCCTGCAGGTCAGGGGCCTGTGCTTCGGCTGGGCCGAGCCGCCCCTGTTCGATCGGCTGTCGTTCGACATCCCGCCCGGCGTCAGCCTGGTGCGTGGCGACGACGGCAGCGGCAAGAGCACGCTGCTGCGGTTGCTGGCCGGGGCGCAGAACGCCGACGCCGGTTCGCTGGTCATCCACGGCATCCACCTCGACGAACACCACGACGCCTACCGCCACCAGGTGTTCTGGATCGATCCGCAGACCGAGGCGCACGACGCGCTGGCGGCCAAGGGCTACCTGGACAGCCTGAGCCACCACTACCCGAACTTCGACGCCGAGGCCATGGCCGAACTGGCGGAGGGCTTCGGGCTGGGGCCGCACCTGGCCAAGCCGATGTACATGCTCTCCACCGGCAGCCGGCGCAAGGTCTGGCTCACCGCGGCGTTCGCGTCGGGTACACCGCTCACGCTGATCGACCAGCCCTTCGCCGCGCTCGACGCGCCCTCGATCCGCTTCCTGCGCGGGCTGCTGCAGGACGCCGCCGACCACCCCGGCCGCGCCTGGCTGCTGGCGGACCACGAGGCGCCCGAGGGCGTCCCGCTGAAGCAGACGATCTCGCTCTAGCAGGGCCTGCGGCTCAGCGCCCGCCCAGCCCCATCCCGCGCGAGATCACCTCTTTCATGATCTCGTTCGTGCCGCCGTAGATGCGCTGCACGCGCGCGTCGGCATACGCGCGGGTGATGGGGTATTCCCACATGTAGCCGTAGCCCCCGTGCAGTTGCAAGCACTCGTCCATCACCTTGCACTGCAGGTCGGAGCACCAGTACTTGGCCATGCTCGCGGTGGCGGTGTCGAGCTTGCCGTCCACGATGAGCTCGCAGCACTTGTCGACGAACACGCGCGCCACCTGCACCTCGGTCTGCAGCTCGGCCAGGGTGTAGCGCGTGTTCTGGTACTGGGCCACGGCCTGGCCGAAGACCTTGCGGTCCCTGGTGTACTGCACCGTCCAGTCGATCGCGGCCTGCGCCGACGCCACCGCGCCGATGGCGATCTGCAGCCGCTCCCAGGGCAGTTGCTCCATGAGGCAGATGAAGCCCCGGCCTTCCATCGCCGGGCCGCCCAGCAGGTTCTCGGCCGGCACCGCCACGTTGTCGAAGAACAGCTCGGAGGTGTCCTGCGCCTTCATGCCCAGCTTCTTCAGGCGCTTGCCTTTCTCGAACCCCGGCATGCCGCGCTCGACCAGCAGCAGGCTGGTGCCCTTGGCGCCCGCACTCGGGTCGGTCTTGGCGACCACGATCACGAGGTCGGCATGCCAGCCGTTGGTGATGAAGGTCTTGCTGCCGTTGAGCAGGTAGCTGCCGTCGGGCTGCTTGATGGCGGTGCTCTTGACGCCCTGCAGGTCGCTGCCGGCGGCGGGCTCGCTCATCGCGATCGCGCCGACCATCTCGCCCGTGGCGAGCCGGGGCAGGTATTTTTTCTTCTGTTCCTCGGTGCCGTAGTGCAGGATGTACGGCGCCACGATCTCGCTGTGCAGGCCGAAACCGATGCCGCTGAAGCCGCTGCGCGCGATCTCCTCCATCTGCACCACCGAATACAGCTTGTCAGCCTCCGAGCCACCGTAGGCCTCGGGCAGGGTCATGCAGAGAAAACCGTTCTCGCCGGCCTTGCTCCAGACCGCGCGGTCCACGTAGCCCTGCTCTTCCCAGGCCTCGTGGTGTGGCGCGACCTCCTTCTCCACGAACTTGCGGAAACTGTCGCGAAAGGCCTCGTGGTCGGCGTTGAACAGGGTGCGTTCGATCATGGTGTCACCTATCAGACTGCGGCGAAGAATTACAGAAAGCAAATGCTTGGCAAAAGTCTATACTGATTCGCGGCATCCGCCTTCCCCCAGGAGACACCATGAGCGAAGCATTCGTATTCGATGCCGTGCGCACGCCGCGCGGCAAGGGCAAGAAAGACGGCAGCCTGCATGAGGTCAAGCCGATCGATCTGCTGGCCGGCGTGCTCACGCATCTGCAGCAACGCAATGGCTTCGACACCGGCGCGGTGGATGACGTGGTCATGGGCGTGGTCTCGCCCATCGGCGAGCAAGGCTCGGTGATCGCCAAGGTGGCCGCCCTCAAGGCTGGCTGGGACTGGCGCTGCTCCGGCGTGCAGCTCAACCGCTTCTGCGCTTCCGGCCTGGAGGCGGTAAACATGGCGGCGATGAAGGTGCGCAGCGGCTGGGAAGACCTGGTGGTGGCCGGCGGCGTGGAGAGCATGAGCCGCGTGCCCATCGGCTCCGACGGCGGCGCCTGGGCGCAGGACCCGCAGACCAACAGCGATACCCTGTTCGTGCCGCAGGGCGTCGGCGCCGACCTGATCGCCACGCTCGAAGGCTTCACCCGCGAGGACGTCGACGCCTTCGCCCTCGAATCGCAGAAGCGCGCGGCGGCCGCGCGCGCGGCTGGTCACTTCAAGGGCTCGGTCGTGCCCGTCACCGACTTCCTGGGCCAGACCATCCTGGAAGAAGACGAGTTCATCAAGCCGCAGACCACGATGGACGGTCTGGCCTCGCTCAAGCCCGCGTTCGAACACCTCGGCGGCATGGGCTTCGACGCCGTGGCGCTGCAGCGCTACCCACAGGTCGAGCGCATCCACCACGTGCACCACGCGGGCAACTCCTCGGGCATCGTCGACGGCGCGACCGCCGTGCTGATCGGCAGCGAAGGCGCGGGCAAGGCGCACGGCCTCACGCCGCGCGCGCGCATCGTCTCGGTGGCGCTCTCGGGCGCCGACCCCACCATCATGCTCACCGGCCCCATGCCGGCGGCGCGCAAGGCCCTGGCGAAAGCCGGCCTGTCCATCGAGCAGATCGACCTGTTCGAGGTCAACGAGGCCTTCGCGGCCGTGCCCATGAAGTTCATGAAGGAGATGGGCGTGCCCCACGAGAAGGTGAACGTGAACGGCGGCGCCATCGCCATGGGCCACCCGCTGGGGGCCACCGGCGCCATGATCCTGGGCACCCTGATCGACGAGTTGCACCGCCGCCAGCTGCGCTACGGCCTGGCCACGCTGTGCGTGGGCGGCGGCATGGGCATCGCCACGATCATCGAAAGGGTCTGAGGCATGAAAACCATCCGCTACGAACTCGCCGACGGCATCGCCACCATCACCTTCGACGAGGAAGGCTCCCCCGTCAACACCATGTGCGCCGACTGGCAGCAGGACCTCACCGAGGTCACGGCGCAGGTCATGCGCGACTGCGCCGACATCAAGGGCATCATCCTGGCCTCGGCCAAGAGCACCTTCTTCGCGGGCGCCGACCTCAAGGGCACGATGCGCCTGCAGCCCAGCGACGCGCCGCGCGTGTTCGCCGAGATCGAGCAGACCAAGAAGAACTTCCGCACGCTGGAGACGCTGGGCGTGCCGGTGGTGAGCTGCATCAACGGCACCGCGCTGGGCGGTGGCTGGGAAGTGGCGCTCGTGGGCCACCACCGCATCGCGGTGAACGACCCCAGGATCCAGCTCGGCCTGCCCGAGATCACACTGGGCCTCATTCCCGGCGCCAGCGGCATCACCAAGATGGTGCGCCTGCTCGGCCTGATGGGCGCGCAGCCCTACATCCTGGAGAGCAAGCTGTTCAACCCGCGCGAAGCCCAGGAGCTTGGCCTGGTGCATGAGCTCGTGTCGCCCGAGGGCGACGTGGCCCACGCACTGCGCAACGCCGCACTGGACTGGATCGCGGCGCACCCGCAGTCGCGCCAGCCCTGGGACGACAAGAACCACAAGATTCCCGGCGGCACGCCGAGCAACCCCAAGGTCGCCGGCATGCTCACCGTGGCGCCGGCCATGCTCAAGCAGAAAACGCGCGGGCTCTACCCGGCGCCCGAGGCGGCGCTCGCCGCCATGGCCGAAGGCGCCATGGTGGACTTCGACACCGCGCTGCGCATCGAGAGCCGCTACCTGGCGAAGCTCATCGTGAGCCCGGTGGCGAAGAACATGATCAACACGTTCTTCTTCAACCTCAACGCGATCAAAAGCGGCCAGTCGCGCCCCAAGGGCATCTCGCGCTACAAGCCGAAGAAGGTGGGCGTGCTGGGCGCTGGCATGATGGGCGCGGGCATCGCCTACGTGCAAGCCAGCCGGGGCATCCACACCGTGCTGGAGGACGTGAGCATCGAAACCGCCGAGCGCGGCAAGTCCTACAGCTTCAAGCTCACCCAGACCCGCGTGGACCAGGGCCGCATGAGCCCCTACGACCAGCGCGAGCTGCTCGACCACATCCTGCCCACCGACCACCCGAGCGACCTCAAGGGCTGCGACCTGATCATCGAGGCGGTGTTCGAGAACCGCGAGGTCAAGGCCGCCGTCACCAAGGAAACCGAGCCCATGCTGGCCGCTGGCGGCTTCTTCGCGAGCAACACCTCCACCCTGCCCATCTCCGGCCTGGCACAGGCCAGCAGTCGGCCGCAGCGCTTCGTCGGCATCCACTTCTTCAGCCCGGTGGACAAGATGAAGCTGGTGGAGATCATCCGCGGCAAGGAGACCGACGACGAGACCATCGCGCGCGCCTTCGACTACGTGCAGGCCCTGGGCAAGCTGCCCATCGTGGTGAACGACTCGCGCGGCTTCTACACCAGCCGCACCTTCGGCACCTTCGTGATGGAAGGCGCGGCCATGCTGGGCGAAGGCATTCCGGCGCCGGTGATCGAGAACGCCGCCATGCAGGCCGGCATGCCGGTGGGGCCGCTGGCCGTGCTGGATGAGACCGCGCTTTCGCTCTCGGTGCACGTGATGGACCAGACCCGCGCCGATTTCGAGAAGGAAGGCCGCCGCTACACCGCCACGCCGGGCGAGCTGCTGGTCGAGCGCATGGTCAAGGAATTCAAGCGGCCGGGCCGAGCCGCCGGCGGCGGCTTCTATGACTACCCCGCGGGCCAGAAGAAGCAGCTCTGGCCCGAGCTCAAGGCGCGCTTCGAGAAGCCCGGTGCCGCCTGGGACCTTCAGGACGTCAAGGACCGCCTGATCTACCGCCAGTCGGTGGAGACCGCGCGCTGCCTGGCCGAAGGCGTGCTCACCAGCGTGCACGACGGCAACATCGGCTCGATCTTCGGCATCGGCTTCCCGGCCTGGACGGGCGGTGCGCTGCAGTTCATCTACGGCATGGGCATCGAGGCCTTCGAGCGCCGCTGCGCCGAGCTGGCGGCGCGCCACGGCGCGGGCTTCGCGCTCGACGACGCGGCGAAGAACGCGATCCGCCAGCACCAGCCGGTGTACTGAACACGCCCGGTCCCACGCGCCGGCGGCCACCCCGCCGGCGTTTTTTTGAACCACCTCCCCCCTCTTCCCCATGAAACGACTCGCAGGAAAAGTCAGCCTCATCACCGGTGCGGCGCAAGGCATCGGCCTGGCCACCGCACTCAAGTTCGCGCAGGAAGGCGCCACCGTCATCGTCTGCGACGTGAAACAGACCGCGGTGGACAGCGCCGTGCGGCAGTGCGAGGCGCTGGGCGCGACCGCGCTGGGCTTCGTGATGGACGTGACCCAGCGCGAGATGGTCGACGCCGTGGTGGCCCAGGTGAAGGAACGCTTCGGCCGCATCGACGTGCTGGTGAACAACGCCGGCATCACGCAGGACGCGCGCCTGCAGAAGATGACGCCAGAGCAGTTCGACCGCGTGATCGACGTCAACCTGCGCGGCGTGTTCCATTGCGCGCAGGCCGTGGCCGACACCATGACCGCGCAAGGCAGCGGCGTGATCCTCAACGCCTCGTCGGTTGTCGGCATCTATGGCAACTTCGGGCAGACCAACTACGCCGCGAGCAAGTTCGGCGTGATCGGCTTCACCAAGACCTGGAGTCGCGAACTCGGCCCCAAGGGCGTGCGCGTGAACGCGGTGGCGCCCGGCTTCATCGCCACGCCCATCCTGGACACCATCCCGGCCAAGGTCATCGCCGAGATGGAGCACCGCGTGCCGCTGCACCGCCTGGGCCGGCCGGAGGAGATCGCCAACGTCTATGCCTTCCTGGCCAGCGACGAGGCCAGCTACATCAACGGCGCCGTGATCGAGGTCTCGGGCGGCATGTCGGTGTAGAGAAGCCCCCTGCGCCGCCTGCGGCGTCTTCCCCCCCGGGGGGACGCACCTGGCGGCCCGGCCAAGCCGGTTCCGCGGGTCCATTGGAGGCTGGCGCCACTCGCCTGGTTTTTTTGGTCTGGCCGCGAATTGGCGGGGGAACGTGACGGAATCGCGTGCCGTACTTCCGGGTACCGCCGTAAGCCGCGCCTGCGCGTGCCATATACCCGCCTGGTATGCAATCATCGGGGCCTCGCTCCGTCCCCGTCCCGTTCCGGCCCGCATGCAGACTGCTCCCTTTCCCCCCAACGAGGAACAACGCCTGGCCCGATTGCGGGGCCTGGGCGTGCTCGACACCCTGCCTCAGAAAGCGTTTGACGACATCTCCGCCCTGGCGCAGGTGATCTGCGGCACGCCGGTGGCGCTGATCACGCTCGTCGACCGCGATCGCCAGTGGTTCAAGTCCCGCGTCGGCGTGGACGTGAGCGAAACCCCGCGCGAGGTGGCGTTCTGCTCTCACGCCATCCTCGACCCCGGACACGTCATGGTGGTCGAGGACATGAGCCAGGACATGCGTTTCCAGTGCAACCCCCTGGTGACAGGCCCCACCAACGTGCGCTTCTACGCCGGTGCGCCCATCGTCACCAGCGACGGCTTCGCGCTGGGCACGGTGTGCGTCATCGACCAGATGGCGCGAACGCTGCATTCGGTGCAGCTGAGCGCCCTGAGCCGCCTCTCGGCCTTGGTCTCCACCCTGCTTGAACACGAGCGGGCGCGCCAGCTCGAGGCCCGGCGCTCCGCCAACGAGGCCCAGCAGGCGCACGAGGAGCTCACCGCGATGGCCGCTGCCGGGCTGGACCTGCAGGCCTACATCGATGCCGACGGCGTCTACCGCCATGTCAACCAGACCTACCTGAACTACATCGGCAGCACGCGCAGCGAAGTCATCGGCATGGCCGTGAAGGACCGCCTGGGTGAGGCGACCTACAACAACATGGTCGGCTCCAAGATGGCGCGCGCCATGGCCGGCGAGACCGTGATCTACCAGCGCGTCTCGCATTTCAAGGTCGCCGGCGACCGCCACATGGAGGTCGCCCTGCTGCCCGTGCGCGGCGCGGACGGGAAGGTCAGCGGCGTGGTCATGCGCGGGCGCGACATCCAGGAACTCAAGAACAAGGAACGCCAGCTCGGCGAAACCATCGTCCAGCTCGAGAAGAAGACGCTCGAGCAGGAGCGGTTCATCCACATCCTGTCGCACGACCTGCGCGAGCCCATCAACGCCATCAACAACTTCACCTCGCTGCTGGAGGCCGACCACCAGCACGAGCTCTCGCCCGAAGCCCGGCGCTACCTGGGCTTCGTGCGCACGGGCGGCCAGCACATGGCCTGCCTGCTGGACAGCCTGCTGAAGTACGTGCGCCTGGACCGCCACTCGCTCGACAGCGGGCCGGTGGACGTGACCGTGCTGGTCGGCCAGGTGGGCGACGACCTCGGCGACGCACTGTCGAAAACCCAGGGCCAGTTGCAGTGCGACCCCCTGCCCACCGTGCAGGCCGATCCGTCCCTGCTTCGCATCGCGCTGCAGAATCTGGTGGCCAACGGCCTGGCGTTCGCGCGGCCTGGCGTTCCGCCGCACGTGCGCGTGAGTGCCACGCGCGAGCATGGCTTCGACCAGATCCACGTGCTCGACAACGGCCTGGGCATCGCCCCTGAACACCAGGCCAGCATCTTCGACATGTTCAAGCGCCTGCACCCGCGCAAGACGCACGCCGGCTCGGGCCTGGGCTTGCCGATCTGCCGGCGCATCGCGGCACTGCACGGCGGCCACCTCTCGGTCCAGTCGGTGCCGGGCGAAGGCAGCCGTTTCACGCTGCACCTGCCGGTGCCCCACGGCACGCCGTCCCGAGGCGCCCCATGACCATTCCACAACGTTTCATCCTGGTCGACGACAACGAGGCCGACAACGTCTACCACGAGATCATGATCCGCCGCGCCGGCTTCACCGGCGAGGTGCGGGTGTTCGAAAGCGGCGCCGAGGCGCTGGACTTCCTGCGCAGCGACCCGCTGGCCACGCCCACCTGCCTGTTTCTCGACATCAACATGCCGCAGATGGACGGCTTCGAGTTCGCGCGCCAGGCCCAGCCGCTGCTGCAGGACAAACCCACCATGCTGGTGATGATGCTCACCTCGTCCGACGCACCGCAGGACCGCCTGCGCGCCAGTGGCATGCCGGTGATCCAGGGCTTCGTCACGAAGCCGCTCACCCGGGAGCGCGTGCGAGAAATGCTGCAACAGGGCTGAATTGCCTCTGTCAACCACTTACTTGCCAAAGTCAAACAACTGAACCAGAATCGGGGGCATGACCTTCCCCGTTGATCCCGCCCAGGTGCGTGCGCTGCGCGCCTTCAACCGCTTCTATACCCAGCGCACCGGCCTGCTCGACCCCTACCTGGGCAGCGCGTTCTCGCTCACCGAGGTGCGCGTGCTCTACGAGCTGGCACACCACGCGCCCTGCACCGCCAGCGAGCTTGGGCGCCGACTGGTGCTCGACGCCGGTTACCTGAGCCGCATCGTGCGCCGCTTCACCAGCGCCGGCTGGATCACGCGCACCCCGCTGACCAACGACGCCCGCCAGCACGCGCTGAGCCTGACCGCCGAGGGCCGCTCCGCCTTCGAGCCCCTGCAGCAACGCTCGCGTGAAGCAGCCGCCCACCTGCTGGCCCCGCTGGCGCCCGATCAGCGCCAGGCGCTCATGGCCGCGCTCGCGCGCGCGCAAGGCCTGCTCGACCCCGGCAGCGGCCCCGCCTCCCGCACCGCCGTGCTGCGCGACGTGCGCCCCGGGGACATGGGCTGGGTGGTGCAGCAGCACGGCGAGATCTACGCCCGCGAGTACGGCTGGAACAGCGAGTTCGAGGCCCTGGTCGCCGAGATCGCGGCGGGCATGATCCGCCGGCACGACCCGGCCTGGGAGCGCGGCTGGATCGCCGAGCTCGACGGCGAGCGCGTGGGCTCGGTCTTCGTGGTGCGCAAGAGCGAGACCGAGGCCCAGCTGCGCCTGCTCATCCTCAGCCCCGCCGCGCGCGGCCTGGGCCTGGGCGGGCGCCTCACCGACGAATGCCTGGCCTTCGCGCGCGCCAAGGGCTACCGCAAAATGGTCCTGTGGACCAACAGCATCCTGAGCGCCGCGCGCGCCATCTACGCCAGGCGCGGCTTCACGCTGGTGCACAGCGAGGCGCACCATGGCTATGGCAAAGACCTGGTGGGCGAGACCTGGGAATTGACGCTGTGAGGGCTCGCGGCGCAACTCCGCAAGAAATGTCAGCCCGGCGCGGCTAGATTGAAGGCCTCGACCCACATCCCTTTCAGGAGCCTTCATGCACCTCGAACAGCAAGACCGCGCCGTGCGCATCATCGGCATTGAACTCAGGACCGACAACCACGAGGCCATGCGGACCATCCCGCCCCACTGGCAGCGCTTTACCGAGGAAGGCGTGCTCGCACGCATCCCGGGCAAGCTCTCCGACGAGGTGTACGCGGTCTACACGCACTTCGAGAACGCCGGCGTGAACAACGAGGGCGTCTATTCGCTCATCATCGGCGCGCCGGTGAGCAGCGCGCAGGCCGTACCCCCGGGCATGAGCCACGCCGTGCTGCCGGCCTCGCCGCGCGCGGTCTTCCCCGTGCCCCAGGGGCGCATCGACCAGGTGGTCCCCGCGTGGCAGGCGGTCTGGCAGCGCGACGACCTGCCCAAGGCCTACGTGGCCGACTGCGAACGCTACCGCGCCGACGGCCAGATCGACATCCTCATCGGCTTGCGGCACGGCGGCACCCCCGCATGAACCCGGGCCATGGCTGGACCGACTACCAGCAGCGCCTGGGCCGCGTGATCGCCTACCTGCACGACCACCTGGACGAGCCGCTCGACCTGCACCGGCTGGCCGAGGTGGCGCACCTCTCGCCCTACCACTGGCACCGCGTCTACCACGCGCTGCACGGCGAGACCATCGCGGTCACCGTTCGGCGGCTGCGCCTGCACTGGGCCACGGGTTACCTGGCCAATACCAGCCTGCCGGTGGAGCAACTCGCGCGCCGCTGCGGCTACCCCAATGCCCAGTCCTTCGCTCGCGCCTTCCGCACGGCCTACGGCATGAGCCCGCTGCAGTACCGCCAGCATGGCAACCACGTGGCCTTTCGCACGGCGCAGGCGGCGAGCGCCGTGCCCGCGGGCTACGAGGTGAGCGTGCGGGAGATCCCGCGCGTGCGCCTGGCCGGCCTGGACCACAAGGGCTCGTACATGGCCATCGGCAAGGCGTTCGAGCGCAGCTACGTGCAACTGGCCGCGCGCGGCCAAGTGGGGCCAGCCTCGCGCTGGATCGCCGAGTACGTCGACGACCCGTCCTCGGTGCCCGAGCGCCAGCTGTGCTCGCGCGCCGGCCTGTCCGTGCCCGACAGCGCCGAGGTGGCGCCACCCCTCGTGGCCTTCGAGGTGGGCGGCGGGCCCTGCGCCGTGCTGCGCCACCGCGGGCCCTACGCCACCATGCGCGCGGCCTACCAGTGGCTGTACGGCCACTGGCTCGTGAACAGCGGCCACGAGGTGGGCGACGCGCCGGTGTTCGAGGAGTACCTCAACAACCCGCGCGACACTGCGCCAGCCGACCTGCTCACCGACATCTGCCTGCCGCTGGCCCACGCGACCGGGGCCTGATAATCCGGGCATGCCGCCCGCCCAGACGACCCCCGATACCCTCCCGCTCCAGCACCCGCAATCAAAGACCGATCTGTTCGTCTCCTTCACCTGGCTGGCCCTGCAGGGCTTTGGCGGGGTGCTGGCGGTGGTGCAGCGCGAGCTGGTGGAGAAGAAGCGCTGGATGAGCCGCGAGCAGTTCGTGGAGGACTGGGCCGTCGCGCAGATCATGCCGGGACCCAACGTGGTCAACCTCTCCATGATGATCGGCGGGCGCTACTTCGGCCTGCCGGGGGCCCTGGCAGCGCTGGCCGGCATGCTGAGCGCGCCCATGGTGCTGGTGCTGTTGCTGGCCGCGCTCTACGGCAGCGTGGCCGACAGCGCCGTGGCCCAGGACGCGCTGCGTGGCATGGGGGCGGTGGCTGCCGGCCTGATCGCGGCCACCGGCATCAAGCTCATCGGGGCGCTCGACAAGAACGCCATGGGCATGGGGGTATGCGTCTTTCTGGCCCTCGTCACCTTCATCGCCATCGGCCTGCTGCGCTGGCCGCTGCTGTGGGTGCTGCTCAGCATCGGCGGGGGGGCCTGCCTGTGGGCCTACCGGGTGTTGAGCGACGCCGACGCCGACCGCGCCAAGAAGGGAGACGCCTGAGCATGATGCTGCCCACCCCGGCCAACTGGCTCGACCTCTTCACCCACTTTGCCTCGCTCTCGCTGCTCGCCGTGGGCGGCGCGATCACCACCGCGCCCGACATGCACCGCTACCTCGTGCTTCAGAACGGCTGGCTGAGCGAGGCGCAGTTCACCTCCTCCATCGCCATCTCGCAGGCCGCCCCTGGCCCCAACGTGCTCTTCGTGGCGGTGCTGGGCTGGAACGTGGGTCTCAATGCGGGCGGCGGGCCCTCGGCCGGCTGGCTGGCCTGGGCCCTGGCCCTGTCCGGCGTGCTGGTCACCATGGTGGCCATCCTGCTGCCCTCGTCGGTGCTGACCTACACCGCCACGCGCTGGGCGCACCAGAACCGCGAATTGCGCGCGGTGCGCGCCTTCAAGACCGGCATGGCCCCGATCGTGATCGCGCTGCTGATCGCCACCGGCTGGCTGCTCACCGGCTCGCACGAGCACCCCGCGCGCGACTGGCCGCTGTGGCTGCTCACCGGCGTCACCACCATGCTGGTGTGGCGCACGAAGATGCACCTGCTGTGGCTGATCGGCGCGGGCGGCTTGCTGGGCGCGCTAGGCCTGGTCTGACGGCGCAAACCAGTTCAGCAGCAGGTCGTTGACCTCGTCGGGCCGCTGGTATTGGACCCAGTGGCCCGCCCCTTCCACCACGGCCCAGGGCCGTTCGGCCGTCCCCAGGACCAGGGTCGATGCCACGCGCTCGGCCAGGCCGGTCGCGTCCTCCCGTCCCCAGACGCCGAGCACCGGCGCATCGAAGGCCGCCAGCGCGGTGGGCAGGTGCGCCGACTGCGAGAAGTGCCGGCTCTGAAAGCGCGCGGCCCTGCAGGCGCGCTCGTGGATGTCCAGGGCCAGCGCGTCGATGCCGCTGGCCGGGGCGATCATGAGCTCGGCCAGATTGCGCCGAAGCAGGTCGCGCGTGTGCGCCGCGTCGATCCCGCTGCGCCAGTCCACCAGGTTGAATTCGCGCTGGCGCCCGGAGCCATGGCCTGCCGGCCCGAGCAGCGCCAGCCGCCGCACCCGGCGGGTGCGCTCGGCCACGCCCATGGCCACCAGCGACCCGAAGGAAAAAGCCGCAAGATCCAGGCGCGTGCCCGACCCGAGCAAGGCCTCGAGCGAGGCCGTGAGATGCACCACCAGCGCCTCCAGCCGCGCGGCCCGCGGCACCTCGGGCGGCAGGGCGTCCGATTCGCCGAAACCCGGCATGTCGGGCACCCACAGCTCGTGTGCCGCCGACAGCGCCTCCACGTTGCGGATCCAGTGCATCCAGTTCCCATAACCGCCATGCAGCAGGACCAGCGGCGGGCCACCGCGACCGAAGCGGCGCCAGCACACGCGCAGGCCCAGGGCGTCCACGGTGTGGCGCTCGGCCAGCGAGGCCACCCGGTCGATGTCCGCGGCCGCCATCACGCGACGCGCCGGGCCTGCCCATCCCAGTAGCGCTCCTTCAGCTCCTTGCGCGAGAGCTTGCCGTTCGCGTTCTTGGGCAGCTCCGACACGAAGTCGACCGAACGTGGCTTCTTGAAGTCGGCCAGGAACTGGCGGCAGTGGTCCACCAGCTCGTCGGCGGCCACCTCGTGCCCCTGCCGCTTGACGACCACCGCCTTGATGGCTTCGCCCCAGGTCGCGTCGGGCACCCCCACCACGCAGACCTCGTAAACCGCGGGGTGCCGGTACAAGGCCAGCTCCACCTCGCTGGGGTACACGTTGAAGCCGCCGGAGATGATCATCTCCTTCTTGCGATCGACGATCGAGAGGTAGCCGAGTTCGTCCATGCGGGCCAGGTCGCCGGTGTGCAGCCACCCGTTCTTCAAGGTGTCGGCGGTGATCTCCGGCTCGCGCCAGTAGCCAGCGAACACATCGGGGCCCTGGATCACGATTTCGCCGACCTCACCCAGCGGCACCTCCTGGCCGGCGTCGTCCACCAGGCGAACACGGGATTCACCGAACGCGCGGCCACAGGAGAGCAGCAGTTCTTCGCGGCCTTCTTCGATCGCGATGCGGTGGTCCTCCGCCGTCAGGATCACCAGCCCGCCCGTGGTCTCGCCCGCGCCATAGCCTTGCGACAGGACCGGCCCGAAGGCCTTCCACGCCTCCTTGATGCGCGAGGGTGCGATCGGGGCCGAGCCGTAGGTGACATCGCGCAGCGAACTGAGGTCGAATTCCTTGAGCCGCGGGTGCGCGAGGATCATGTTGATCATGGTCGGCACCAGGAAGCAGGCGGTCACGCGGTGCTTTTGCACGGAGGCCATGAACACCTCGGCATCGAATCGGTCGTGCAGCAGGATGGTGCCGCCCTGGAACAGGAAGGGCTGGATGAACATGCCGCTGGCGTGCGTGACGGGCCCGGCCAGCGCCAGCACGTCGCCGGGCTTGGCCCGCAGCCGGCCCATGACGACCTTGCGCAGCGACGCCAGGCGGTTGCCCACCGTCTGCATCGAGGCCTTGACCTTGCCGGTCGAGCCCGAGGTGAAATGCAGCACCGCGAGATCGCAGGCGTCCATCTCCACGTCGGGCGACACCGGCGAGGCCGCCGCCAGCAGCACCTCGTAGTCCAGGAAGCCCTGCGGCCCGTTTTCCAGCGCCACCAGGGTGCGGATGTCCGTCAACCGGCCGGCCTGCTGCACCACCGAAGCCACGTGCTCGGGCCCGGCGAGCATGATCTTCGCCTGCGAGCTGTTGGCGGACTCCACCATCTCTTCGGGTGAGAGGCGCGCATTGAGGGCGACCTTCACCAGACCGGCCTTGTACATGGCGCACTCGAACTCGATCAGTTCAGGGCGGTTGAACGACTGGACGAGCACCCGATCGCCCTTCTGCGCGCCCAGGGCAATCAGCGCGTTGGCGAGCCGGCTGGAGCGCTCGTCGAGCTCGCGGTAGGTGATCACCCGGTCGTGAAAAAGAATGGCGGGGCGCTGCGGCCAGTAGCGGGCGCTGCGGGTCAAAAATCGGCCTTGGTTCACGGGGATTCCTCGCAAAGAATGAAAGTGAACGGATCGTAGGATCGGCCACAGGCCCGACCGATAAGGCCCCGAGCGATCCCGATGCCCGCCGGGAATGGCCGCGCTCATGCCGCTGGGGCATCGATATCGCCCGCCGCGGAATCGCGCCATGGGCCCTGGCGCCAGAGAATCGAGCCAGATCAAAATTCTCTGGAGACACCACGCATGCTGACCAAACGCACTCTTCTTCTGGGCGGCCTCGCCGGCGGACTGCTGGCCCTGGGACTGCCCGCGCACGCCCAGGGGCGCTACCCGGACCGCCCCATCAAACTCATCATCCCTTTCAGCGCGGGCGGTCAGTTCGACATCGTCGCGCGCATGCTGGCGCAGTTCGCCAGCACGGAACTGCAGCAGCCGGTGGTGGTTGAAAACGTGGCGGGCAGCGGCGGCAACATCGGCGCGGCGCGGGTCGCCAACGCCGCGCCCGATGGCTACACCTTGCTGGTGCTGGGTGGCAACCACGCGATCGCGAAGTCCCTCTACGCCAAGCCGGGCTACGACGTGACCAAGGACTTTTCACCCATCTCCATGGTCAGCATCACGCCCCACGTGGTGCTGGTGAACGCCGCCATGCCCATCCACAACATGGCCGAGCTGGTGGCCTACGCCAAGAAAAACCCCGGCAAGCTGAACTACGCGACACCGGGCATGGGCACCTCGATGCACCTCACGTTCGAGATGATCAAGGCGCACTACGGCCTGAACATCACCCACATTCCCTACCGGGGCGGCGCCAACGCGCTGACCGACCTCTCCGGCGGGCAGGTCAACCTGGGCATCATCGGCATCGCCCCCGCCCAGGAATTCCTGAACGCGGGCCGCATCCGCGCCCTTGGGGTCACAAGCAAGGGGCGCTCACGCGCCCTGCCCAACGTGCCCGCGCTGTCCGAAGTGGGCTACCCGGAACTCAACGCCGGCAGCTGGCTGGGCATTGCCGGCCAGCGCCAGATGCCGGCCGACATCGTGGCGCGCTGGCATGGCGTGGTGCGCGCCTTCCAGGACAACCCGGCCAACCGGCAGCGGATGGAGGAAATGGGGTTCCGGATCGAACCCACCACCGCCGAACAGTTCCAGAAGTTCATCGCGTCCGAAGTCGAGGCCTACGGCAAGATCGTGCGCGACAACAAGATCACCGCCGACTGAGGCGCCACTCAGACGGGGCCGTGCGCCTTCAACAGCTCGACCAGGCGCTCGGCCAGCGGAGAGAGGTAGGCGGCCTTGCGCATCGAGATGCCGATCGTGCGAGGCCACACCGCCTGCGCCAAGGCCAGGGGCTTGAGGCCGGTACCCTGGGGCCGTGACAGGACCGACGCCGGGATCACGCTCAACAGATCGGTGGTGCGCACCACGCTGGCCAGCGCGGTGACCGACGAGTTGGACTCCACCACCACGTTGGGCTCCGGCAGGCCGTGCTCGGCGAAGCGCGCCTCCAGGGAACGCCGGGCCGCGACGTTGCGCCCCGGCAGGACCCACGAGGCTCCCGCCAGGTCCTTGAACCGCAGCGACGTCGACTCCAGCATCGGGTGATCGGCGCGTGCCACCACGTGGATGTCGTCGCGGAACAGCGGCATCTGCGTGAACTCCGGTGACTCGTGCGCGGGCAGCGCGCTGATGGCCATGTCCAGGTCACCGAACTGCAGGGCCGCGAGCAGCTGATCGTTCAGGCCGATCATGACCTGCACCCGCGCCGCCGGCCGCTGGCGCAGCAGCTCGGCACACGCCTGGCCGAAGAACATCTCCGAGTAGGTCGGTGCCACGCCCACGCGCACCTGGCCCTTCTTACCCAGGTGGAGGTCGTTGGCCTCCTTGATGGCGTCGTCCAGGCTCACCCGCACATGGCGTGCCCGCTGGAAGAACGCCGTGCCCGCCGTGGTGAGCTCCATGCCGCGCGCGGTGCGCTCGAACAGCTGCAGCTTGAGTTCGCGCTCCAGCCGCTGGATGCCCTTGGTCAGCGCCGGCTGGCTCTGACCCAGCCGCTGCGAAGCGCGACCCACATGGCCGGTTTCCGCGACCGCAATGAAGTAGTTGAGATCTTCGATTCGCACGTTATTCCCGAAGGTTATCGAACCCAGGCACTTGCGGATCGCCGCACCCCTTCCGCGCGACATGATCCACCCGACACCCACTTTTCACGGGCACACCATCATGACGACAGCCACCCATCCCGACCTCGCCAGCCTTCGCGAACGGCTCAACGCTTACCTGAACGAAGAGCTGATCCCCTTCGAAAAATCGTCCGGCATCGCCTACGAGGACAAGCTCTCGAGAGACTTCGCCAAGACCATCTGGAAGCGCTCGCGCGAACTCGGATTTTATGGGCTGCAGTTGCCACCGGAGCTGGGCGGCCTGGGCCTGGGCGTGCGCGATCTGGCGATCCTGAAGGCCGACGTGGCCGCCTCGGGTGCCGTGCTCTTCCCTCACGTCCTGGGCGACTGGGGCGGGCCTTCGCGCATCGGCAATCTGGTGAAGTACGCCTCACCCTACCAGCGGGAGCACTACATGCTGCCGGTGGCCCGCGGTGAAAAAGGCGCCTGCTTCGCCATGACGGAAACCCAGTCCGGCTCCGACGCCGCCAGCATCCAGACCCGCGCCGTGCGCGACGGCGACGACTACATCATCACGGGACACAAGCACTACATCACCGCGTCCGCGTTCGCCGACTTCGCCGTGGTGATGTGCGTGACCGACCCGGACGCCGGCGCCCAGGGCATCTCGGCCATCCTGGTCGACCTCGACGCGCCCGGTGTCTCGCTCACCTACGACTACCTGCCGATGACGGGCCAGCATGTGGATGCCGACATCCACTTCGACCGGGTGCGGGTGCCGCGCGCCAACCTGATCGGTGAAGAAGGCGGCGGCTTCAAGATCGCCATGGCGCGCGTCAACGTCAACCGACTGCTGCACTGCCCCAACATGATCGGCCTGGCGCGTCTGTGCCTGCGGCTGTCGCTGGCGTACGCCAACCAGCGCCGCCAGTTCGGCGGTCCCATCAGCCGCTTCCAGGCCATTCAGCACATGCTCGCCGACATGGCGACCGGGCTGTACGCCTGCGAAGGCATGGTGCTGGCCGCGGCGCAGAAAGCCGACGAAGGCGGCGACGTGCGCATGGAGGGCGCGATGTGCAAGCTCTTCGTGTCCGAGAAGTGTTTCGAGATCGCCGACAAGGCGGTGCAGATCCACGGCAACGTGGGCGTCACCAAGAACCACCCGGTGGAGTTCGCCTTTCGCCGGTTGCGGCTGTACCGCATCCTCACCGGCACCAGCGAGATCCAGCGCAACACCATTGCGAAAGCAATCCTGGCATGAACACCGCTGTCCCTCCCACCTGCCTGACGGGGCAGGTCGTGCTGGACCTCGGTCAGCTCCACCCCGGCCCCCACACCGCGATGCTGCTGCAGCAACTGGGCGCCACCGTCATCAAGGTCGAGCGCCCCCACGGTGGCGATTCGGGCCGTGCGCTGGGCGCCGACACCTTCGCCAAGTACAACCGGGGCAAGCTCTCCATCGCGCTGGACCTGAAGAACCCGGAGGACCAGACCGTCCTGAAAGGCCTGGCACGGCGCAGCCAGGCCCTGATCGAAGGGTTTCGCCCCGGCGTGATGGACCGCCTGGGCGTGGGCTACCAGGCCCTGCGCGAAGTGAACCCGGCCCTCGTGCTGTGCTCGATCTCGGGCTTCGGCCAGACCGGCCCCTATGCGCAGCGCGCGGGGCATGACCTGAACTACCTGGCGCTGGCCGGCTACTGGGCCGTGCCTTCGCAGGTGGACGACCACACCGGGCGGCCCAACGTGCGGCTGTCGGACTACTGCGGTTCGATGTACGCCGCCTTGTCGCTGGTGGTGGCCATGATGACGGCGCGCCTGAGCGGCCAGGGTCAACACCTGGACGTGTCGCTGCACGACGCCATGACCGCCTGGACCATCCCCGGGATCGACAGCATGGTCCGCAAGACCGGCAAGGACATCGAGAAGATGGGCCATGTGATGCCCGACAACGACCTCTTCGCCACCGCCGACGGCCGCTTCATCGCCCTCGGCATCCTGGAGGAAAAGTTCTGGGACAACCTGCGCGACGCGCTGGTACCGGACTGCCCCGCCCTGGGCGCCGCGGACTTCGCCACGCGGCCCGACCGGCTGCGCCACAAGCGCCGGCTCAATGCCTTGTTGAAGGCCCTCCTCGCCACGAAGACCCTGGGGCAGTGGGCGGCGCAGTTCGGCGCCCGCGACATCCCCTGGTCACCGGTGCTGGAGTACGACGAGCTGCTGGACGATCCGCACGTCGTGGCGCGCGGCGTGTCGCGCGCGCCCAGCGATGGCAGCAGCCGGATCGTGGACTTTCCCGTGAAGTTCTCCGGCGGCATCGCACCACACGGCGGGCAGGCCCCGGCCCTCGATGGCCACCGGGACCAGGTGCTGCGATGGCTCGCAACGGGAGACCTCGCCGAGCTCGCCCCGTGAGACCTGGCTACTGGTTTGCCTGCAGCATCGCCGCCATCTTCTGGTGGATCAGGTTGATGGCCTTGAGCGGGCGGATCATCACCTTGAAATCGATGATGCGGCCCTCGTCGTTCCAGCGGATCATGTCCACGCCGTTGACAGTGATGCCGTCGATCTCGACCTGGAACTCCAGCACCGCGTCGCGCGGCCCAACCACCTCGCGAGCGTATCGGAACGAGGCATTGAAGAAGACCTGGAACGCCGCCGCCAGGTACTGCGTCGTCACCGCCTTGCCGGCCTGCGGCGTGTGCACGACCGGCGAGTGGAACACCACGTCATCGGCCAGCAGATCGCGCAGGCCTCGGGCGTTGCGCGTCTTCACCAGTTCGTGCCATGTGTCGAGGACGGGGTGGGCCATGGGTCGTCTCCTGTGCGGGTGGGTTGGGCGGCAGGTGACAGCGTAACCCGGTTCAGGCCAGCAAGGCCGGCAGACAAACCGCCGCCGTCGCCCTCAGACAGGTCTCGGCCACCGCGTCCAGCGGCGTCGTCTCGGGGTTGACGATGACCACGCGCGCGCCACTCTGGTGGGCGGTGAAGGCCAGGCCTGCCGCCGGATAAACCTCGCCGGAGGTGCCCACCACCAGCATCAGGTCGCAGTGGCGCACCGCCTGTTCGGCGGCTTCGAGGGCATCGGCCGGCAGGTTTTCGCCGAACCAGACCACGGCTGGGCGCCGCAGGTTGCCACACACCGGGCAACGCGGCGGATGGCCGGCCTCGATGGTTTCAGGTCGGCAGCAGGCGCGCGGCGCATCGAGCCAGCGGTCCTCGGCGATGCTGCCGTGCAGGGCCAGGGCGTCGGTGTTGCCGGCCCGCTGGTGCAAACCGTCCACGTTCTGGGTGATCAGGGTCAGGCGCCCCGGGTGCTGCCGCGCGTAAGCCGCCAGCGCTGCGTGGCCGGCATTGGGCTGCACGGCGCGGATCATGTCGCGGCGGTGGGCGTACCAGTCCCACACGCGCTGCGGGTGGGCCCGGAAGGCCGATTCGGTGGCGAGTTCCTGCGGATCGAAGTGCGCCCACAGGCCGGTCTGTGCATCGCGGAAGGTGGGCACGCCGGATTCAGCGCTCATGCCCGCGCCGGTGAGCACGGCGATGTGGCGCGCGCCCCGAACCCAGCCGCGCACCGCGTCCATGTCACCCATGGTGTTCAGCTGCGCTGGCGCAGGGCTTCGTAGAGGCAGACGCCGCTGGCGACCGAGACGTTCAGGCTCTCGACCGCGCCGGCCATGGGGATGCTCACCAGCTCGTCGCAGGTCTTGCGCGTGAGCTGGCGCATGCCTGCGCCTTCGGCGCCGAGCACGAGCGCCACCGGGCCCTTGAGATCCACCTGGTAGAGCGTCTTGGGCGCGTCGTCGCTGGTGCCGATGACCCAGATGTTGCGTTCCTTGAGTTCGCCCAGGGTGCGAGCGAGGTTGGTCACCATGAAGTACGGCATGGTTTCGGCCGCGCCGCTGGCGACCTTGGCCACGGTGGCGTTGATGCCGGCGGCGTGGTCCTTGGGCGCGATCACCGCGTGCGCACCGGCCCCGTCGGCCACGCGCAGGCAGGCGCCGAGGTTGTGCGGGTCGGTGATGCCGTCGAGCACCAGCAGCAGCGGCGGGATGCCGGTGGGTTCGAGCTGTTCGAGCAGGTCGTCCAGCGAGCGCACCTGCGCCACCGCTTCGACGCGCGCGGCCACACCCTGATGCCCATGGCTGCCGGCCAGCTTGGCGATGCGCAGGCCATCGGCCTCGATCAGCCGGGCGTTGGCTTCGCGCGCCTTGTCCAGGAACTGGCGCATGCGCGCGTCGCGCCGGGTGGGCTCGTAGTAGATCTCGATGATGGATTGCGGCGCGGTTTTGAGGCGCACGCCCACGGCGTGAAAGCCGAACAGCACTTTGGGGGAGGACATCCGGGGATTATCGACGCTGGCCGCCCTCAGGCGGTGTGCGCCAGCTCGCCGAGCAGGCGCAGCGCCGCGTCGAAGCGCGGATCGCCGGGGTGGCCGACGTTGAGCCGCAGGTGGTGCGTGAAGCGCCGGTCGGCCGAGAACAGCACGCCTGGCGCGGTGCTGATGTTGCGCTCGCGCGCGCGGTGGTGCAGCGCGAGGGCGTCCACCGAGGGCGGCAGCTCCAGCCAGAGAAAGTAGCCGCCGAGCGGGCGGGTGACGCGCGTGCCGGCCGGGAAATGGCGCTCCACCAGGCGCAGCGCGCGCTGCTGCTGGCCCGCCAGCGCCTCGCGCAGGCGGCGCAGGTGGCGGTCGTAGCCGCCCTGCGCGAGGTAGTCCACCAGCGCGAGCTGGGGCGGGATGGCGGTGGCCAGCGAGTTCGACATCTTCAGGCGCTCCACCGCGCCGGCGTAGCGCCCGGCCGCGGCCCAGCCCACGCGGTAACCCGGCGCGAGGCACTTGGAAAACGACGAGCAGTGCAGCACGCCGCCTTCGCGGTCGAAGGCCTTGGCCGGTGGCGGGCGGCGCGCCCCGGCGTGCAGCTCGCCGTACACGTCGTCCTCGATCAGCGGCACGCGGTGGCGCGCCAGCAAGGCCACCAGCGCCTGCTTGCGATCGGGGGGCATCAGCGCGCCCAGCGGATTCTGGAAGCTGGGCATGAACCAGCACGCCGCCACCGACTGGCGCTCCAGCAGCGTGGCCAGGGCGTCCAGGTCGACGCCTTCGCGCGGATCGGTGGCGACCTCCACCGCCTTGAGGTGCAGGCGTTCGAGCGCCTGCAGCGCGGCATAGAAGGTGGGCGACTCCACCACCACCACGTCCCCGGGCTGGGTCACCGCCTGCAGGCACAGGTTGAGCGCTTCCATGGCGCCATTGGTGATGACCAGTTCGTCCTCGGCCAGCGGCACGCCGTGCAGCGCGTAGCGCCGCCGCACCGCCTGGCGCAGGCCCACGTCGCCCGCGGTCAGCGCGCCGGTGATGCGGGCCGCCGGCAGCCGGCGCATGGCGCGCGCACCGCTGCGCGCCAGCGCGTCGAAGGGGAACAGGTGCGGCGCCGGAAAGGCCGAGCCCAGCGGCACCACGTCGGCGTCGCGCGTGGAGCCCAGCAGCTCGAACACCAGTTCGCTGATGGCCACCGGTGTGGCCTCGCCGCTGGGCCGAGCCGCCTGCGGTGCGGAGCGCGCGGGGCGGCGCGTCGCGCGCACGAAGAAGCCGGACCGGGCCCGCGCCTCCACCAGCCCCTGCGACTCCAGCTGCCCATAGGCCTGGAACACGGTGGACGGGCTCACGCCGCGCTGCTCGCAGGTCTGGCGCACCGAGGGCAGGCGCTCGCCGGGGCGCAGCAGGCCGGCGCGGATGCCATCGGCAATTTCTTCGGCCAGTTGCTGGTAGCGGGTGAGGCGGGCGCCACTCATCGGATCGGCATCGTGAAGGGGGTCGGCCGATCTTAGCGGCCGCATCGCCGGGTCTCTCACAGCCAGCGCGCCAGCAGCGCGATCACCAGCGCGGTGCACACGCCGTTCAGGCCCATCGCGAGCGCCGCGAAGGCCACGCTGCCGGGGTGCGTCTGCAGGGCGCGCGCGGTGCCGATGGCGTGCGCCACCAGGCCCAGCGCGAAGCTGCGCGTGGTCGCATCGTCCAGTCGCAGCAACCGCAGCACCGGGCCCGCGAACAGGGTGCCCAGCACGCCGGTGGCCACCACAGCCAGGGCCGCGACCGCGGGCAGGCCGCCGGCCCGCTCCGCTGCCTGCATGGCGATCGGCATGGTCGCGGCCTTGGGGGCGATCGACAGCGCAAAAGGCATCGGCGAACCCAGGACCTGGGCCAGCACCAGCGTGCCCAGCACCGAGGCCTGGCACCCGGCCAGCAAGGCGCCCAGCAGCGGCAGCGCCATGCGCCGCAACAGCGCCGCCTGCTGGTACAGCGGCACGGCCAGCGCGATGATGGCCGGCCCGGTGAGCCAGCGCAGCAGGCGGGTGCCCTCGGCGTAAACGGAATAGCCTGTGCCCGCCAGCGCCAGCGCGCCCAGCACCAGGGCCGTGCCGGTGAGCACCGGCAGGCACAGCAGGTGGTGGCCGCTGCGCCGGTACAGCCACAGCGCCGCCGCGTAGGCCGCAAGCGTCACCAGCGTCCAGAGCACTGCCGTGCTCACGGTTGCCGCCGGCGCATCAGCCGGTGCAGGGTCCAGCCGGTGACAGCGAGGGTGAACGCCGTCACCAGCGTGGCCGCCAGCGCAAACAGCGCCGCGTGCTGCCACAGCAGGTGGCCGTAGAGCCCGACGGCCGCGACCGAGGGGATCAGGAACAGCATCAGGTGGCGCAGCAGCGGTGCGGTGACCTCGTCCAGGCCGCGCGGCACCCCACCGAGCAGCGCCAGCAGGCCCAGCAGCATCAGCAAGCCCAGCAACGATCCGGGCAAGGGCCAACCCAGCAAGGCCACCAGGGCGTCGCCCAGCCACTGCAGGCCGGCCAGCAGCGCAGCGGCGGCCACCCACCCAGCCACGCGCCTGGCGCGCGGCCCAAGATCATCAGGGAATGGGAACATCATCCGGCCAGTATCGCCCGGTGCGCCGCATCTGCCACGGCTCAGATGCGGCGCAATGCAAGCGGATCAGAACAGATCAGCAGGCGCTTCTGATCTGGTATTTTTTCAATAAAACTGCATCTTGCGAATCAGATGAGCCTGGGCCACCATGGCGGCATGTCCCTGGAACCCACGAAACCACCACCGGCCCCACCCGGCCTCGACGCGCTGCGCGAGGTGGTGGACAGCGGCCTGCTGCGCTGCGGCGTGCCCGCCCACTTGGGCGGTGCGGGCGAAGGGCTGGCCGCGCTGGCGGCCGGCGCGGCCGAACTGGCGCGGCACGACCCGGCCGCGGCCTGGCTGCTGTGGGCCCAGCGCCTGGCCATCGAGGCGCTGCTCCAGTCACCCAACGTCGCCCTGCGCGAGCACTGGCTGGCCGACTTCCTGAGCGGCGAGCGGGCGGCCACCGTGGCCCCTTCGTTCGACGCGCTGTACGCGCACGACACCGGCCGGGGCTGGCTGCTGCGCGGTGAACTCCAACCGGTGCCCAACCTGCAATGGGCCGACTTCTCCCTGATCGCGCCGGTGCGCCTGAACGGCCCGGTGGACCACTGGGTGCTGCTGCGCAGCGAGGAAGACGGCCTGTCGGTCGTGCCCGATACTGGCGCAAACTGGCCCGCGAAAGCCCTCGCTGGCAGGCTGCGCCTCGAACACGTGTTCTTTCGCGAAGACGAATGGCTGTTCGGCCCCGACCTGCCCCAGCGCCTGGCCCCCGTGGCGGCCGCGCTGGCCCCGGGCCTGCCCTGCCTGACCGACTGGAACCGAACCGCCCTGTCCACGCTCTAACCTTCAACGGTCCCCACGACATGACCCTGCTCTCCCGCTTGATCTTGCCCCCGCACTGGCGCCCCTCCCTGCTGCTCGCCCTGGCCTGCGTGGGGTTCCCGGCCGCCGCGCAGCCATCCACTTTCGAAGACACCATGGCCCAGCGCATGGTGGCCTGCACCGCCTGCCACGGCAACCAGGGCCGCGCCGCGCCCGATGGCTACTACCCGCGCCTGGCGGGCAAGCCGGCGGGCTACCTCTACAACCAGTTGCTGCATTTCCGCGATGGCCGGCGCACCTACCGCCTCATGACACAGATGGTGGACCCGCTGAGCGACGCCTACCTGCTGGAGATCGCCGAGCACTTCGCCGCCATGGACGTGCCCTACCCCGCGCCGGCCAAGGCGGAAGCCACGCCGCAGGAACTGCAGCGCGGTGAACAGCTGGCCCTGCATGGCGATGCCGCGCGCCGCCTGCCCGCCTGCGTCGCCTGCCACGGTGCGGCCCTCACCGGCGTGCAGCCCGCCACGCCCGGCCTGCTGGGGCTACCGCGCGACTACCTCAACGCGCAGCTCGGCGCCTGGCGCACCGGCCAGCGCAAGGCCCACGCGCCCGACTGCATGGCCGACATCGCCCAGCGCCTGGACATCCGCGACATCGCGGCCGTGAGCGCCTGGCTCTCCACCCAGCGCCTGCCGGCGAACACCCACGCCGTGGCGCCCGGTGCTGCGCCCCTGCCCCTGCAATGCGGCAGTGCCATGCCGCCCAAGGGAGGCCGCCCATGAGCCGCATCGCCTTGCGCGCGTTCGCCGTGCTGCTGCTGATCGGCGTGGCCGTGGTGGCCTGGCTCGCCTGGCCTGCGCAGCCCATCGCCGTGCCGCCCGCCACCGTGGCCGCCGACCTGCGCGATCCGAACACCATCGAGCGGGGTCGCTACCTCTCGGTGCTGGGCAACTGCCAGGCCTGCCACACCCCCCGCGGCGGCGAGCCGTTCGCCGGCGGTTATGCCCTGCCCACGCCGTTCGGCACCGTGTACGGCAGCAACCTCACCCCCAGCGAGAGTGGCCTGGGCCCCTGGAGCGCCGACGACTTCTGGCGCGCCATGCACCACGGCCAGGGCCCGGACGGCCGCTGGCTCAACCCGGCCTTCCCGTACAACAACACCACCCAGGTCACGCGCGAAGACAGCGACGCGCTCTACGCCTACTTCCGCAGCCTGCCCCCGGTGGACGCGCCGGTGCCGCCGCACGACATCCGCTGGCCCTACAACACGCAGCTCGCGCTCAAGGCCTGGCGCACGCTGTACTTCAAGGCCGGCCCCGAGGAGCCGCCGACCTCGGCCGCGCGCGCACCCGAGATGCTGCGCGGCGCCTACCTCGTCAACGGCCTGGGCCATTGCAGCGCCTGCCATGTGCCGCGCGATGCGCTGGGCGGCCAGGGCGACATGCTCGGTCTCTCCGGCGGGCTGATCCCCATGCAACGCTGGTACGCCCCCTCGCTGCTCGATCCGGCGGAGGCCGGGTTGCAGGACTGGTCCGTCGACGAGATCGTCGCCCTGTTCAAGGACGGCCGCGCCCGCGACGCGCTGGTCTCCGGCCCCATGGCCGAGGTGGTGCAGCACAGCACGCAGCATTGGGCACCGGCCGATCTGCGGGCCATGGCCAGCTACCTCCAGCAGTTGCCCAAGCCGCCCGCGTCGCGCAGCGAGAAGCCGCCCGCCGCCGACAGCCGCGCGCTCAGCGTGGGTGGCAAGCGCTACGAGCAGCATTGCGCCCAATGCCACGGCAACCAGGGCGAAGGCATCACCAGCCAGGGCACCACGGCCTACCCGGCCCTGGCCGGCAACCGCGCGGTGACCATGGCCTCCCCCGCCAACCTGGTGCAGATCGTCCTCAACGGCGGCTTCGGCCCGGCCACCGAGGGTCATCCGCGCCCCTTCGGCATGCCCCCGTTCGTGCTGCAGCTCAACGACCAGGAACTGGCCGACGTGCTGACCTATGTGCGCACCCAATGGGGCAATCAGGCACCGCCGGTCAGCGCGCTGGACGTGCAGCAGCTCAGGGGACCGCTTGGCCGCTGAACCCCTCCATGTCGTCAGCCTGTGCGCCCAGTGGTGCGGCACCTGCCGCGACTGGAAACCGGTGATCGACGAGACGGCCAGCAGCCTCCCGCACCTGCGCTGGCGCTGGCTGGACATCGAAGACGAGGCCACGCTGCTCGGCGACCTCGACGTGGAAACCCTGCCCACGGTCCTGGTGGGCCGGGGCGATCGGGTGCTGTTCTTCGGGCCGGTGCTGCCCCGCGTGGAGCTGCTGACGCGCCTGCTGGAGACCCTGAGTGAGCCGGAACACCCGGCCGCACAGGTCGACGACGAAGTCGCCGAACTCTGGCAGCGGCTGCGCCCGGCCTCCCCCTGAAGGCGCCTCAGGCCGCTTCGGCCTCGGCGGCCACCTGGCCGGCTTCGATGGTGATGCGGCGCTCGCAGCGCTGGGCGATGGCGCGGTCGTGCGTCACGAGCACGAGCGTGGTGCCCTGCTCGCGGTTGAGCTCGAACATGAGTTCCATGATCCGGGCGCCGGTGGCGAAATCCAGGCTGCCGGTGGGCTCGTCGGCCAGCAGCACCGAGGGCTGCACCACGAAGGCGCGCGCCAGGGCCACCCGCTGCTGCTCACCGCCCGAGAGCACCTTGGGGTAGCTCGACAGGCGCTCGCCCAGGCCCACCCGCTGCAGCATCTGAGTAGCGGTGGCGCGCGCATCGCGCTGGCCGGCCAGCTCCAGCGGCAGCATCACGTTCTCCAGCGCGGTGAGGTTGCCCAGCAACTGGAAGCTCTGGAACACGAAACCGACCTTCTGCGCGCGCAGCGCGGCACGCTGGTCTTCGTCCAGGGCGAACAAATCGACGCCGTCGATGTGAACTGTGCCGCTGCTGGGCGTGTCCAAACCCGCAACGATCGAGAGCAGCGTGCTCTTGCCCGACCCGGATGCCCCCACGATGGCGGCGGTTTCCCCCTTGTTCAGGGTGAAATCGATATCGCGCAGAATCGTCAGGGAGCCGGTGGAGTCGGTCACGGACTTGAACACATGCTGGACCGCAATCATCACATCGGACATGGAAGGACTTCTCAAGTTGAAACGCCGTCACTTTAACGTGCTGGCCAGCGCGCTGTGCGCCCTGGCGGCCGCGGGGTCTTCTGGCTTCACCCATGCTCAGGCCACCGCTTCTGCCGATCCGCTCATCCTCGTGGTGGGAGATTCGCTCAGCGCCGAATACGGCCTCAAGCGTGGCACCGGCTGGGTGGCCCTGCTGGATGAGCGTCTGAAACAGGAAAAAGTTCGCGCCCGTGTGGTCAACGCCAGCATCAGCGGTGACACCACCTCCGGCGGGCGCTCGCGCATCGCCCCCCTGCTCAAGCAGCACCAGCCTGCCCTGGTGGTGATCGAACTGGGTGGCAACGACGCCTTGCGCGGCCTGCCGCTGAACATGACGCGCGAGAACCTCGCCACCATGGCCCGCCTCTCGCGCGAGGCCGGCGCCAAGGTGCTGCTGCTGGGCATGGAGATGCCGCCCAACTACGGCGCGAAGTACGGGCAGGAGTTCCGCGAGGTGTTCACCACCGTCGCCAAGGCCGAAAAGACCGCGCTCGTGCCGTTCTTCCTCAAGGGCGTGGCCGACACCAAAGACCCCACGGCGCTGTTCCAGGCCGATCGCATCCACCCCAACGAGTCCGCCCAGGCCACGATGCGCGACAACGTCTGGCCCGAGCTGCGCAGGCTGCTCGCCGCCCGATAATCGGGCATGCCCGTCCACACCCTGAGCGCCACCGAGGCGCTGGCCCGCCTCGCCGAATTCGACACCCTCATCGACGCGCGCACCGAAGACGAGTACGCGCTCGACCACGTGCCCGGCGCGGTGAACTGGCCCACGCTGAACAACCAGCAGCGCATCGACATCGGCACGATGTACAAGCAGGTCAATCCCTTCGAGGCCAAGAAGCGCGGCGCGGCCCTGTCGGCGCGCAACATCGCGGCCCACATCGAACGCGAGGTGATCGACAAACCCAAGGGCTGGAAGCCGCTGGCCTACTGCTGGCGCGGCGGCAACCGCAGCGGCGCGCTCGCGACCATCCTGGGTGCCATCGGCTTTCGCGTGACGTTGATCGAAGGCGGCTACAAGGCCTGGCGCGCCGCGCTGGTGGACGCCCTGCCCGTGCTGGCCCAGGGCCTGTCGTACCGCGTGGTCTGCGGCCCCACCGGCAGCGGCAAGACGCGCCTGCTGCATGCCCTGGCCGCCCAGGGTGCCCAGGTGCTCGACCTCGAGGCCCTGGCCAGCCACCGCAGCTCGGTGCTGGGCCAGATCCCCGGTCAGCCGCAACCCAGCCAGAAGCGCTTCGACTCCCTGGTGTGGGCGGCCCTGCGGGGTTTCGACCCGGGCCGCGTGGTGTACGTCGAGAGCGAGAGCAAAAAGGTGGGCAATGTGCGCGTGAACGAAGCGCTGATCGACGCGATGCGCGCCAGCCCCTGCATCGACCTGCGCCTGGGCGACGAGGAACGGGTGGCCTTGCTGCTGGAGGACTACGACTTCTTCGTCAAGGACCCGGCGGCGTTCTGCGAACGCCTGGAGGCGCTCACGGAACTGCGGGGCAAGCAAGTGGTGTCGGGCTGGACGGGGAAGGTGCGTGCGGGCCACACACCGGAGGTGGTGCTGGAACTGCTCACGGGCCACTACGACCCGATGTACGCCCAGTCGATCGCGCGCAATTTCACGCGGTTTGCGCAGGCCCGGCCGCTGGTGCTGCGGGACCGGTCGCCCGACGCCCTGGAAGAGGCGGCGCGGGCGCTGATGGCTGACGAGGCCACAGCCACCCACCCGGCCTGAGCGCCCAAGCGCCGGCCGACGTGGGAACCAGCGGGCTCAGTCGGCCGCGCTGTCGCCACCCGCCGCCGGTGCATCACCGGGCGTGTCGGGCGATCCGGCCTCCGGCTCCTCGGGCGCATCGGCGTCCTGGTGCTGGCGACCGGCGGCCTTGGCTTTGAGCTTTTCCTCTTTCTTTTTCTTCTTGGCGAGCTCGCGCTGGCGCTTTTCGTATCCGTAATTGGGAGTGGCCAAGTCAGTCTTTCAGGTCGGTGGAAAAAGGGGGAGGGTCAGGGGTTCAATGCGGTCAAGGCCTGCGCCAGGTCGGCGCGAAGGTCGTGCACGGACTCCAGGCCCACGGCAAAGCGTACCAGACCGCCCGCGTGGGGCCAGCCCAGGGAGCGGCTGCCGCCGATGTCGTAGGGCGCGCACAGGCTGATCGGGCCAGCCCAGCTCCAGCCCAGCTTGAACAGGCGCAGACTGTCGCAGAACGCGTCGATGCGCGCCTGGGAAATGGAGGCGTCGAACACCGCGCTGAACAGGCAGGCCGCAGCGGTCGCATCGCGTTGCCAGGTGGCGTGGCCGGGCGAACCCGGCAGCGCCGGGTGCAGCACCTGCACCACGCCGGCCTGCTGCTGCATCCAGGTGGCGAGTTCGCGGGTGCTGGCGTCCTGGGCGTGGTAACGCAGCGCCATGCTGGACAGGCCGCGCAAGACCAATTCGGCGTCGTTCACGCCAATGTTCAGCCCCAGGCGCATGTGCGTGAGCAAGACCTGGCGGTGCAGCGCCAGATCGCGCGTGACGACCGAGCCCATGAGCACGTCGGCACCGCCGCTGGGGTACTTGGTGAGGGCCTGCACCGAGATGTCCACGCCCAGATCAAACGGCGCGAAGGCGATGCCGGCGCCCCAGGTGTTGTCGAGCGCGGTGACGACGGGGCGCTGGTCGGCGCCGCGCTGGGCGTTGACCTCGCGCACACGGGCCACCAGGGCCGGCAGATCGGGAAACTCCAACGTGACCGAACCGGGCGCCTCCAGCCAGACCAGGCGCGTGGCCGGGCCGATCTTGCGCGCGAGATCGGCCGGGTCCATGGCATCGAAATAGCGGTGCGTGATGCCCCAGGCCGCGAGTTCGACCGAGGCAAAGGACTTGCCCGGTCCGTAGGCGTTGTCGGGGATCAGCACCTCATCGCCCTGGCGCAGCAGGGCCATGTCCACCAGCGACACCGCTGCCAGGCCGCTGGGCGCGAGCACGCAATGCAGACCGCCTTCGATGGTGGCGATGCGCTCTTCCAGTGTGAAGGTGGTCGGCGTGCCGTGCAGGCCGTAGGTGTAGCCGCTCTTGTCTTTCCAGTCGGTCGTGCGCAGGGCCTCGACGTTCGGAAAGAACACGGTGGACGCCTTGTACACCCCCGGGGCCACCCCCTCGAAACCCTCAGGGGGCTTGTAGGGATGGTGAATCAGGCGCGTGGACAGGTCGTCACTCATTCAGTTCAAAGTTTCCACTTTTCCAGGAGTTGCGCGGGGCGCAGGCTGTCGTAGCCTTCGAAAGGCTGGTGAATCCAGGGGTTCGTGGGCAGGAACTCCACCGAGTAATCGGCCGTGAAGGTCGAGAGCTGCTTGGTCCAGATCACGGCGCTGCGCATCTCGGTGATCGGCTTGTAGTTGTTCTTGAGCAGGTCGATGACCGCCTTGAGCGTGTGACCCGAGTCGGCGAGATCGTCCACCAGCAGCACCTTGCCCGCGATCTCGCCCTTGGGCGTGGTGATGTAGCGCGCGATGTCCAGGTTGCCCTGCTCGGTGCCGGCGGCGGCGCGGTAGGAGCTGGTGGACATGATCGCCAGCGGCTTGTCGAAGATGCGCGAGAGGATGTCGCCTGGTCGCATGCCGCCCCGTGCCAGGCACAGGATGGTGTCGAACTCCCAGCCCGACTGGTAGACCTTGAGCGCGAGCTTCTCGATCAGGTTGTGGTACTCGTCGTAGGAGACGTAGAGGTGTTTGCCGTCTTCGGTCAGCATGCGGGCTCCGGATGGGGAAGTCGATGGGAATTTTGCACGAAGGGCCGCTCGCGGCCCCCGGTGGTTTCACCCATGGTAGGGGTTGTGCACCAGGATGGTGTGGTCGCGGTCCGGGCTGGTGGAGACGATGTGGATCGGCACCCCGGTGGTCTGCGCGATGCGCGTGAGGTAGCGCTGCGCGTTGACCGGCAGGTCTTCATAACGCGTGGCACCCACCGACGATTCGCTCCATCCGGGCAGCGTTTCGTAGATGGGCTTGCAGCGCGCGATGTCTTCCGCGCTCATCGGCAGGATGTCGATGACCTGGCCATCCAGCTCGTAGCCGGTGCACAGTTGAAGCTCCTTGAGCCCATCCAGCACGTCGAGCTTGGTGATGCACAGGCCCGAGAGGCCATTGACCTGGGCCGAGCGCTTGAGCAGCGCGGCATCGAACCAGCCACAGCGGCGGCTGCGGCCCGTGGTCACGCCCTTCTCGGCCCCCACGGTGGCCATGTGCCAGCCGGGTGTGCCTTCCTTTTCCCATTCCAGCTCGGTGGGGAACGGGCCACCGCCCACGCGGGTGCAGTACGCCTTGGTGATGCCCAGCACGTAGTGCAACAGGCCCGGACCCACGCCCGAACCGGCGGCGGCGTTGCCGGCCACGCAGTTGCTGGAGGTGACGAAGGGATAGGTGCCGTGGTCGATGTCGAGCAGCGTGCCTTGCGCGCCTTCGAACAGCAGGTTGGCACCGGCCTGATGCGCCTCGTTGAGTTCGCGCGAGACGTCGGCGATCATGGGCTTGAGCAGTTCGGCCTGCTGCATGGCCTCGGTGTACACCGCGTCGAACTGGATCGCGCCGTCCTTCATGTACGAGGCGATCTTGTCGTCCCAGGCCATGTCGGCGGAATGCAGGTAGCTGGTGAGCACGTGGTTGTGCAGGTCCAGCAACTCGCGCAGCTTGGCCGCGAAACGATCGGGGTACTTCAGGTCCTGCACGCGCAGCGCACGGCGCGCGATCTTGTCTTCGTAGGCCGGCCCGATGCCACGGCCGGTGGTGCCGATCTTCTCGGTGCCGGCCTTCACCTTGGCGGCCTCGCGCGCGATGTCGATGGCGGCGTGGAACGGCAGGATCAGCGGACAGCCTTCGCTCACGCGCAGGCGCGAGCGCACCTCGACACCGGCTTTCTCCAGGCCGGCGATTTCCTCGAACAGCTTGCCCACCGAAAGCACCACGCCGTTGCCGATGTAGCACTTCACACCGGCGCGCATGATGCCGCTGGGGATCAGGTGCAGCGCCGTCTTCACGCCGTTGATGACCAGCGTGTGGCCCGCGTTGTGCCCGCCCTGGAAGCGCACCACGCCCGTGGCGGTTTCGGTCAGCCAGTCGACCAGCTTGCCCTTGCCTTCGTCACCCCACTGGGTGCCTACCACCACGACGTTGCGCCCGGGGGTCACGGCGTTGCTGCTGTTCTTCATTTGCTGGTTTCCGTTCGAAGGGTTTGTACTGTCCAGGCGCCGCGGCGGGCCGCATCGGGCACCAGTTCGCGGTCGCAGTGAAATTCATCGACCTGGTGGTCGTGGCCTGGCAAGGCACACACCACGGTGTGGCCCTGAGCGCGCAGTTCGGCAATGGCCTGGCGCAGGCCGGCGTCCATGCCCCAAGGTGCGCGGATGGCTGCCACCAGCGGTCGCGGCGCCACCGCTGCCACCAGTTCCTTGAGGTCCAGGCTGAAGCCCACCGCGGGGCGGTTGCGGCCGAACACGGCGCCCACCTCGTCGTAGCGGCCGCCCCGTGCCAGTTCGAGTGTCTGCCCTGCCCGGCCTTCCGGCGTGTGGGCAAAGAGCGCGAAACGCATGCCGGTGTAGTAGGCGTAGCCGCGGAGGTCGGCCAGGTCGATCGACACGTCCATGCCCTGCGCGTGCGAGGCCAGCCAGCGCAGGCTGTCCAGCGCGGCGTGCAGGGCCGGAGAGGGTTGCAAGATGCGCTGCGCCTCGTCAAGCACCGCCACACCCCCGAACAGGCGCGGCAGCGCGACCAGATCGCGGCGCACGGCGGCCGGCAGGTCGCGCGCGAGCACCTCGAGTTCGGCCACGTCCTTGGCGTTGAGCGCCGCGTGGATGCGGGCTTCCTGCGCGGCGGTGAGCGAGACAGGGGCGAGCACGGCATCGATCACGCGCACATCGGCCATGTCCAGCTGCAGGCCCTTCACGCCCGCATTGCGCAGGCAGGCCTGTGCGAGTTCGATGATCTCGAGATCGGCCTCCTGGCCGGCGTGGCCGTAGATCTCGGCCCCGAACTGCAGCGGCTCACGGCTGGCCAGCGGGCGGTCGATGCGGGTGTGCACCACCGGGCCGCAGTAGCTCAGGCGGGCCACGCCCTGGCGGTTGAGCAGGTGGGCGTCGATGCGGGCAACCTGCGGCGTGCTGTCCGCGCGCAAACCCAGGGTGCGGCCGGAGAGCTGATCGACCAGCTTGAAGGTCTGCAGACCGAGGGCCTCACCGGTGCCGGTGAGCAAGGACTCCAGGTGCTCCAGCAGCGGCGGCATGACCAGCTCGTAGCCGTAGCCCCGGGCCGTGTCCAGCAAGCCCCTGCGAAGTTCTTCGATGTGACGGGCCTCGGAAGGCAGGACATCGGCAATGTGATCCGGGAGGACCCAGGCAGACATGGATATTTTCAGGCGCTGTTAAAAACGTGATTCTACCGGCCCCCCGGGAGCTACTCCGGCGGGTATCGCTCAGCGCGGGGAGGCGCTGGAAAAGAAGCGCGGAGTCAGGCCAGCGACCACCAGAGCAGCACACCGCTGCCCAGGCAGATCAGGCCGAAGAAGCGCAACTGCCCGTCGCGCAGGCTCAGCATGTCGGTGAAGACGCGGCGCCACAGCCTGGGCGCCAGAAGGGGCAGCAGCCCCTCGAAGATCAGCACCAGGGCCAGCGCCGGCCAGATCGCGTCGGACATGTCGTGCCCTGGTCTGTCAGCGCTCTAGGCTCACCGGGCCGGCGCCACGTTGCTGCTGCGCATGCCCTTGAAGAAGTCGGACGAAGGGTCGACCACCAGCACATCGGACTTGCTGGCAAAGCTCGACTTGTACGCTTCCAGGCTGCGGTAGAACTGGGCGAATGCCGGATCGCGGCCGAAGGCATCGGAGAACGAGGCCGCCGCCTTGGCATCGCCCGCACCCTTGATCGCCTGCGCGTCGCGGTAGGCTTCAGAGACGATCACTTCGCGCTGGCGGTCGGCATCGGCGCGGATCTTCTCGCCCTCGGCAAAGCCGGTGGAGCGCAGCTCGTTCGCAACACGCTTGCGTTCGGCTTCCATGCGCTGGTAGACCGAGGCGGTGATGCTCTCGGCGTAATCGACGCGCGTGATGCGCACGTCGACCACATCCATGCCCCACGGCTTGTCGGCGCCGCGCACGGCCGCCAGCACTTCACGCTTGACGTCGGCCATGAGCTGCTCGCGCCGGGTCGACAGCAGCTCGTTCACCGTGCGCTTGTTGACTTCCTGCTGGAAGGAGTTGCGCACCACGCGGTTGAGCTGCAGCGCGCCGGCGCGCTCGTTCACGCCGACGTTGCGGATGTACTCCTGCGGCTCGCTGATGCGCCAGCGCACGTACCAGTCGATCACCACGCGCTGCTTCTCGGCGGTGAGCGTCGGCTCGGTGTCGGTGCTCTCCAGCGTGAGCAGACGCTTGTCGATGTAGGACACGTTCTGGAACGGCGGCGGCAGCTTGAAATTCAGGCCAGGTTCGGTGACGACCTGCTTGATCTGCCCCAGCTGGAAGACCACGCCGAACTGGCGCTGGTCCACCACGAACAGCATGGAGCTGGCGATCGCCAGAACCACGATGAAGGATGTGATGATGAAACCGAGTTTGTTCATGTTGTTTCTCTGGTCGCTGGCGCTGTTCAGCGGCTCTCGCGCTCGCGCGAACGCGCGGCGTTGTCCGTGCTGCGGCTGGTGGGCACCGGGATCGTGCTCTGCGTGGGCGCGCTGGGCTGGGTGCTGGCGCTGGGCGTGGACGCGGGCTGCCCCGTCATCTGCATGATCTTGTCCAGCGGCAGGTACAGCAGGTTGGAGCCCGACTTGGAATCCACCAGCACCTTGGTCACGTTGCTGTAGATCTCCTGCATGGCATCGGTGTACATGCGTTCGCGGGTCACCTGCGGTGCCTTCTGGTACTCGGTCAACACCGCGCGGAAGCGCTGCGAATCACCCTCGGCCTGCGCCACGATGCGGGCGCGGTAGCCTTCGGCCTCTTCGGTCAGGCGAGAGGCCGCACCACGGGCGCGCGGCACCACGTCGTTCGCGTAGGCCTGGGCCTCGTTCTTGGCGCGTTCGCGCTCCTGACCGGCCTTGAGCACGTCGTCGAACGATGCCTGCACCTGCTCGGGCGGGCGCACCCCACCCTGCTGCAGGTTGATGCCCACGACCTCGATGCCGACCTTGTAGCGGTCGAGAATGCTCTGCATCAGCGTGCGCACGCGCGGTGCGATCTGATCGCGCTCTTCGGCCAGCGCGGCATCCATCTTCATCTTGCCGACCACCTCACGCACCGCGGTCTCGGCGACCTTCACGACGGCCGCGTCAGGGTCCCGGCTCTCGAACAGGAAGGCGCGGGCGTCGTTCAGACGGTACTGCACCGCGAACTTGATCTCCACGATGTTTTCGTCTTCGGTGAGCATGGCCGATTCGCGCAGGCCGGTGGCGGGCACGACGTTGTCGCGGCCCACGTCCACCGAGCGGATCTGCGTGACGAACACGGTTTCGTGGCGCTGGATCGGGTACGGCAGGCGCCAGTTGAAGCCGGCGCCCACGGAGCTGTGGTACTTGCCGAACTGGGTGATCACGGCCTGCTGACCTTCCTGCACGATGAAGAAGCCCGTGCCCATCCAGATGAGCAAGGCCACGCCCGCGATGAGGCCGAAGCCGATGCCGGTGGCCTTGGGGTTCGGGTTGAAGCCCTGCATGCCGCCATTGCCGCCGGAACCATTGCCACCACCCTGGTTGCCGCCCCGGCCCTTGTTGCCGAGCAAGCCACCGAGCTTGCGGTTGAAATCGCGCCAGAGTTCGTCCAGGTCCGGCGGGCCCTGGTTCGGGCCTTGGCCGCGCGGGGGTTGGCGCTGCGGGTTGCGGTCCTCCTCGCGGCCCGGCTCCTGGCCACCGTCGTTGCGGGGCTCGTCGTCACCCCGGCCCCAACGGGGGTCGTTCAGATTGAACATGCCCCACAGCCCGTGCCAACCACGGCGGCGGACAGGGCGGGTCGCTCGATCAGCGCCGCGGGCAGGGGTTTGCAGATTCACATCCATGGGTTGCCAACTCTTTTGTCGATTCAAAACCATCACATTGTGCCCAATCAGGACACGGGTTCGCCGATTTCCGGGAGCGCCCCGGGGCGCATGGGGTCAGACCCCGGCTTTTGCGCGATCACGTGTGCCGCCAACAAGGCCCGCAACTCGGGCAAGCCCACGCCGGTGCGCGCACTGACGAAGATTCGAGGGACCGACTGGCCGTCCAGTTCCATCGCATCGCTCAAAACATTCGGCACGGTGGCTGGGTCCATCGCATCGAGCTTGTTGAACAGCAGGATCTGCGGCACCTGATCGGCACCGATGTCCTTGAGCACGCCGAGCACCGAGGCGATCTGTTCGAGGTGGGACGGGTTGGAGGCGTCGACGACGTGCAGCAGCAGGTCGGCGTCGACGGCCTCCTGCAGCGTGGCGGCAAAGGCGTCGACCAGGCCGTGCGGCAAGTCGCGGATGAAGCCCACGGTGTCGGAGAGCGAGACCGAGCGCCCTGCTTCGCCCAGGTAGAGCTGGCGCGTGGTGGTGTCCAGCGTGGCGAAGAGCTGGTCGGCCGCGTACGCGCGCGCCTTGACCAGACTGTTGAACAGCGAGGACTTGCCGGCGTTGGTGTAGCCCACGAGCGAGATCGAGAAGGTGTCGCGGCGCTCGCGTTGGCGGCGCTGGGTGGAGCGCTGCTTCTTCACCTTTTCAAGCCGCTCTTTGGTGCGCTTGATGGCCTCGCCGATCATGCGGCGGTCCAGTTCGATCTGCGTTTCACCCGGGCCACCGCGCATGCCGATGCCCCCGCTTTGCCGCTCCAGGTGCGACCAGCGTCGCACCAGGCGCGTCGACAGGTACTGCAGCCGAGCCAGCTCGACCTGCAGCTTGCCTTCGTGGCTGCGCGCGCGCTGGGCGAAAATTTCCAGGATCAACAGGGTGCGGTCGTTGACCGGCAGGCCCAGATGGCGCTCCAGGTTGCGCTGCTGAGCCGGGCTGAGCGACTGGTCGAACAGCACCTCGGAAGCACCGGTAGATTGCGCCAGCATCTTGATCTCGTCGGCCTTGCCCGAACCCACGAACAAGGCGGGGTCGGGCGCGCGGCGCTTGCAGCTGACGCGATCGGCCACGGTGTATCCGGCGGTCTGAGCCAGCAGGCCCAACTCCTCGAGACCGGCATCAAAATGAGGCACACCAAAGTCCACGCCAACCAGGATGACGGACGGCGTGGAGGACGGGGTGGAAGCGGGTGAATTCAAATCGGTAGAGCGACAACGCGCACGGCGTTGCGGGCCCGGCAGGTCGGCTGCACGGGCCGGATGCGATTCAGGCGTTGAATCAGGACGCTGCCGGCTCGTCCGTGCCGACGGCCGAGAACTGCACCGGGCGACCCGGCACGATGGTGGAAATGGCGTGTTTGTAGACCATTTGCGTGACCGTGTTGCGCAGCAACACGACGTATTGGTCGAATGACTCGATCTGACCCTGCAATTTGATGCCGTTGACCAGATAGATCGACACGGGCACATGCTCCCGGCGAAGCTGGTTCAGGAAGGGGTCTTGCAAGAGCTGGCCTTTGTTATTGCTCACGATATGCTCCGTGTTCAATGAAAGTTAATGAGGAATGGACCATACCACAGCCGTGCGGCCGGGCCGAGGTTGAGTCGAAATTCCTACTCCTTGAAGGGATTGGCCGAAGTCTTGAACTCGATCCGCAGGGGGGTGCCGACCAGATCGAAGGCCTTGCGGAAGCGCCCTTCAAGGAAGCGCTTGTACGCGTCCGGCACATTTTCCAGGGAATTGCCGTGGATCACGATCACCGGCGGGTTCATGCCGCCCTGGTGGGCGTAGCGCATCTTGGGCCGGAACATGCCGCTGCGGGTGGGTGCCTGGAAGGCCACCGCCTCCATCAGCAGGCGGGTCAGCACCGGGGTTGACATTTTCCGCATGGCGGAAGCGTGGGCCTGGGTGATGGACTTCCAGACTGGGCCCAGGCCCTGGCGCTTCTGAGCGGAAATCAGGTGCAGCGAGGCGAACTTCAGGAAAGCAAGCCGGGTTTCAACCTGGCGCTCGATCTGCTCGCGCTGGTAGGCGTCCACCGCGTCCCACTTGTTGATCGCGAGCACCACGGCGCGGCCGCTCTCAAGGATGTAGCCGGCGATGTGGGCATCCTGGTCGGTCACGCCCTGCGTGGCGTCCAGCAGCAACAGAACCACGTGGGCGTTTTCGATCGCCTGCAGCGTCTTGACCACCGAGAACTTCTCGATCGCCTCGAACACGCGGCCCTTGCGGCGGATCCCGGCGGTGTCGATCAGCTCGAACTTCTGGCCCGAGCGCTCGAACGGCACGGAAATGGCGTCGCGCGTGGTGCCCGGCAGGTCGAAGGCCACCAGGCGTTCCTCGCCCAGCCAGGCGTTGATGAGGGTGGACTTGCCCACGTTGGGACGGCCCGCCACCGCCAGGCGGATCACCCCGGTCTCAACTTCGGGCTCCTCCTCGTCCTCCGGCGGCAGTCCGGGGATGAGCTCCAGGGCGCCGTCGAGCATGGAGCGCACGCCCTGCCCGTGCGCACCGGACACCGCCATCACCTCACCCAGCCCGAGCTCGTAGAACTCGACCAGTTGCAGGCCTTGCGTCATGCCTTCGGCCTTGTTGGCCACCAGCAACGTGGGCTTGCCCAGGCGGCGCAGGTAGCCTGCGATCTCGTGGTCCTGGGCGCTGATGCCGGCACGGGCATCGACCACGAAGATCACCACATCGGACTCGGCCACGGCCTGCCGCGTCTGCTTGGCCATCTCTTTGTAGATGCCTTCGCTGGCCTCGGGTTCGAAGCCGCCGGTATCGATGACGATGTACTCGCGCCGGCCCTGACGGCCGTTGCCGTAGTGGCGGTCCCGGGTGAGGCCGGCAAAGTCGGCCACGATGGCGTCGCGTGAACTCGTCAGGCGGTTGAACAGGGTGGACTTGCCCACATTGGGCCGGCCCACCAGGGCGATGACGGGTTTCACGGAAAGAGCTTTCGTTCAGGCGGTCACGAACACGGTGTTCGTGGCGGGCATTACTGGGGACGCCAGGCGAACACGCCGCCGTTGCGTGTCTGCACCACCAGCGCATCGCCAGCGAGCACCGGCGGGGCCACGATGGGCGAGCCGTCGGTGGTCAGGCGGGTCATTTCGCTGCCGTCCTCGCGGGAGATCAGGTGCACGAGGCCACGGCTGTCGGCCACTGCCACGACGCGGCCCAGGGCCAGCGGCGCGGTCAGGCCGCGGTATTTCAGGCGGTCGATGCTCCAGGCGGGCTCGCCGGTGGCGCGCTGCCAGGCCTGGAAGCGGCCATCGCTCTCGCTGCCGAAAACCAGGCGGTCATCGCCGTGCACACCCGTCGTGCCTTGCGCGGCGCGCGTCCACACCACGGTGCCTCGGCTCGCGTCCACGCAGCCCACGGCGGCCGAATAGGCCCGCGCGCAGACGCTGTTGCGGATGCGGCTGACCGGCCCCACGATGTCGACCAGGCGCTCGACTTCGTTGGTGCCTCGGGACGTGGCCACCGGTGCCTCCCAGCGCACGGATCCGTTGTCGGGGTTGAGACCCGTGAGGCGTCCCGCCAGGCCCACCACCAGGGTATCGCCCACCGCCAGCAGCGCGCCTGTCTGGCTCAGCACCAGCGGTTCTGCGGGACGGCTCTGGCTCCACAGCCGGGCGCCAGTCTTGCCATCGAAAGCCGTGACCACGCGATCGGCCGTGAGAACGAACACCCGCTCGCCCGCCACGAGGGGGGCAGTGAACGAGCGCGCGGGCAGGCGCACGCGCCAGCGCTCAGCCCCATCGGCGATGGCCACCAGCTGGTTGTTGCGGGTCACCACGACGGCGGTCTGTCCATCGGAACCCACCCCGGCGGCAATCGGCGTGCTCAGGTTCAGGCGCCAGACATCCTTGCCGGTCGCGGCATCCAATGCGGCCACGTTGCCCGCACCGCCAGCGACGAAAACGCGTCCGCCCGCCACGATCGGTGCCAGCGAGGCATGGCCTTCGCCGACCTGGGCCGACCAAACGAGCTGGGTGCCCATCAGGGCGGCCACAGCGGGCAGCTCGGCCGGCTGCGGCTTCTTCGAACTCGAGCCACAGGCCGACAGCAAGGCGACGGCGACCAGCCCGATGACGGGCAAGGCCCGGCGCCAGGGCGCCGTGGATGAAAGGGGTGTGCAGGTGACCATGGATTTCAACGTGCGGTGGAAGACAGACTGGCGGTGTCCACGCCCAGGGCGGCGAGCTTCACCTCGACCAGCCGGCGGTACTCGGTGCGCGCGCCCAGGGCCTGCCAGGCGCTCTGATATTGCGCCTTGGCTTCATCGGCCTTGCCCTGGGCCATGAAGACATCGCCACGGCGGTCGGCCACCAGGGGTTCGAAAGACTTGGGCACGGAGGCTTCCAGCGTCTTGAGGGCCTGGTCGAAGGCCTTGCCTTCCACGTCCAGCGCGGCCAGGCGCAAGCGGGCCACGGCCTGGTAGGACGCGTCGCCGGATTTCTCGACCACCCAGGTCAGTGCGGCACGGGCCTTGTCGACCTGACCGGCTTCGAACAGGGTTTTGCCCGCCAGCAGCGCCGCCTGGCTGGCGAAGGTGGTGCCGCCGAACTGGGCCTGCATGTCGGCCAGGGCGCGCTCCACGCGCTCGTTGTCGCGCGCCAGCACCGCGCGGTCAACCTCGTCGTACAGCGCGGCGGCTTTCACGCCCTGCGTGCGCTGCCAGTAGTTCCAGCCGTTCCAGGCCGCGAAGGAACCGAAGACGACGATCAGCACCCAGCTGATGAGGTTGCCGTACTGGGCCCAGAAGTGCTTGATCTGATCGATCTGTTCCTGTTCTTCGAGGTCGAGGTGTTTGGCCATGGTGGATGCGGGTCTGGAATTCGTGCGCCGGTTGCGCAACGGGGGATTGTAGGCGGGTGGCCCCAGGCCACCCTGTGCGGACGCGCGAACTTCAGTCGCCGCGCAGACGGCCCGCCCAATCGGCGACGGCGTCGAGGGGCAGCAGGCTTTGCGCGGCTTCCGCGGGCGCGTCCGTGCGCGGGCCACGCAGGGGCTTGAGCGCCACCGTGCCTTGCTGCATTTCCTGTTCGCCAAAGATGAGCGCAAAGCGCGCGCCGCTGGCATCGGCCTTCTTGAACTGCGACTTCATGCTGCCCATGCCATCGGCACCGCCGGCATGCATCTGCACGTTCACGCCTTGCAGGCGCAGCGCCCGCAGCACCGGCATCACCTGGGGCACGCGGGCCGCGTCCGGCACGACCGCATACACATCGGGCGCAGGCTGCTCGGGCAGGCGCCCCTGCTCTTTCAGCAATTCCAGGATGCGCTCCATGCCCATGGCCCAGCCGACCGCCGGAGCGGCCTTGCCACCGATCTGTTCGAACAGGCCGTCGTACCGGCCGCCCGCGCACACCGTGCCCTGCGAGCCCAGCTGGGTGGTCACGAACTCGAACACCGAAAGGTTGTAGTAGTCCATGCCGCGCACCAGGCGCGGGTTGATGCGGTAGGCGATGCCGTGCGCATCGAGCAGGCCGCGCAGGCGGTTGAAGTGGTCGAGCGACTCGGCGCCCAGGTGGTCCATGAGGCGCGGCGCGGCGTTGACCAGGTCCTGCATGGCCGGGTTCTTGGTGTCCAGGATGCGCAAGGGGTTGCTGTGCAGGCGGCGCTTGGCTTCTTCGTCGAGCTGGTCGGCGTGCGCCTCCAGGTAGGCGATCAGGGCCTGGCGATGGGCCAGGCGCTCGGGCGGTTGGCCCAGGCTGTTGATCTCGAGTTCGATGCCCGTGAGGCCGAGTTCGGCCCAGAGGTCGCAGGCCAGCACGATGAGCTCGGCATCCACGTCCGGGCCTGCGAAGCCCAGGGCCTCGGCACCGAATTGATGGAACTGCCGGTAGCGCCCCCGCTGAGGCCGCTCGTGCCGGAACATCGGGCCCATGTAGTACAGGCGCTTGCCGCCGTCGTACAGCAGCGAATGCTCCAGCGCGGCGCGGACCACACCGGCGGTGTTCTCGGGACGCAGCGTGAGCTGCTCGCCGTTGAGCCGGTCTTCGAAGGAGTACATCTCCTTTTCGACGATGTCGGTCACCTCGCCCAGCCCCCGCACGAACAGCGCCGTGGGCTCTACGATGGGCGTGCGCAGGTTGCGATAGCCGTAGCGGCGCATCAGCGTGCGAAGAGTGTCTTCGAGCCACTCCCAGTGCGCGGACGCGGGAGGGGCGATGTCGTTCATGCCTTTGACGGCGCTCAGTTTGTCTGCCATGCAATCTCTCGTTCAGCCATGCGCCAGAGGCATCGGGTGGTCCCGACGCTCAGGACGTTGCGCCGAATTTCTTCTCGATGTAGTTTTCAACGACCTGCTGGAACTCGCGCGCGATGCCCTCGCCCCGCAGGGTCATGGCCTTCTGCCCGTCGATGAAGATCGGGGCGGCGGGCGCCTCGCCAGTGCCGGGCAGGCTGATGCCGATGTCGGCGTGCTTGCTTTCACCCGGGCCATTGACGATGCAGCCCATCACGGCCACCTTGAGGTTCTCCACCCCAGGATAGCGCGCGCGCCACAGTGGCATGGAGCTGCGCAGGTAGTCGTCGATCTGCTTGGCCAATTCCTGGAAGGTGGTGCTGGTGGTGCGGCCACAGCCCGGGCAGGCGGTGACCGACGGCACGAAAGCGCGCATGCCCAGGGCTTGCAGGATCTCCAGCGCGATCACCACCTCCTGCGTGCGCGCTTCGCCGGGCTGCGGCGTGAGCGAGACGCGGATCGTGTCGCCGATGCCTTGCTGCAGCAGCACCGACAGCGCTGCCGCCGAGGCCACGGCGCCCTTGGTGCCCATGCCAGCCTCGGTCAGGCCCAGGTGCAGCGCGTAGTCGCAGCGCTGCGCCAAGGCCTGGTAGACCGCGATGAGGTCCTGCACGCCACTGACCTTGCACGACAGCACGATGTTGTTGCCATTCAGGCCGATCTCTTCGGCCTTGCGGGCGGATTCGAGTGCCGAGGTGATCAGCGCCTCATACATCACCTGCCGCGCTTCCCAGGGCATGCTGCGGTTCGCGTTTTCGTCCATCAGGCGCGCGAGCAGGTCCTGGTCCAGGCTGCCCCAGTTCACGCCGATGCGGATGGCCTTGTCGTGGCGCGCCGCGATTTCCACCATCTGCGCGAACTGGCGGTCGCCCTTGTCGCCACGGCCCACGTTGCCGGGGTTGATGCGGTACTTGGACAGCGCCTCGGCACAGGCCGGGTGGTCGGTGAGCAGGCGGTGGCCGTTGTAGTGGAAGTCCCCGATCAGCGGCACGTTCACGCCCATGCGGTCGAGCTGCTCGCGGATGTAGGGCACGGCCTTGGCGGCCTCGTCGTTGTTGACCGTGATGCGCACCAGTTCGGAGCCAGCCAGCGCCAGTTCCTTGACCTGGATCGCCGTGCCCACGGCATCGGCGGTGTCGGTGTTGGTCATGGACTGCACGCGCACCGGCGCATCGCCGCCCACCGTGACGCGGTGGTCGCCCCAGGCCACCACCCCCTGGCGGGTGCGGCGCGTTCGCGCCGCCGACAGCGGAATGGGTTCACACGACGCGGCAGGGCGCACCAGGGTGTCCATGTTCATTTCACCTCGAATCGGGCAACGTTGTTGCGCGCGTAGCGCGTCACGTCGAACGGCTTGCCACGCACAGTAACCTGAGCGACCTCGGCGCGGCCGAGCACCACGGTGTAAGGCGGCGCGCTGGAAAAATCGACGGCGTCACCGGCTTGCAGCACGCGCTGGATGACGACACTGCCCGAGCCATTGACGACCTCCACCCAGGATTCGCCGGTGGCGGCAATGGTGAGCAGGCTGCCCGATGCGGGTGCGGCAACCGGGGCCACAGGTGGCACCGCAGCCACGGCAGGAACGGCCGCAGGCGACGCGGACACTGGGGCGGGTGCCGCCGCAGGCGCCGCGGGCGTCGCCCCCCCTGGCGCGGGCGTCACAGGCGCACCCGCCGCAGCGGGTTCCTGAACAGGCTCGGGCTCCACCGCCGCCACCGGCTCTGCCGGTTGCTCCAGCGGCGTGACCACGTTGCCCGCCTCGGCCTGCGCAGGCTCCTGCGCGGACTCTTCCGCGCGCGGCAGGAACACGATCACCAGCGCGCCCAGCAGCAGCACGATCGCGGCCAGCAGCGCGGGGCGCGAGAGCCAGCTCAAGGGGTTGATGGGGGCCGGGTCATGCGCTGGCTGGAAGGGGGCGTTGATCGCATGGCGCGAACCACCCAGTTCAGGGATGCCTCCCTGCGGAATCTGTTCGAGGATCGGCGCCGGATCCACCTTGAGGTGGCGGCATGCGCTGGACGCCAGCGCGCGCGCGAAGGTCAGGTCGGGCAGTTCGCTGTACCGCCCCGCTTCCAGGGCTTCGAGTTTTTTCACCGGGACCTTGAGGGCCGCGGCGAGCGCCGCAATGTGCAGGCCCGCCGCCTCGCGCGCCGCGCGCAGCAGCACCGGGCGCGAAGCACCCTCCCCGGCCGCCGTGGCGCCCTCGTTGGCATACACCTCATTCATCAAATGCTCTCCGCTGATACGACGCCCACTCACGCGAGTCCGGATAACGCCGGCTCAGTTGCTGGGCCAGTTGGGCCATGGCTTCGGCATTGCCCATGCGGTGCTCCACCTTGATGCCCAGCCACAGGGTTTCGGCATTGGCCAATTCACTGTTGTTCAGCCGGCGAATGGTGAACTGCGCCTTCGCGTTCTCGCCGCGGCGGAACTGCAGGGCCGCCAGGTTGTAGGCCGTGATGGGGTTGCCAGGATCAAGCTCGTAGGAGCGCGCCAGACTGCCCTCTGCTTCGTCAAACTGCGCCGCCCGCACCTGGCAGATGCCCTTGACCATCAGGGTCTTGGCCTGGCCGCCGTACACCGGGCTGGCGAGCGCCTGCTGAAACAGCTCGATCGCCTGCGGGTAGCGGCCTTGCTGGCACGCGAACAGGCCGTAGTGGTGCAGCACGTCCGGATCGCGCGGGCTGAGCAGTTGCGCGCGCTTGAAGCTGTCTTCCGCGAGCCGCAGTTCGTTCAGCCGCGCATACACCAGGCCGCGCAGCGTGTAGGCCGGTGCGTAGTTCGGATCGGCGCCCAGCGCCAGCTTGATCTCGTCGAGCGCCACCGTGGTCTGGCCCTGCTCGAAGTAGCCCGAAGCCAGTTCCACCCGGATGCGCGCGCGCTTGCGCGATTCGGGCTCGTCAGACTCGGTGACCGGTTCGGCGCCGGCTGCCACGGCAGCGGCCGTGGTGGCGGGCAGGCCGCGCGTTTGCGCACAGCCGGCCAGCAACACCAGCAGCACACCCAGCCAGAAGCTGGCCACCATGCCACGCGAGCGCGTGCGTTGCGCCCCAAAACCGGTGCGGGTCGGATGTGTCATGCCTGCCTTTCCTTTTGAACGAAACGAATGGGGCGCTCGCTGGCATTGCTGCGCCGTTGCGCCAGGCGCTTGGCGGCATTGGTGCGGTCCAGCACATCGCCCGCGAGCTGACCGCAGGCGGCATCGATGTCGTCCCCACGGGTCTTGCGCACCGTGGTGACCACACCGGCTTCACTGAGCATCTGCCCGAAGCGCTGCACCACCGCGCGCGGCGAGCAGGTCAGCCCCGAGTCCGGGAAAGGGTTGAAAGGAATCAGGTTGATCTTGCACGGCACACCGCGCTCGCCATGCTGCTTGAGCAGGGCCAGCAACTCGCGGGCGTGCTCGGGCTGGTCGTTCACCCCGTCGAGCATGCAGTACTCGAAGGTGATGAAGTCGCGCGGGGCCGCCGGCAGGTAGCGCAGGCAGGCGTCCAACAGCTCGGCGATGGGGTACTTGCGGTTCAAGGGCACGAGGTCGTCGCGCAGGGGGTCGTTGGGGGCGTGCAGCGACACCGCCAGGGCCACCGGGCAATCCTGCGCCAGGCGATCGATCATCGGCACCACGCCCGAGGTGGAAACCGTCACACGGCGGCGCGAGAGGCCGTAGCCATGGTCATCGAGCATGGCGCGCAACGCCGGCACCAGCGCGTGGTAGTTCTGCAAGGGTTCGCCCATGCCCATCATGACCACGTTCGTGATCACGCGTTCCCCGCGTTTCAGGTGACGGCGAAGAAAATGCTCGGCATGCCACAGCTGGGCCAGGATCTCACCGGTGGTGAGGTTGCGCGAAAAGCCCTGATGGCCGGTGGAGCAGAAGCGGCAGCCCACGGCGCAACCGGCCTGGGAGGAAATGCACAGCGTGCCGCGGTCTTCCTCGGGGATGAACACGGTTTCCACCGCGTTGCCATCGCCCACATCGAAGAGCCACTTGATGGTGCCGTCGGCCGAGTCCTGGCGCGAGAGCACGGGCAGGTCGGTGATGGTGCAGACGCCGGGCAGCTTGTCGCGCAGGCTGCGCGCCAGGTCCGTCATCTGGGCGAAGTCCGACGCCCCTTTTTGATGGATCCAGCGAAACAGCTGGACGGCTCGAAAGCGCTTCTCGCCCAGCTGCTCGCAAAAGGCGGCCAAACCCTCGAGATCGAAGTCGAGCAGATTGGCCGTCATACCATGATCAACGCGAGTAGACGTTGAGGCCGGCAAAGAAGAATGCCACTTCGGCAGCGGCCGTCTCGGGCGCGTCCGAGCCGTGCACGGCGTTGGCGTCGATGCTGTCGGCGAAGTCGGCGCGGATGGTGCCGGCAGCGGCCTTCTTGGGATCGGTGGCGCCCATCAGGTCACGGTTCTTGGCAATGGCGCCTTCGCCTTCGAGCGCCTGGATCATCACGGGACCGGAGATCATGAAGTCGACCAGGTCCTTGAAGAAGGGACGGGCCTTGTGCACGGCGTAGAAGGCTTCGGCTTCGCCGCGCGAGAGGTGGGCCATGCGAGCGGCCACGACCTTCAGGCCAGCGGCTTCAAAGCGGGCGTAAATCTGGCCGATGACGTTCTTGGCGACGGCGTCGGGCTTGATGATCGAGAGGGTGCGTTCGATGGCCATAGGAATCCTGAAGTTTCTTGGTTGAATTTGCCGAAGCCACAAGGCCTCACAAAGCCCACGATTCTACATTGCTCGGGTGTCCGTGCCGTGGAACGTGGGCGTGGGAAGCGCCATTCAGCGCCCGCCCGAACGTCCGCCGCCCCGGCGCCGGCCACCGCCCGGCGGGCCTCCGCGGCCGGCGTCCTGCTCGCGCCGGCGCTGCAGGGCGTCCTGACCGATGTAACCGAAGGAGGTTTTCATCGGGTCCGGCTGCGAACCCGCGCCGCCCTGCCCCTTGCCCGGGCCCTTGGCACCGCGCGGCTTGGCGCCACCCGGCGCCCCGCCCATGCCGTAGCCGCTGTTGGTCCGGCGATCGCCGAAACCAGGGCCATCGGCACGGCTGCCTGGCGGTTTGCCCTGGGTGCGGCTACCCTTGCCGCCTTGTTTGCCCCGCTGGGCGGGGTGCCGGCCGCCGGGGCGCGGGCCCCGCGGTTCGTCGGCCTCCACCAACCCTGCCGCGGCGGTCAACCGGGCGATGTCGCGGTCGTCGAGTTCCAGCCACACGCCGCGCTTGAGCCCGCGAGGCAGCATCACGGCGCCATAGCGGATGCGGATCAGCCGGCTGACCGCATGGCCAACGGCTTCGAACATGCGACGCACCTCGCGGTTGCGGCCCTCGCCGATCGTCACGCGGTACCAGCAGTTGGCGCCCTCGCCGCCTCCATCCTCGATGGAGGCGAACTGTGCCACGCCGTCATCCAGGCGCACGCCGTCCAGCAGCCGCTGTTTCTCTTCGTTGGACAAGGCACCCAGCACGCGCACGGCGTATTCCCGCTGCAAACCGAAACGGGGGTGCATCAGCCGGTTGGCCAGTTCGCCCGAATTGGTCAGCAACAGCAGGCCTTCGGTGTTGAGGTCGAGCCGGCCGACCGACTGCCACTTGCCCTGCATCAGCTTGGGCAGGCGGCGGAACACGGTCGGGCGGTTCTGCGGGTCATCGTGAGAAACCACCTCCCCGGCGGGCTTGTGGTACGCCAGCACACGGGGCGGCGGCGGCGTCATGCGCACGCGCACCGGCTTGCCGTTGACCTTGATGATGTCCCCGAACTGGATGCGCTGCCCGATGTGGGCAGGCTCGCCGTTGACCGAGATGCGGCCTTCCAGGATGAGCTGCTCCATCTCCAGCCGCGAGCCCATGCCGGCCTGCGCCAGCACCTTGTGCAGCTTGGGCGACTCGGCCTGCGGCGCGAGCACGCGCTTGGTCGGCAGCGGCAGGGCTTGCTCCTGCTCTGCATCGAAAGCACCGCTGACCACGTCGTCGAAACGCAGGGCTTCGGCATCGGCGGCCTCTCGAGGGCCCGCAACAGGGGCAGGCTCAACGCCTGCGGCCTGAGGCGGCACCGCATTCTCGGCGGGCGGCAACGTCGCGTCGGGGGTCGACTCAGGCGTCGCTGGGGGGGTGTTCGCCGGGTTCATGGTGTTCCTGGGTGGAGGGATCGGCTCTCTGCAGATCGGGGGTGGGGGTCTCGGCGTCGGCCGGCAAGTCGGCGGTCGCCGCTGCTTCGGACGCATCCGCCACGGCAATCTCGGTATCGATCGCGACCTCTGCCACTTCGGCCACTTCTGCGGCTTCGGGCGACAGGTTGGACGACAGCGCTTCGAAGTCCAGCCGGTCCAGGGCCGACTCCTGGATTTCATTGCCCTCGAGCGGGGGCAGCTGATCGAGCGAAGACAGACCCAGGTCGTCGAGAAACTGGCGTGTGGTGGCGAACAGCGCGGGACGGCCCACGGTTTCGCGGTGGCCGATGACCTCGACCCAACCCCGATCCTCCAACTGCTTGATGATGAGCGAGTTGATGGTCACGCCGCGGATGTCTTCCATGTCGCCCCGCGTCACCGGCTGGCGGTAGGCAATGATGGCCAGGGTCTCCATCGTGGCGCGGCTGTAGCGTGGTGGCTTTTCGGGGTGCAAACGGTCCAGGTAGGGGCGCAGTTCGGGCCGGCTCTGGAAACGCCAGCCACTGGCCACCTGCACCAGTTCGACGCCGCGGCCGGTCCATTCCAGCTGAAGGTCGGCCAGCAAGGTCTTGAGCGTGTCCGCCGAGACTTCGGCGTCGAACAGCGTGCCCAGTTCCCGCACAGACAGGGGCTGGGGCGCGCAGATCAACGCCGTCTCGAGGACGCGCTTGGCATCCGTGGTGTTCATGGTGTCAGTCTGTCAAAAACCGGCATCGACCGGGACGGTACAGGGGTGGGCACGGGGCCCGTTGCTCAAACCGGCGAGGACGGCGCTGGCCGTCGGCTCGGAACGCCGGGGAAGAACCTGTTGCCTGGCAGGGCAAAACTGGGGGATCGTGAGGTCAGGACCTCGACACGCCGCGCTGCGGGGGTCGCACGGTGGCGCTCACTCGAGGAATCCGCTGCCCAGACCCGGCTCATTGTACCGGAGGCCGCTGCCATCGATGGCGGCCAGCAGGTCCGGTGGCGGGGCCGATTGAAACGCCAGCGGCTCGCCGGTGATCGGATGCCGCAGCGACAGGCGTGCCGCATGCAGGGCCTGGCGGCCCATGCCCCAGAGCGGGCGACCGCCGTAGAGCGTGTCCCCGACCAGGGGATGGCCCAGCCATGCCATGTGCACGCGGATCTGGTGCGTGCGCCCCGTGTGCAGCTTGCAGGCCACCAGGCAGGCCTGGTCAGACCCATCGAGCAGGCGGATGGTGGTCTGCGCCGTTTTCCCGATGCCAGTGTCGGCGCGCACGACGGCCATGCGCAGGCGGTTGTGCACGTCGCGCCCGATGGGCTGGTCCACGCCCTTCTCGGCCGCGCCCTGCCAGCGGCCGTGGGCCAGGGCAAGGTACTGGCGATTCACCTCGCGCGCGGCGATGTCCCGCACCAGCGCCTCCACGGCCTGGCGCGATTTGCCCACGAGCATGAGGCCTGAGGTGTCCTTGTCCAGGCGGTGCACGATACCGGCGCGCGGCAACGCCGCGGCGCCGGCGTGGTGCGCCAGCAGACCGTTGAGCAAGGTGCCGGTCCAGTGACCAGCCGCCGGGTGCACCACCAGGCCGGCGGGCTTCTGGATCACCAGCAGGTCGGCGTCCTCGAACACCACGTCCAGCGCCATGGCCTGCGCCACGAAGGCCTGCGCCTGTTGCGTGGGGCGCAGTTCCACCGCCAACCGGTCGCCCACGGCGATGCGGGCCGACGGCTTGCGCAGGGCCGCGCCACGCATCACGACAGCGCCGTCGGCCATCAGTTGCTGCAGGTAGGAACGGGAGAATTCGGGAATCAGCTGCGCCAGCGCGCGATCGATGCGCCAGCCATGCATGGCAGCGGGTACTTCGCAGATCCGCGTTTCCACTTCCGCCGTGAGTTCGTCGAGCACGGCGCCCGCCTCCGATTCGAGACCCGGCATGGAACCTCCTGTCACATCCCCCGTCGATATAATTTGCGAAGCCAAGTCCATTGTTCCGTTGTAAAGGTGCACCCGTGAAGTTGACGTCCAGATTATCGGCTGTGCCCCTGTGCGCGATGGCCTCGGCGCTGGTGCTCAGCGCATGCAGCACCACGCCCGTGGATGAAACGGCCGGCTGGAGCCCGAACCGAATCTACAGCGAAGCGACCGAAGAGCGTGCCGCAGGCAACTACGAGAAGTCGGTGACGCTGTACGAAAAGCTCGAGGGCCGTGCCGCCGGCACCCCTCTGGCGCAGCAGGCCCAGCTCGACAAGGCTTACGCCCAGTACAAGGCCGGCGAACAAGCCCAGGCCCTGGCCACCCTCGACCGCTTCCAGAAGCTCCATCCCACCAGCCCGGCGATGGACTATGCCCTGTACCTCAAGGGGCTGGTGAACTTCAACGACAACCTCGGCCTCTTCGGCTCGCTGGCGCGCCAGGATCTGTCCGAACGCGATCAGAAAGCCGCCAAGGAATCGTTCGAAGCGTTCCGCGAACTCGTCTCGCGGTTTCCGGATTCCCGCTACAGCCCCGATGCCCGGGACCGCATGACGTACATCGTCAACTCGCTGGCGCAGTACGAGGTCCATGTCGCGCGCTACTACCACAGCCGAGGCGCCTACGTGGCGGCCATCAACCGCGCCCAGACGGCCCTGACCGACTACGTCAACGCGCCGGCCCTCGAAGAAGCCCTGTTCATCATGCTACGGTCCTATGAGGCGCTGGGCCTGACGCAGTTGCGCGACGATACCCGCCGCGTGATGCAGGCCAGCTACCCGAACAGCGAGTACCTGAGCCAGGGTTTCAAGTCCAAAGACGATCCCTGGTGGAAGATCTGGTAAGCACCAGTGCATCGAGGCGGGCGACCATGTCCGCCTCGTCGACCAGCCGGCTCATGGCCGGCAACGCCCCGAGCAGACGGCTGCCATAAGAGCGGGTGACCAGGCGCCGGTCGCCGATCACCAGAATGCCTTGGTCGGTCTCGGAGCGGATCAAACGCCCTGCCCCTTGCTTGAGCGCCATGGCAGCTTCGGGCAGAAAGGCGTCGTTGAAAGCGCTCAAGCCCTGCGCCTCCAGGCGCTGGGCGCGCGCCTGCATCAAAGGATCGTCCGGTGGTGGAAAAGGCAGCTTGTCGATGACCAACAGCTGCAGTGCGTCGCCGGGCAGATCCACGCCCTCCCAGAACGACGCTGACGCCACCAGCACGGACGGTTGGCTCGCTTGGCGAAACCGCGCCAGCAACGCGCGCTTGGACAAGCGTCCCTGGGCCAACACCTGAAGCGGCGCGCACCGCCCTTGCGTCACCAGCCCCTGCAGATGGTCGGCCATGCGCGACGCGGCGCGCAAAGTGGTGGTCAACACCAGGGTGCGGCCCCCCAGTCGGGAAGCCCAGCGCGCCACCGCGTCGGCGAGCGCCGGCGTGTGCGAGGCGTCGGCGGGCTCGGGCAGGTCGTGGGGCACGTACAGCGCCGCCTGGGCCGCGTGATCGAACGGGCTGGGCACGCGCAGGGTGCGCAAACCCGGCAGCGCATCCAGGCCGAGGCCCCGGGTGAACCAGCTCAGCCCGTCGTCGCTGCCCAGGGTCGCCGACGAGAACACCCAGCTGCGTCGGCCCGCCGATTCGTCCAGCAAGGGCTGGAACAGACGGGCGCTGTCGGACGGTGCGCACACGGCGCGCCAATGCCGGGTCTCACCCCACTCCACCCACCGGACCATGTCGGCCGCGGGCAAGCCCGTGGCCATGACGCTCCATCCGGACACCAGGGCCCGCACCCGTGCTTGCAAACGCTCCAGCTCCACCGAGGCTTGTGCGGTGGCGGTCAGCGCCTCCTGGCTGGCCGTCAACGCCTGGCCCAGTTCGGTGGCGCAACGCTGCCAGGCGGCCGCGTCAACGCCTTCGGGCGCCATGCCTTGCCAACGGTGGCGGCCACCACTGCCACCGCCCTGGCGGGGCAAGGCAGCCATCGCGCGCGCGGCCTGTTCGATTGCCAGTGCCAGGTGGGCCCACGGCCGCTGGCCACGCGCCCACTGGGGCCCCTGGGTGGCCAGATCGCGCGCCAGTTCCCGCAACTGCCCCGTCCCCAGCGTGCGCCCCAGAAACGGAATGCCGGTGTCGTTCAGCTGATGCGCTTCGTCGAACACCACCACCTCAGCGGCCGGCAGCAACGAGGCCACGCCCGACTCCAGCAACAGCTGATCCGAAAAGAACAGGTGGTGGTTGATCACCACCCACTCGGCCTGCAAGGCCTCGCCGCGCGCGCGATTGACATGGCAATCGCCGTGGCGCGGGCAGCTCGCGCCCAGGCAGTTGTCCCGGGTGGATGTGACCATCGGGCGCAGCGGCGAGCGTTCGTCCAGGGCCTCCAGTTCGGCCAGGTCGCCGCTGCGCGAGCGGTTCGCCCAGCTCAGCACCTGGGCCAACGCGGCCGTGATGGCCGGGTCGCGCAGGCCGACCGACGCCGGCCCATGCAAGGCCTGCTCCAGCCGATGCAGGCAGACGTAACTCGACCGCCCCTTGAGCAGGGCCACGCGCACCGGCAGACCGAGTGCGCGGACCACGGCGGGAATGTCGCGCGTGAACAGCTGGTCCTGCAAGGCCTGGGTGGCGGTGGACAGCAGAGCACGCCGGCCACTGAGCAGCAAGGGCACGAGGTAGGCAAAGGTCTTGCCCACCCCGGTACCCGCTTCGACGGCCAGGCCATGGCCGTCTTCGATGGCGCGGGACACGGCGGCGGCCATGTCGAGCTGCCCCTGACGCGGGCGCAGACTGCCGTGCGCGCGCTCCAAGGGTCCGTCGGCGGCAAACGCGGCCGCCACGCTGTTTTCAAGCGTGCTCAAGCCGCCTCCAGGTCCTGCCAGCCACCGTTGGGCAGGCCCACGCCGCCGGACGGCGGCCCGGCGCGCAAGGGTTCACGGTTTCGGCCTTTGCCGGGCTTCGCGCAGCGCATATGTGGATACCATTGCACCCATTTCCCCACCCGCACAGTCCGACCAGCACATTCATGTCCAAAGGCTACCGCATCCAGGCCTCCACCGGCATCCACCGGGGCGACCGCGATTACCAGCAGGACCAGGTCAGCCTGCTGCACCATCCGCGCCATGGCACCTGCCTGCTCGCGGTGCTGGCCGACGGGATGGGCGGTCGCAGCGGCGGGCGCAAAGCCTCCGATCAGGTGATGCTCACGGCGCGGCAGCTGTTCGAGCGCTACGACCCTGAGACGGACGATGCCGCCGCGTTGCTGCGCCAGATCGTCGAAGAGTCGCATCTGGTCATCAAGCTCACGGCCGTCTCGGCAGAACAGGAGCCGCACAGCACCATCGCCGCCTTCCTCATCAACCCGGGTGGCGACAGCCACTGGGTGCACGCGGGCGACTCGCGCATCTACCACTTTCGCAATGGCCGGATGGTCTTTCGCACCATGGACCATTCCTACGTGCAGACCCTGGTCAACCAGGGCGAGATCAGCGAGGAAGAAGCGCTGGACCACCCCCATGCCAACATCCTGATGGGCTGCCTGGGCACGGAGAACGATCCGCCAGTGGACCTGCACGTGGTGCCCCAGCTGAGCGCGGGTGACGCGATCATGGCCTGCAGCGACGGCATCTGGCACTACTTCACCCCGGAAGAACTCTCCAGCACGATCGCCATGCTCTCGCCCCGCGAGGCTTGCGAGTTCCTGATCCAGAAGGCGCGCTCGCGCGCCAAGGGCATGGGCGACAACCTGTCGCTGACGATCGTCAAACTCGACCCGCTCGGCTGAAGCGGGGTTCAAGTCAGCCCGGTGTCCACCAACCGGTGCTCCAGCGACAGAAATTCCTGTGACTGCATCTCGGTCAGGCGCGAGACGGTGCGCGGGAATTCGTGCGACATTGGCCCTTCCACGTACAGATCCTCGGGTGGCACGGCGGCGGACATCACCAGCTTGACCCGCCGGTCGTAGAGCACATCCACCAGCCAGGTGAAGCGCCGCGCTTCCGATGCCTGGCGCACCGACATCTGCGGCACGTTCGACAGCATGAGTGTGTGGAACTGGGAGGCGATCTCGAGGTAGTCGTTCTGCGAACGGGGTCCGCCGCACAAGGTGCGGAAGTCGAACCAGATCACGCCGCCTGAACGCCGCAGCGCCTGGATCTGCCGCGCCTCGATGTGCATGACCGCATCGTGGTCGCCCATCTCGGCCAGTTCATTGAAGGTGGCCTCCATCGCGGCATCGGCCTGCGGCCCCAGCGGGCAGTGGTAGAGCTGGATGTGGTTGAGCGTTCGCTGGCGGTAGTCGGTGCCGTTGTCCACGCTAAGCACCTCCAGCCGCTGTTTGAGCAGTTCGATCGCGGGCAGGATGCGGTCGCGATGCAGCCCGTCGGGGTACAGGTCGTCCGGCCGGAAGTTGGACGTGGTGACGAACCCCACGCCCGCCTTGAACAGCGCATCCAGCAGGCGGTGCAGGATCATCGCGTCGGTCACGTCGGCCACGTGGAACTCATCGAAGCAGATGAGCTTGTAGCGCTTGGCGATGCGCGCGCCGAGCTCGTCCAACGGATTGACCGTGCCCTGCAGCTCGCGCAGTTCGCGGTGCACCTCGCGCATGAACTCGTGGAAATGCAGCCGCGTCTTGCGACGCAGTGGCACCGCTTCGAAGAAGCACTCCATGAGGAAGCTCTTACCCCGGCCCACGCCGCCGTACATGTAGACGCCGCGCGGGATCTCGGGATTGACGAAGAGCTTTTTCAGCGAGTTCGAGCGCTTCTGCTTGTACACCGCCCACTCGGCCGCGCACCGCTCCAGCGCGTCGATGGCGCGCTGTTGGGCGGGGTCCGTCGTGTAGCCGCGCTCCTTGAGCGCGGCCTCGTACGTGCTGCGAACGCTCAAGATAGGCGCTTAGAAGTTCAGCGTGCGCTTGTCCACCGCCAGCGCGGCTTCCTTCGTCGCTTCCGACAGCGAAGGGTGGGCGTGGCAGATGCGCGCAATGTCCTCGGCGCTGGCCTTGAACTCCATGGCCACCACGGCTTCGGCGATCAGTTCGCTGGCCATGGGGCCCACGATGTGCACGCCCAGGATTTCGTCGGTGGTCGCGTCGGCCAGGAACTTCACCATGCCGGTGGTGTCGCCCAGCGCCCGCGCACGGCCATTGGCCAGGAACGGGAAGGTGCCGGCCTTGTACTTCACGCTGTCGGCCTTGAGCTGCTGCTCAGTGCGGCCCACCCACGCGATCTCGGGGCTGGTGTAGATCACCCAGGGGATGGTGTTGAAGTTGACGTGTCCGTGCTGGCCGGCGATGCGCTCGGCCACGGCCACGCCCTCTTCTTCCGCCTTGTGAGCCAGCATGGGGCCACGCACCACGTCGCCCACGGCCCACACGCCCTTGAGGCTGGTGCGGCATTCGCCGTCCACCACGATGGCGCCGCGCTCGTCGAGCTGCAGGCCCACGGCCTCGGCATTCAGGCCGATGGTGTTGGGCACGCGGCCGATCGAGACGATCAGCTTGTCAGCATCAATGCTCTGCGCTTCGCCCTTGGCGTTCGTGTAGGCCACGCTCACGCCCTTCTTGCCGGTCTTGACCTCGCCGACCTTCACGCCCAGCTCGATCTTGAGGCCTTGCTTGTCGAAGGCCTTCTTGGCTTCCTTGGCGATCTGCTCGTCCACCGCGCCCAGGAAGGTCGGCAGACCTTCGAGGATGGTCACGTCCGAGCCCAGGCGGCGCCAGACCGAGCCCATTTCCAGGCCGATCACGCCGGAACCGATCAGCACCAGCTTCTTGGGCACGGCGCCAAGGCGCAGCGCGCCGTCGTTGGACAGCACGTTTTCTTCGTCGAACGGCACACCCGGCAGCGCGCGGGCGTTGGAACCCGTGGCCAGGATGATCTGCTGGCCCGTGATGAGCTCTTCCTTCGCGCCGGTCACCTGGATCTCGTAGCCGGCTTCGACGGCCTTCACGAACGAGCCGCGGCCGTGGAAGAAGGTGACCTTGTTCTTCTTGAACAGGTACAGGATGCCGTCGTTGTTCTGCTTCACCACCGTGTCTTTGCGGCCGATCATCTTGGCGATGTCGATCTTCACGTTGGTGGCGCTGATGCCATGGTCGGCGAAGTGGTGGTTGGCGTGGTCGAAGTGCTCGGACGACTGCAGCAGGGCCTTGCTGGGGATGCAGCCGACGTTGGTGCAGGTGCCACCCGGTGCCGGGCCACCGGCAGCGTTCTTCCACTCGTCGATGCAGGCGACCTTGAAGCCGAGCTGCGCTGCGCGGATGGCGGCGATGTAGCCACCGGGGCCGCCGCCGATCACGACGACGTCAAAGGATTGGGACATGTTGTGTTCCTGAATTCAAAGGGCCAACGCCCCTGGCGGCGGGGCGTTGGCAAGAGAAGGATCGATCAGATGTCGAACAGGATGCGGGCCGGGTCTTCCAGCGCTTCCTTCATCGCCACCAGCCCCAGCACGGCTTCGCGGCCGTCGATGATGCGGTGGTCGTACGACATGGCGAGGTAGTTGATCGGGCGGATCACGATCTGGCCGTTTTCCACCACCGGGCGGTCCTTGGTCGCGTGCACGCCCAGGATGGCAGACTGCGGCGGGTTGATGATGGGCGTGGACAGCATGGAGCCGAAGGTGCCGCCGTTGGAGATCGAGAACGTGCCACCGGTGAGATCGTCCAGGCCCAGCTTGCCGTCCTTGGCCTTCTGACCGAACTCGGCGATCTTCTTCTCGATGTCGGCAAAGCTCATCTGGTCGGCGTTGCGCAGGATGGGCACCACCAGGCCGCGGGGCGAACCGACGGCGATGCCGATGTCGAAGTAGCCGTGGTAGACGATGTCGTTGCCGTCCACCGAGGCGTTGATGATCGGGTACTTCTTGAGCGCATGCACCGCGGCCTTCACGAAGAAGCTCATGAAGCCCAGCTTGACGCCGTGTTCCTTCTCGAACTTCTCCTGGAACTTCTTGCGCATCTCCATCACCGGCGCCATGTTCACCTCGTTGAACGTGGTCAGGATGGCGTTGGTGGATTGCGATTGCAGCAGACGCTCGGCCACGCGCGCGCGCAGGCGGGTCATGGCCACGCGCTCTTCAGGGCGGTCGCCCAGGTCGGGGGCCACCACGGGCACCTGCGGCAGCACCTTGGTGGGCGCGCCAGTGGGGATCGCCACGGGCGCGGCGGCAGCAGCCTTGGGCGCGGCCACGGCCGACAGCACGTCGCCCTTGGTCACGCGGCCGTCTTTGCCGGTGCCGGCCACCGAGCCAGCGGCCAGGTTGTTGTCGGCCATCAGCTTGGCGGCAGCGGGCATGGCCACACCGGCCTTGGATTGGGATGTTGCAGCAGCAGCAGCGGCAGCAGCCGGTGCGGCGGTGGGAGCGGCGGCAGCAGGCGCCGCAGCAGCGGGTGCGGGCGCCGCGGCACCGGCGACGGCCGCGGTGTCGATCCGGGCGATCAGCTGGTCGGCGGCCACGGTGGCGCCGTCGCCCTGGACCAGCTCCACCAGCACGCCAGCGGCGGGCGCGGGCACTTCGAGCACGACCTTGTCGGTTTCGATCTCGATCAGGATTTCATCGGCCGCGACGGCTTCGCCGGCTTTCTTCTTCCATGCCAGCAAGGTGGCTTCGGCCACGGATTCGGACAGTTGCGGAACTTTGACTTCTACGATTGCCATGAGTGTTCTACCTGGGGGTTTTGTGGGGTGCGCCGGACGGGCCGGTCACAGGACGTCAACGTCGGGTGACCGGCTCGGGTCCGTTCAGTTCACTTGGTGAGGATGAAGCCTTTGAGCTTGCCGAAAGCGGCTTCGATCAACGTCTTCTGCTGCTCCTGGTGGAGGTGGGCGTAACCCACGGCCGGCGATGCGGAGGCCGCGCGCCCGGCGTAGCCCAGCTTCTGACCCTCAAGCATGTTCTCGTGGATGTAGTGCTGCACGAAGAACCAGGCGCCCTGGTTCTGCGGCTCGTCCTGGCACCACACGATGTCGGTCGCGTTGGGGTACTTGCGCAGCTCCGCGCCGAACACCTTGTGCGGGAACGGGTACAGCTGCTCCACGCGCACGATCGCCACGTCGTCCGAGCCGCGCTCTTCGCGCTTCTTGACGAGGTCGTAGTACACCTTGCCCGAGCAGCAGATGACGCGCTTGACCTTCTCGGCCTTCTTCACGACGTCGGCGTTCTGCTCCGGGATCACGGTCTGGAAACCGCCCTTGGTGAACTCGGACAGCGGCGAGGTCGCGTCCTTGTTGCGCAGCAGCGACTTGGGCGTGAAGATGATCAGCGGCTTGCGAAGGCCGCGAATCATCTGGCGGCGCAGCACGTGGAAGATCTGGCTCGCGGTGGTGGGCTGCACGACCTGCATGTTGGTGTCTGCGGCCAGCTGCATGAAGCGCTCCAGGCGCGCCGAGCTGTGCTCCGGGCCCTGGCCTTCGTAGCCGTGCGGCAGCATCATCGTGATGCCATTGACGCGGCCCCACTTCACTTCGCCGGAAGCGATGAACTGGTCGATCACGACCTGCGCACCGTTGACGAAGTCGCCGAACTGGGCTTCCCAGATCACCAGCGTGTTCGGGTCGTTCGAGGCGTAGCCGTATTCGAAACCGAGCACGGCCTCTTCGGACAGGATCGAGTCGATCACCACGAACGGGGCCTGGTTGTCGGCCACGTTCTGCAGCGGCACGTAGATGCCTTCGTCGTACTTCTCGCGGTTCTGGTCGTGGATGACGGCGTGGCGGTGCGTGAACGTGCCGCGGCCGCAATCCTCGCCCGAGAGGCGCACGGGGAAGCCGCTGGCCACCAGCGAGGCAAAAGCCATGTGCTCGCCCATGCCCCAGTCCACCGGGATGTCGCCACGGCCCATGGCCGCGCGGTCGGCGTACACCTTCTTCACCAGCTGGTGCGGGGTGACGTTGTCCGGAATCGTGGTCAGGCGATCCGACAGGCGCTTCCACTCGGCCATGGGGATGGCGGAGTCCGCGCTGTCGGTCCACTTCTTGCCCAGGTACGGGCTCCAGTCGACCGCGAACTTGCTCTTGAAGTTGGTCAGCACCGGGTCCACCGTGTGGCGACCGGCGTCCAGCGCGGCACGGTAGGCCTTGACCATGTCGTCGCCCAACGTCTCGCCCAGGCCCTGCGCGGCCAGCTTGTCGGCGTACAGCTTGCGCGTGCCGGGGTGGGCCGCGATCTTCTTGTACATGAGCGGCTGCGTCAGGCTCGGGGTGTCCTGTTCGTTGTGGCCCAGCTTGCGGAAGCAAACAATGTCGACCACCACGTCCTTCTGGAAGGTCATGCGGAAATCGAGCGCCAGCTGGGTGGCGAACACCACTGCCTCGGGATCGTCGCCGTTCACGTGCAGCACCGGCGCCTCGATCATCTTCACGACGTCGGAGCAGTACAGCGTGGAGCGGCTGTCGCGCGGGTCGGAGGTGGTGAAGCCGATCTGGTTGTTGATCACCAGGTGCACCGTGCCGCCCGTGGAATAGCCACGGGTTTCGGCCAGCGCCAGGGTTTCCATCACCACGCCTTGGCCGGCAAAGGCGGCATCACCGTGCACCAACACCGGCAGCACCTGCTTGCCCAGCGGGTCGCCACGGCGGTCCATGCGGGCGCGCACCGAACCTTCCACGACCGGGTTCACGATTTCCAGGTGCGATGGGTTGAACGCCAGCGACAGGTGCACCGGGCCACCGGGGGTGGTCACGTCGGAGCTGAAGCCCTGGTGGTACTTCACGTCACCGGCGGGCAGCTCTTCGGGCGCGGTGTGGTCGAACTCGGCAAACAGGTCCTTGGGCATCTTGCCCAGGGTGTTGACCAGCACGTTCAGGCGACCGCGGTGGGCCATGCCGATCACGATTTCCTGCACGCCGATCTGGCCGGCCTGGTTGATCAGCTCGTCCATCGAGGCGATGAAGCTCTCGCCACCTTCCAGCGAGAAACGCTTCTGCCCCACGTATTTGGTGTGCAGGAAACGCTCCAGGCCTTCGGCGGCCGTCAGGCGGTCGAGGATGTGCTTTTTCTTCTCGGCGTTGAAGGCTGGCTTGGTGCGCGTGGCTTCCAGGCGCTCCTGCCACCAGCGCTTCTGGCTCTGGTCGGTGATGTACATGTACTCGGCTCCGATGGAGCCGCAGTACGTTTCGCGCAAGGCGTTGAGCAACTCGCGCAAGGACATGGTTTCCTTGCCGAAGAACGTGTTGCTGGTGTTGAACACGGTCTCGAGGTCGGCGTCGGTGAAGCCGTAGAACGAGAGTTCGAGTTCGGGAATGTGGTCGCGCTCGGCGCGCTTGAGCGGATCCAGATCGGCCCAGCGGGCACCGACATTGCGGTAGGCGGCAATCAGCTGCTGGACGGCGGTGCGCTTGCGGGCGAGTTCGGAGTCGGCACCTGCGGCCACGACGACCTTGGTGCCACCCTGCTTGGCGCGCTCGGCGAAGGCGTTGATGACGGGCAGGTGGGGTACATCGCGGGCGTCGGTGCCATCACCAGCGGGGACGTTCTGCAGCGCGTCGAAGTAACCGCGCCAGTTTTCGGGGACGCTACCAGGATTGTCCAGGTAGTTTTCGTACATCTCTTCCACGTACGGCGCGTTGCCGCCGAAGAGGTACGAGTTGCCTTTGTAGGCAACATAGACGTTGCCCCCGTTCGATTGGGAATCGCTCATAAATCCGCTGACCTCCGTTTCCCTTGGGGAAACATAAGCTGGTTAAGACAACCTTCCGCGGCACGGCTGAACCGTTAGGCGGATGCGACAGTGACTGTGGAAGGACCTGACTGCAGCCCGCGATTGTGCCACCGCGGGAACAGCCCTGTGTAAAAAGATGCGATGCGGGAGCCGTTCGTCAGGACGCGACGCGGGGCGAGAGGCGCTCGGAGGCCGGCACCGAGCTCGGCTCGTCCATCTCGATCGCGATCTGGGTGCAGACCGTGCGGCACAGGGTGACGGCCTTTTCGCTCTGCACGCGGTAGATCACCTGCGTACCGTCCTTGCGCTTGGCCAGCACGCCCGCGCGGTAAAGCAGGTTCAGGTGCTGCGACAGATTGGGCTGGGTGGTGTCGATTTCCTGCAACAGCTGGGAAACCGACTTCTCCTTGTCGCAGAGCGCACTGAGGATGCGCAGCCGCATGGGGGTGGCGAGCACGCCGAAGAGTTCGGCCGCGAGTTCAAACACGCGGACTTTTTCCACTTGGCCTTCGGACGCGATCATCTGTTCCATGGCGGTCGTTGCTCGTGTAAATATAAGCATGAATTGTACTTACAAACATCCCGAACCACCATGCCTTGCCAACGCGACCGGAACGCCGGCAAGGCCGCCCCTGCGGTTCAGGCCAGCAGATCCTTGATCTGCTGCAGCGCGGCGGGATCGTCCATGGTCGTGAGATCGCCCGGATCGCGGCCTTCGCAGACCGCCTGGATGGCCCGGCGAAGCAGCTTGCCGCTGCGCGTCTTGGGCAGCACGGTCACGAAACGCACCCGGGCCGGGCGGGCCACGGCACCGAGCTGCTCGTCCACCCGCTTCATGATCTCCCCCTCCAGCTTGAGCTTCGAGGCCTCGTCACCGAGCGCCGAGGTGTCCTTGGCGACCACGAAGGCCATGGCCACCTGCCCCTTGAGCTGGTCGGCCACGCCCACCACCGCCACCTCCGCCACGTTGGCGTGGCTGGAGATGCTCTCTTCGATCTCCCGCGTGCCCAGCCTGTGGCCCGCCACGTTGATCACGTCGTCGGTGCGGCCCAGGATGTAGAAGTACCCGTCCTGGTCACGGATGCCCCAGTCGAAGGTGCTGTAGACCAGCTTGCCCGGGATGCTCTTCCAGTAGGTGTTGACAAAACGCGCGTCGTCCTTCCACACGGTCTGCATGAAGCCGGGAGGCGTTGGCCCCTCGATCACCACCACGCCCTTCTCATCGGCGCCGGTGAGCTCTTCACCGGTGGACTCATGCAGGAGCTTGACGCTGTAGCCATACATCGGCACCCCCGGGCTGCCGAACTTGCTGGGCTTCTTCTCGACCCCGTTGGCGATGGTGAGGATGGGCCAGCCGCTCTCGGTCTGCCAGTAGTTGTCGATGATGGGCACGCCCAGGCCGTCGCTGATCCAGCGCGCCGTGGGCTCGTCCAAGGGTTCGCCAGCGAGAAACAACGCCTTGAGGCTGGAGAGGTCGTACTGCTTCAGGTAGGCCGGGTCCTGCTTCTTGAGCACGCGCACCGCGGTGGGCGCGCTGAACATCACCGTCACCTTGTACTTCTCGACCAGCCGCCACCAGATGCCACCATCGGGCCGGATCGGCAGGCCTTCGTACAGGATGGTCGCCATGCCGGCGATCAGCGGGCCGTAGACGATGTAGCTGTGGCCCACCACCCAGCCAATGTCGCTGGTGGAGAAATAGGTCTCACCGGGTTCGCCCATGAAGATGTGCTTCATGCTCGCTGCCAGCGCCACCAGGTAGCCCCCGGTATCGCGCTGCACGCCCTTGGGCTTGCCTGTGGTGCCGCTGGTGTAGATCGTGTAGCTGATCGCGGTGGACTCCATCCATTCGCAGGGCACCTGCGCGTTCAGGTGCTGCTCACGCAGAGCGGTGTAGTCGTGGTCGCGCCCGGGCACCAGGGACATCGGCGCCAGGCCCCGATTGACCAGGACCACCGACGCCGGCTTGTGGCTGGACAGGCGAAGGGCCTCGTCCAGCAGCGGCTTGTACTCGACCACCTTGCCACCGCGCGACCCTGCATCGGCGCTCACGATGGCCACGGGGGAGGCATCGTCAATGCGGTTGGCCAGCGAATGGCTCGCGAAACCGCCGAACACCACCGAGTGAATGGCGCCGATGCGCGCGCAGGCCAGCATGGCGAAGGTGGCTTCGGGAATCATGGGCATGTAGATCAACACCCTATCGCCCTTCTTCACGCCCTGCGCCAGCAGCACCGCCGCCATGCGCTGCACCTCGGCATGCAATTCGCGGAAGCTGTAGGTGCGCTCGGTGTCGGTCTCGGTCGACACATAGATCAGCGCGTTCTGATCGGCGCGATCCTGAAGGTGGCGGTCCACCGCGTTGTGGCACAGGTTGGTCAGCCCACCCTCGAACCAGTGCGCGAACGGCGGGTGGTCGTGGTTGCAGACCCGGTCGAACGGTTTGTGCCAGTCCACCAGCGCGGCCTGTTCGGTCCAGAAGGCATCGCGGTCCTCGATGGAGCGGCGGTAGAACTCGGCGTAGCCCTGACTCATATGAATGTCTCCTGCAGCTGATGGACCTAAAGTCGCGCACTAAAGTGAATTCATAATTATGCTGAGCCCGCTTGCGCGAGGCTGACACGGCGCAAGGCCGCCGCCCTGCGCCGCTGCACGCTTCTCTTATTTGATCAAGGCCTGGATATCGCGGAACGCGGGGTGCTCGGCCGTGCGCAGCCACTCGAACGCCACCATCTCCGTGGTCACCAGCTCGGCGCCCGCGCCGGCCAGGCGGTCGAAGGCGGCGTCTCGGTTGCGCTCGGTGCGCGAGCTGCAGGCATCCGTCACCACCCAGACGTCGAACTCCTGCTCGATCAGCTCCAGCGCGGTCTGCAGCAGGCACACATGGGCCTCGCAGCCCGCCACGACGACAGTCTGGCGCTCCGAGACTGGTGCCGCCGCCGGCTTCTGCAGGTGCTTGGGCAGGCTGCGCGCATTGCCGGACGCCTGCTGACGCGCGGGAGGGCGCAACCAGTCGGCCAGGCCATCGGAGACGGCGCCGAAGTGCATCTTGGACAGGGTCTTCTGGCACAGCTCGCGCAGCTCGGGCGGGTTGGGTCCCAGTTTTTCGGGGTTCTGCTCGGTGCCCCAGGTGGGCACCCGCAGGGCCTGGGCCATGCGCGCCAGGCGCAGGGCATTGGCCAGCACTTGAGGGCCTTCGAAGATGGCGGGCATCAGGCGGACCTGGTAGTCCACCAGCACCAGTTGGGAATCGGAGGCGTCCAGCAGCATCGGTTTGTCTTTCACGTCTAAGGCTTCGGGGAGAAGCGGGGATTTTCGCAGGGCCGGTCGGGGTGGCCGCGAATGCCCTCAACCCCCGAACAGATCGGCCTGCCCCGGTTCACCCGCTGAAGCGCCATCGCCCGGGCTCAACCGGGCCACGAGCTGGTCCACATAGGCCTGGAACAGCGCGTCAGGGGACTGCCCGAACATGCGGATGCGGCCGGTGTGCTGCAACAGCAGCAAACCCACCCCATGGGCGAAGAGCGCGGTGTTCTCGCGCAGCGCGGCTTCGGGCGAGAGCCCCATGGCCTGCAAGGCCTGTTCGCAAGGATGCAGGGCGTCGTGCAGGCGGCTGTTGAGCTGCTGGTTCAGTTCGCTGGTCAGGCCCCGTGGGGCCAGCCCCTGCACCAAGTAGAAGCCCAGGTCCAGATCGCGAGGGTTGCGGGCGTAGAAGCCGAACCAGGCCTGCGCCTTGGCCGCGAGCATCGCCTGGGGTTGGGGTTTGGGCGGCTTGGCGGCAGCCACCTCCTGGTTCAGCCGCTCCAGCGATTCGGCCAGCAACGCGGCGTAGATCGCCTCCTTGCTCTCGAAGTAGCTGTAGATCGCCCCTGGTGTGTACGCCGCCCGCTTGGCGATTTCCCGGATGCTAGCGCCGTCCACGCCCTTTTCGGCGAAGACACTGCGCGCCGCTTCCAACACCAGGGCGCGCCGGGAATCCGACTGCGCTGCCTGGCGCAGCTGCCGTTGGCGTTGTTGTTCTCGCGCGGCCTCTGCCTCGGCTTCCGAGGGCACGGGGATCAGTTCATGCAAATGGACGTCCATGCGCGCAGTTTATCGCCCTGACGAACATGCGCCGCCAAAATTAAACGTTTGCATAAATTATTGAACGTTGTTTAAATTGCTGCTCGGCAGGTAAAAAATTCATCAACCATCCATCGATCCACGAGGCATCCATCCCATGAATGACGCCCTGACTCACCCCCCCACCCTCATGAGCGGCGCAGATTTCCGCGAATCCCTGCGCGAGCGCAAGCCGCGCGTGTTCGTGGACGGGTGCGCGGTGGACAGCGTGGCCGACGAACCGGCCTTGCAACCCGGGATCAACGCCATCGCCCTCACCTATGACTTGGCCCTCCAAGCCCGGTACGCGCCGCTGATGACGGCGGTCCAGCAGACCAGTGGCCGTCGGGTGAACCGCCTCAGCCACATCAACACCAGCAGCGGCGACCTGCTCAACAAGCTGGAAGCCGTGCGCCTGGTGTGCCAGGAGACCGGTTGCGCCCAGCGCTACCTCACGCACGACGCGCTCAATGCCATCGGCCAGGTCTCGGCCCGCATCGACGATGCCCGCGGGACCACCGAGCACACCCAGCGCTTCCTGAACTACCTGCACCGCGTGCAGGACCAGGACCTGACCCTGGGCGTGGCCATGACCGATGCCAAGGGCGACCGCAGCCGCCGTCCGCACGAGCAGGCCAACGTGGACAGCTACGTGCACGTGGTGGAGAGAAACGCACGCGGCATCGTCATCAGCGGCACCAAGGCCATCGTCACCGGCGCGCCCTACGTCCACGAACTGCTGGTGATGCCGTGCCGCCACATGGGCCGAGAGGACGCCGACTTCGCGGTTTGCTGCGCCGTGCCCATCGACGCACCCGGCCTGACCATCGTCGCTCGCCCTGCCGGCCGGCCCGGCGAAAAGGTCGAACATGGCGAAGCCCTGTTCAGCCGCAAGTACGGGCAGAGCACCGGCGTCTGCATCTTCGACCGGGTGTTCGTGCCCTGGGACAACGTGTTCTACGCCGGCGAGTGGGAGCACTCCAGCCACCTCACCTACAGCTACGCCACCCACCACCGCCACACCTGCATCGGCGCGCGCGCCGGCTTCGGCGACCTGCTCATCGGCGCCGGGGCGCTCATGTGCGAAGCCAACGGCTTCGACCCGGGGCGGGAAACGCATCTGCGTGAACAGATGGTGGAACTGATCACCATCACCGAGGGCTTCTACGCCTGCGGCGTGGCGGCCAGCGTCTATGGCAAGGCCGACCCGCACAGCCAGACCTTCATGCCCGACCCCGTCTTCTCCAACATCGGCAAGCTGCTGCTGGCCACGCAGATCTACGACATGCACCGCATCGCCCACTACGTGAGCGGCGGCCTGATCGTCACCCTGCCCGGCCCGGACGAAGACCACAACCCCGAGACCGGCGCGAAACTCTCGGACGTGCTGCGTGCCAACCCCGACGTGCCTTACGAGCAGCGAATCCAGACGGCTCGTTTCCTGGAAGACCTGACCGCTGGCTACCAGGGTGGCTGGTACAGCGTGATCAGCCTGCACGGCGGCGGTTCACCGGCCGCCATGAAACAGGAAATCTGGCGCAACTACCCGGTGGGCAACAAGGTCGAGCTGGTCGAACGCCTGTTGGAACGCGGCGTTGCGGCCGACGGCAGCGCCGCCGCATCGCCTCACGACCCGGCACGCGCCATCACGAAAAACCGGCAACCCGGCAAGTGCTGCGACACCGGCTGCACCACGCCCGGCCAGCCCGTGATGGTCGATCTTCCGTCGGTCACCAGCAGCCTTCCGTCGCGAGCCACCCCGCTGGCCAGGAAGTGAATACGAAAGTGGTTGTAAATCAAAGGGTTGGCGCTCGATTCTCGCTTGACTTCCAGCAGCAGCGCCGATACCCTCACGCCCTATGTTGCGCTGGCTCCCCATTCTTCTGCTGTGCGGTTCGGCCGTGGCCCACGCCGCGCCGGGCACCGCCAACGGCTATGAAGACATGGACTCGCTGCTCAGCGACAAGGGCCTGATGGCGCGCATCGGCCAACAAGTGCAGCATGCCCGCGACACGGTGAGCGAACAGGCGTCCAGCCTCGTCATCAATGCCATGGCCTTCCTCGATGTGCCGTACCGCTACGGCGGCAACAGCGCCGAGACGGGTTTTGACTGCAGCGGCTTCGTTCGCGCGGTGTACGAGCAATCCCTGGGCAAGATCCTGCCCCGCCGCTCCGATGAACAGGCCGCGGCCACGCAGACCATCGACCGCAGCGAACTCAAGCCCGGCGACCTGGTGTTTTTCAACACCATGCGCCGTGCCTTCAGCCACGTCGGCATCTATGTTGGCGACGGCAAGTTCATCCACTCCCCGCGCAGCGGTGCCCAGGTGCGCATGGAAGACATGCGCATGGCCTACTGGAACAAGCGCTTCAACGGCGCGCGCCGAGTGGAAGTGGCCGACAAGGCCCCCTGAGCTTTCCAGGCCGTCACGGCCACTGCGTCGCCACCCCGACGCTCACTCCATCTTGATGTTCGCGCCCTTGAGCTGGTGGTTGCTGCGCCATTCCTCGGCAATGCGGCGCGCGAAGGAAGGGCGGTCGCCAAGCGCGGGCAGGTTGTCCGACGCCAGCAGCCGCTCCCGGATGGGCGGCGTCTGCACCGCGGCGTTGATTTCCGCATTCAGCCGGTCCAGCACGCGCGTCGGCGTTCCACCCGGCGCGAACAGCCCGAACAAGGACGTGACGTTGGCCTGGGGCAGCCCCAGTTCGGCAAACGTGGGCACCTGCGGCAAGACGTCCAGGCGCTGAGGCGCGCCCACGGCCAGGGGCTTGAAGCGGCCGGCCTCGATGTGGGCCAGCTGCGCGGGAGCCACATTGGTCGACAGCAACTCGAACTGCCCGCCCAGCGCATCGGTGAGTTGCTGGCCTCCGCCCTTGTAGGGGATGTGCGTGACCGCCACGCGGCTGCCCAGCTGCACCTGTTCCAGCACCAGATGGCCGGCGGTGGCCAGGCCGGAGGTGGCCCAGCGCAGCGCGCCTGGATGGGCTTTGGCTTGCACAAGCAGGTCCGCAAAGCCCCGGCCGGTGAAGGTTGGCGTGCCCACCAGCAGCACGGGCGTGTACATCACGCTGGCCACCGGCTCGATGTCTCGAAACGGGTCGTAGCCCACCGCACCGAGGTGCGGGCGCAGGGTCAAGGGGCTGACCGCCGAGAAGGCCAGCGTGTGCCCGTCGGCTGGCGCGCGCGCCAGCGCTTGCAGCCCCACGCTGCCGCCGCCACCGCCCCGGTTTTCCACCCGCACCGCCACGCCGAGTTGCCACGACAGGCGCTCGGCCAGCGCGCGCGCGACGCCATCGCTGAGCCCACCCGGTGGATACACGACGATGATGCGCAAAGGCTGAGACGGCCACCCGGGCTGCGCACGGCTGGCCCGTGGACCGACGGCGCCTGCCAGTGCCAGCAGCGCCGGGATCGCTTGCCGACGCGACAGCCCTCCTCTCATGTCGCGGTGCGCCCCCGTCGCGTGCGCGCCTGGGCCTTGCGCGCCGTGTCCCGGGCGATCTTGAGGAAATGCGCGGCCGGGCCGGAGGCTTCGGCCGAGCGGTACACCAAGGTCAGGGGCGCATCCAACGGCGTGCCTTCGCGCAAGGGCAGATAGACGACCGCGTGGGGATGCAGGCCGCTCATGGAGGTCGGCACGACCGCGATGCCCGCGCCAGCGGCCACCAGGTTCAGGCTGGTCACCATGCGCTCGACCTCGGCGGCAATGCGCGGACGAAAACCATGGGATTCGCACAGCGCCAGCAGGTTGGCGTACAGCCCCGGGGCACCGGGCTGCCGCACCAGGATGAAGCCCTCCTCGCGCAGGTCCGCCAACGCCAGCGCGCCCGACCGGCGTCGCGCCAAGGCGTGGTCTGCGGGCAGCGCCACCAGCACCGGCTCGCGCAGCAGCACCTCGAAGGTCAGGCTCTCGGGCTGCGACACCGGCACGCGGATCAGACCGCAATGCAGCCGCCCCGCCGCCACCGCCTCGGTGATGCCGGCCGCGTGGTCTTCGCGGATCGACAGTGCGATGCCGGGCCAGGCCCGCCGGCAGGCGCGCAAGGCCTCGGGGGTGAAAGCATGCGCGGCGGCGGAGCTGGTGAAGCCGACATGGAGCACACCGAGTTCGCCGCGCGCCACGCGCGCCATGCGCTGCTCCATGGCCGCCATGTCGTCCACCAGCTGGCGCGCTTCCCGCTCGAACAGGCGCCCGGCGTCCGACAACGCCACGCCCTTGGGATGGCGGTGGAACAAGGCAACGCCGAGCTCCTTTTCCAGTGCCTTGATCTGCAGGCTCAATGGCGGCTGCTGGATGCCCAGGCGCTCGGCCGCGCGCGTCATGTGGCCGGCCTCGGCGACGGCCAGGAAGTAGCGCAGGTGCCTGATTTCCATATCTGAAAGGTATTGAAACTCGGATTTCAGTATATTTGACATGGGGTGGCGGCGCACCTATCGTCCGCGTGGATTCGAACAACCACTGGAGACCTTTCATGCCCCTTCGCCCCATCGCGCTGCTGGCGCTGGCGGCCCTCGCCGGCCACAGCGGTGGCGCCATCGCCCAGGTGCCCACCGACCCTCAGCCCCGCGCCTGCCCCGCCGAAGTGCCGGCCGGTGCCACCTGCCACACCGGCGAAGACGGGCTCGGTGGCTTCTACTGGATCGCCCTGCCCGCCGGTTGGAAACCTGAAACCGGCGTGCTCGTCGTGCATGCCCATGGAGGCCCCGCCGACACCGGACCGGCCACGCTCGCGCGCGGCGAGGAAGACCTCAAACGCTGGGCCGTGACCGTCAAGGCCGGCCACGCCTGGGCGGGCGCCACCTACCGCCGGGGGGGCTTTGGCGTGAGCATGGCGGCCGAGGACACCGAGCGCGTGCGCCGCGTCTTCGTGAAGCATTTCGGCCCACCCCGCCGCACCATCCTGCACGGGCAAAGCTACGGCGGCTCGGTCGCCGCCAAGGGCGCCGAACTGTACGCCACGGTAGACGGCCCCAACGGACCCGTCAAAGGTCCTTACGACGGCATGCTGCTCACCAGCGGCATGCTGGGCGGCGGCACCCGCGCCTACGACTTCCGGATCGACTTGCGCGTGGTCTACCAGTACGTGTGCAAGAACCACCCGAAGGCAGACGAGCCCCAATACCCGCTGTGGCAGGGCCTGCCCATGGACGCCAAGCTCACGCGCGCCGAACTGGCCAATCGCGTGGACGAATGCACCGGCGTGCGCAAGCCCGCCGCGCAACGCACCGAACAGCAGAAGACCAACCTCGCCAACATCGTCAACGTCATCAAGATCCCGGAACGCTCGCTGATCGCCCACCTCAACTGGGCGACCTGGCTGTTCCGCGACCTGACGCAGCTGCGCCTGGGCAACCGCAACCCGTTCAACAACGCCAACGTGCGGTACACCGGCTCCACCGACGACGCAGCCCTGAACGCCGGCGTGCTGCGCTACACCGCCGACCCGGCGGCCGTGGCCGAGCTGGCGAAGGACAGCGACCCCGAAGGCCGGATCAACATGCCCGTGCTCTCGCTGCACGCCGTCAACGATCCGACCGCATTCGTCGAACTCTCGTCCGCCTACCGCGAGACACTGGATCGCGCGGGCAAGGGCAACCTGCTGGTGCAGACCTTCAGCGACGAATCCGAGCACAGCTATCTGAGCGATCCACAGTACCCCGCGCTGTTCACCGCCCTGCTCAACTGGATCGACAAGAACGAGAAGCCCACGCCCCAGACGGTGGCCACGCTCTGCAAGGGCTACGAGGCCGCGTACGGCGACACCTGCAAGCTGCTGCCCGACTACCGCAGCGCGCCGCTGGCCAGCCGCGTCCCTGCCCGCTGAACGCGGCCCACTAAAAAAGCCGCCGACCCGTGAGGGCTGGCGGCTTCTTTTTGGCCGGCATCGCGGCGCTTACTTGCGCTGCGGCGGCACGTCCGTGCAGGAGCCGTGGGCGATCTCCGCCGCCATGCCGATGCTCTCGCCCAGCGTGGGGTGGGGGTGGATGGTCTTGCCAATGTCCACTGCGTCCGCGCCCATCTCGATGGCGAGGGCGATCTCGCCGATCATGTCGCCCGCGTGCGTGCCCACCATGCCGCCGCCCAGGATCTTGCCGTGACCATGGGCCTCGGGCGAGTCGTCGAACAGCAGCTTGGTCACGCCTTCGTCGCGGCCGTTGGCGATGGCGCGGCCCGAGGCCGTCCAGGGGAACAAGCCCTTCTTGACCTTGATGCCCTGCGCCTTGGCCTGGTCCTCGGTGAGACCCACCCAGGCCACCTCGGGGTCGGTGTAGGCCACGCTCGGAATGACGCGCGCGTTGAACGCCGCGCTGGCCAGCTCCTTGTTGCCCTGCAGTTCACCCGCGATCACCTCGGCCGCCACGTGCGCCTCATGCACCGCCTTGTGCGCCAGCATGGGCTGGCCCACGATGTCGCCAATGGCGAAGATGTTGGGCACGTTGGTGCGCATCTGGATGTCGACGTTGATGAAGCCCCGGTCGGTCACCGCCACACCGGCCTTCTCGGCGCCGATCTTCTTGCCATTGGGCGTGCGGCCCACGGCCTGCAGCACCAGGTCGTAGGTTTGCGGCGCGGGCGCCGTGCCACCCGGCTCGGCACTCTCGAACGTCACCTCGATGCCCGCCGATGTGGCCTTGGCCGACACCGTCTTGGTCTTGAGCATGATGTTGTCGAAGCGCGGCGCGTTCATCTTCTGCCAGATCTTCACGAGGTCGCGGTCCGCGCCCTGCATCAGACCGTCGAGCATTTCCACCACGTCCAGGCGCGCGCCCAGGGTGCTATAGACGGTGCCCATTTCCAGGCCGATGATGCCGCCGCCCAGGATCAGCATGCGCTTGGGCACTTCCTTGAGCGCCAACGCGCCAGTGCTGTCCACCACGCGCGGATCGTCTGGCATGAAAGGCAGGCGCACAGCCTGTGAGCCGGCCGCGATGATGGCTTTCTTGAAGCCGATCACCTGCTTCTTGCCGGTTTTCTCCTGACCGGTGGCTCCCGTGGTCTCTTCCACTTCCAGGTGGTTGGCGCCCACGAAGGAGCCGACACCGCGCACGGTCGTGACCTTGCGCATCTTGGCCATGGCGGCCAGGCCACCGGTGAGCTTGCCGATCACCTTTTCCTTGTGGCCGCGCAGCTTCTCGATGTTGACCACCGGGCGACCGAACTCCACGCCCAGCGCCGCCATGTGGCTGACCTCGTCCATCACCGCCGCCACGTGCAGCAGCGCCTTGGACGGAATGCAACCCACGTTCAGGCACACGCCACCCAGGGTGGCGTAGCGCTCGACCAGCACGACCTTCAGGCCCAGGTCGGCCGCGCGGAAAGCCGCGCTGTAGCCGCCGGGACCACCACCGAGCACGACCACGTCGCACTCGAGATCGGCGCTGCCGCCAAAGCTGGCGGCGGTCGGCGCAGCCACCGGGGCCGCAGCCGGCGCCGCGGCGGGTGCCGCTTGCGGCGCGGGTGCCGTTGCGCTGGCGGCGGGCGCGGCAGCGGCCTCACCAGCGGCTTCAAGCGTCAGCACCACGCTGCCCTGCTTGACCTTGTCGCCCAGCTTGACCTTGAGCTCCTTGACCACGCCCGCCTGGGAAGACGGAATTTCCATCGAGGCCTTGTCGGACTCCACGGTGATCAGGCTTTGCTCGGCCTTGACCGTGTCGCCGGGTTTGACCAGCAACTCGATCACCGCCACTTCGTCAAAGTCGCCGATGTCGGGGACCTGGATATCGATGATTGCCATCTGCGCGCTCCTTTACAGCAACACGCGACGGAAGTCGCTGAGGATCTGGCCGAGGTACACGTTGAAGCGCGCGGCGGCGGCGCCGTCGATCACGCGGTGGTCCCAGGTCAGCGAGAGCGGCAGCATCAGGCGCGGCTGGAAGGCCTTGCCGTCCCACACCGGCTCCATGGTGCTCTTGCACACGCCGAGGATGGCCACTTCGGGCGCGTTGATGATGGGCGTGAAGTAGCGCCCGCCGATGCCGCCCAGGCTGGAGATGGTGAAGGTCGCCCCGCTCATCTCGGCCGGGCTCAGCTTGCCTTCGCGCGCCTTCTTGGCGAGCTCGCCCATTTCCTGGCTGATCTGCAGCACGCCCTTCTTGTCGGCGTCCTTGATCACCGGGACCATCAGGCCGTTGGGCGTGTCGGCCGCGAAGCCGATGTGCCAGAACTGCTTGTAGATCAGGGCGTCACCGTCGATCGAGCTGTTGAATTCAGGGAATTTCTTGAGCGCGGCCACGCAGGCCTTGATCAGGAAAGCGAGCATGGTGACTTTCACGCCGCTCTTCTCGTTTTCCTTGTTGGTGGACACGCGGAAGGCTTCGAGGTCGGTGATGTCGGCGTCGTCGTGGTTGGTGACCGCCGGGATCATGACCGCGTTGCGCAGCAGGTTGGCGCCGCTGATCTTCTTGATGCGGCCCATCTCCTTGCGCTCGATCGGGCCGAACTTGGCGAAGTCGACCTTGGGCCAGGGGATCAGACCCAGGCCGGCACCGTCGCCACCACCGCCAGCCGGGGCCTTGGCCGCCTGCGCCTTGGTCTGCGTGGCGCCGGCCATCACGGCCTTGGTGAAACCTTGCACGTCGTCGAGCACGATGCGGCCCTTGGGACCGCTGCCCTTGACCTCTTCCAGCGGCACACCGAGTTCACGGGCGAACTTGCGCACCGAGGGCGAGGCGTGGGGCAGGCCCAGCGGCGCCGTGGCAGTGGGGTTGTGGGCCGGTGCGGCGGCGGCGGGCGCCGATGCCGTGGCGGCCTGGGGTGCTGCCGCAGCGGCAGCAGGTGCCGTGGGCGCGGCCGTCGGTGCGGCGGCGGGCGCCGGCGCTGCGGCCGGGGCGGCGGCGCCTTCCAGAATCGCCAGCAGGTCACCGATGTTCACGGTGTCGCCGATCTTGACCTTGAGCTCCTTGAGCACACCAGCGGCCGAAGACGGGATCTCCATCGAGGCCTTGTCGGACTCGACCGTGATCAGGCTCTGCTCCACCGCGATCTTGTCGCCAGGCTTGACCAGCACCTCGATCACCGCGACGTCCTTGAAGTCGCCGATGTCGGGCACACGCACCTCGACCGGGCCGGCGGCTGCGGCGGGCGCCGCCGCAGGCGCGGCAGCCGGTGCCGCAGGGGTCGAGGCCGGTGCAGCGGCCGCAGCCTGTGCCGCCGCTGGAGCCGGAGCAGCTGCGGTCTCTCCCGCCGCCTCCAGCACCAGCACCACCGAACCTTGCTTGACCTTGTCGCCCAGCGCCACCTTGAGCTCCTTGACCACGCCGGCCGTGCTGGAAGGGATCTCCATCGAGGCCTTGTCGGACTCGACCGTGATCAGCGACTGCTCGGCCTTGACCGTGTCACCCACCTTCACCAGCAGCTCGATGACCGCCACTTCATCAAAGTCCCCGATGTCCGGGACCTTCACATCAATCAGTGCCATGTTCTTGTCTCCGGATTACGCGTACAGCGGGTTCACTTTGTCGGCGTTGATGCCGTACTTCTTGATCGCTTCGGCCACCTTGGCCACCGGCAGCTTGCCCTCTTCGCTCAGGGACTTGAGCGCAGCGACCACGATGTAGTGGCGGTTGATCTCGAAGTGCTCGCGCAACTTGCTGCGGAAGTCGCTGCGACCGAAACCGTCGGTGCCCAGCACCTTGTACGTGCGCTCCTTGGGAATGAAGGGGCGGATCTGCTCCGCGTAGTTCTTCATGTAGTCGGTGGATGCGATCACCGGGCCGGTGGTGGCGCTCAGTTGCTGCGCCACGAAGGGCACGCGCGGCGTTTCGGTCGGGTGCAGCAGGTTCCAGCGGTCGGCGTCCTGGCCGTCACGGGCCAGTTCGTTGAAGCTCGGGCAGCTCCACACGCCGGCGCTCACACCCCAGTCCTTCTCCAGCAGTTCCTGCGCGGCGATGCTCTCGCGCAGGATGGTGCCGCTGCCCAGCAGTTGCACGCTGGGCGCGTCCTTCTTGAGGGCCGGCGCCTGCTTGCAGTAGTACATGCCCTTGATGATCTGCTCCTCCGTGCCGGGCTGCAGGCCGGGCATGGGATAGTTCTCGTTGAGCAGCGTCAGGTAGTAGAAGACGTTGTCCTGCTTCTCCACCATGCGCTTCAAGCCGTGGTGCAGGATCACCGCCACTTCGTGCGCGAAGGTCGGGTCGTAGCTGATGCAGTTCGGGATCGTGCCGGCCAGGATGTGGCTGTGGCCGTCTTCGTGCTGCAGGCCTTCGCCGTTGAGCGTGGTGCGGCCCGAGGTGCCGCCCAGCAGGAAGCCGCGCGCCTGCATGTCGCCCGCCGCCCAGGCGAGGTCGCCGATGCGCTGGAAGCCGAACATGGAGTAGTACACGTAGAACGGCACCATGATGCGGTTGCTCGTGCTGTAGCTCGTGGCCGCCGCGATCCAGCTGCTCATGCCGCCGGCTTCGTTGATGCCTTCCTGCAGGATCTGGCCGGCCTTGTCTTCCTTGTAGTACATCACCTGGTCCTTGTCGACCGGGGTGTACTGCTGACCGTGCGGGTTGTAGATGCCGACCTGACGGAACAGGCCTTCCATGCCGAAGGTGCGGGCTTCATCCACCAGGATGGGCACGATGCGCGGTCCCAGGGCTTGGTCGCGCAGCAGCTGGGTGAGGAAGCGCACGTAGGCCTGCGTGGTCGAGATCTCGCGGCCTTCGGCCGTGGGGTCGAGCACGGCCTTGAAGGTGTCGAGCGAGGGCACGGTGAAGCTTTCATCGGCCTTCACGCGGCGCTTGGGCAGGTAGCCGCCCAGGGCCTGGCGACGCTCGTGCAGGTACTTCATTTCCGGCGTGTCTTCGGCCGGCTTGTAGAACGGGATCTTGGAGAGTTCGCTGTCCGGGATCGGAAGGTTGAAGCGGTCGCGGAAGATCTTGATGTCCTCGTCCGTGAGCTTCTTGGTCTGGTGGACCGTGTTCTTGCCCTCGCCCGCCTTGCCCATGCCAAAACCCTTGACGGTCTTGATCAGCAGCACGGTGGGCTGGCCCTTGTGGTTGACCGCCTTGTGGTAGGCCGCATAGACCTTCTGGGGGTCGTGGCCGCCGCGCTTGAGGTTCCAGATGTCGTTGTCGCTCAGGTGGGCGACCATCTCCAGCGTCTTGGGATCGCGGCCGAAGAAATGCTTGCGCACGTAGGCGCCGTCGTTGGCCTTGAACGACTGGTAGTCGCCATCGACCGTGTCCATCATGATCTTGCGCAGCGCGCCGTCCTTGTCGCGCGCCAGCAGCGAGTCCCACTCGCTGCCCCACAGCAGCTTGATCACGTTCCAGCCGGAGCCGCGAAACTCGCCTTCGAGCTCCTGGATGATCTTGCCGTTGCCGCGCACCGGGCCGTCCAGGCGCTGCAGGTTGCAGTTCACCACGAAGATCAGGTTGTCCAGGTTTTCACGGGCGGCCAGGCTGATGGCGCCCAGCGACTCGACTTCGTCCATCTCGCCGTCGCCGCAGAACACCCAGACCTTGCGGTTCTCGGTGTTGGCAATGCCACGGGCATGCAGGTACTTCAGGAAACGCGCCTGGTAGATCGCCATCAGCGGGCCCAGGCCCATGGACACCGTGGGGAACTGCCAGAACTCGGGCATGAGCTTGGGGTGCGGGTAGCTCGACAGCCCTTTGCCGTTGACTTCCTGACGGAAATTGAGCAACTGCTCTTCGGTCAGGCGGCCTTCCAGGTAGGCGCGGGCGTACACACCGGGGGACACGTGTCCCTGGATGTAGAGGCAATCGCCGCCGTGGTTCTCGCTCTCGGCATGCCAGAAGTGGTTGAAGCCGGCGCCGAACATGTGGGCCAGCGAGGCGAACGAACCAATGTGACCGCCCAGGTCGCCCCCATCCTCGGGGTTGTGGCGGTTGGCCTTGACCACCATGGCCATGGCGTTCCAGCGCATGTAGGCGCGCAGACGTTCTTCGATCTCGATGTTGCCCGGGCAGCGCTCTTCCTGGTTGGGCTCGATGGTGTTGACGTAACCGGTGGTGGCCGAGAACGGCAGGTCGATGCTGTGCTGGCGGGCTTCCTCCAGCAGCTGTTCGAGCAGGAAGTGCGCGCGCTCGGGGCCCTCGCGCTCGATGACGGCGGCCAGCGCCTCCATCCACTCACGGGTTTCCTGGGAATCCGCATCGGCGGCACCACGGGCATTGAGAGCGTCATTCGCTGACATTGTTGTCTCCTGTTGGTTTGAATCGAGCTTACGGAGGTCTATCCGCACTGTCACTGATTTTTCCACAAAAGCTTTTCATTTTCAACATATGCTTTATGTTTTTATATTATGAAAATTTAAGCCATTGACGAAACAGGCCTTGGGCGCGACAAAACCAGCGTTTCTCCTGCGCCTACGAAGGGCGTGGAGCACCCACTCACGTAGACTCTCGGGTTCATGATTCCCCTGCCCCAAACCACGCCGACCAACAGCCCGCCTGCCCAGGCCGTGTGGTGGAAGCGCTGGTGGCGCCGCCTGCCGCCGTCCCGCCAGGATCGCTTCGCCACCCTCGGCCCCTTGCTGGCCGTGCTCCTGTTTCTCTCGGCCATCGTGGTCGCCATCACCTACCTGCGTTACGAGGAACTCGAGCGCGAACAGGAGGCCGTCACGCGCGACGTGGAGTACGCCCAGCAGCGCCTGCGCCTGCGCCTGCTCGAACGGCAGGAGCAGCTCATGCGACTGGCCCGTGAGGTGGGCAACAAGGAGATCGAGAGCGAGGAGTTCGAGTTCCAGGTCGAATCCCTGGTGAGCCAGTTCCCCGAGATGCTGGCCATCAGCTGGATCGATGGCCGGCGCAACGTGCTGGCCACCTACGCCTCGCCCAGCGCACCGGCGGGACTGGTGCGCCCCGTTGGCACGGTGCTCTCGGCCGGCGAAACCGACGGCTCCTTCGACTTGGCCCGCGACCTGCGCCAACCTATCTACTCGCGCCCGCTGGGCGAGGACGCGCGCAATTCCACGCTGATGCTGCACGTGCCGCTGAGCGAGCAGGGCCGCTTCTCCGGCACCATCATGGGTGAGTACTCGGTCGATGGGCTGATGCGCTTCGGCATCCCGCCGGAAATCATGGCGCGCTATGCCGTGGCCTTGGTGGACGATCGCGGCCACGTGCTGGCCGGCAGCCTGCAGACACCCACCAGCGTGCTGCGCCTGCTGCCGTGGTCCAACCCGCCGCTGGAGCACGAGGTGCCCGTCTCGCCCGTGGGCAACGGCCTGATCCTGAAAGCCCAGGGCTACCGCACCTCGCAGGACATCGTGGGCAGTGGTTTCTTCTGGGTCATCGGCGCGCTGTCCGCACTCACGGTCTGGATGCTGCTCGGCACCTGGCGCCACACCCGCCGCCGCGTGCAGGCGCAGCAGGCGCTGGTGGCCGAGACCAACTTCCGCCGGGCGATGGAAAACTCCATGCTCACCGGCATGCGGGCGCTGGACATGCAGGGCCGCATCACCTACGTCAACCCGGCCTTCTGCTCGATGACCGGCTGGACCGAAGGCGAACTCGTCGGCCGCACCGCGCCCTTCCCCTACTGGCCGGAAGAGGAGCACGACCAACTCGCCGCGCGACTGGAAGACGAGCTGCGCGGCCGCTCCACGCCAGGCGGCTTCGAGGTCCATGTGAAGCGCCGCGACGGCAGCATCTTCGACGCGCGCATGTACGTCTCGCCGCTGATTGATCCCAAGGGCCACCAGACCGGCTGGATGACCTCCATGACCGACATCACCGAGCCCAAGCGCATCCGGGAGGAGCTTTCGGCCTCCTACGAACGCTTCACCACGGTGCTGGAGTCGCTCGACTCCGCCGTCTCGGTCGCACCCCTGGGCAGCGACGAGATGCTGTTCGCCAACAAGATGTACCGCCTGTGGTTCGGCACGCGGGGCCAGGGGCACCGGCACCTGGTCGACCTCGCCGGCAACCAGCCCTCCCCCAGCCCCGACGACGGTGACGCCGTGGACGCCTTCGCCGGCATGCCCACCGAAACGCTGACCGACGCCGGCGCGGAGAACGCCGAAGTGTTCGTGGAAGAACTGGACCGTTGGCTGGAGGTGCGCACGCGTTATCTCACCTGGGTCGACGGCCGGCTGGCGCAAATGGTGATCGCCAGCGACATCACGCCCCGCCGCTACGCGGAAGAACAAGCCTCTCGCCAGGCCGAGCGCGCGCAGACCGCGAGTCGCCTGATCACCATGGGAGAGATGGCATCGAGCGTGGCGCACGAACTCAACCAGCCGCTGACCGCGATCACCAACTATTGCAACGGCATGATCTCGCGCGTGACCGAGCAGCGCATCACCACCGACGAGTTGCTGGGCGCGCTGGAGAAGACCTCGCGCCAGGCTCAGCGCGCCGGTCAGATCATCCAGCGCATCCGGGCTTTCGTGAAGCGCAGCGAACCCAATCCCACGCTGTCCGACGTGGCACAGATGGTGAGCAACGCGATCGAACTCGCCGACATCGAGCTGCGCCGGCATCAGGTGCGCCTCTCGCCCTACGTGGCCGCGCGCTTGCCGAATCTCATGGTCGATCCCATCCTGATCGAGCAGGTGTTGATCAATCTCCTCAAGAACGCGGGTGAAGCCATCGCGCAGGCGGGGCGCGCGCCGGGTGAACGCTACGTGGAGTTGCGCGTCGGGCCACGCCGTCTGGACGACGTGGATGTGGTGGAGTTCTCGGTGCGCGACTCGGGCAATGGCGTGCCCGACGAAATGATCGAGCGCATCTACGAAGCCTTCTACAGCACCAAGAGCGAAGGCATGGGCATCGGCCTCAAACTGTGCCGCAGCATCGTCGAATCGCACCACGGCCGGATGCAGGTTCAGAACATCTACAATGGTGAAGAGGTGGTGGGCTGCTGCTTCAGCTTCTGGATCCCCGTGATCTCTCGGCTGCAGAATCTCAGCGCCGCGGCCGGGCCCGCCACAGAGCCGCTGACGGACACTGAAAGAGCGAGATGAGTTTGATCCCCAAAAAAGGCAGCGTCTACGTGGTCGATGACGACGAGGCGGTGCGCGACTCTCTGCAATGGCTGCTCGAAGGCAAGGACTTCCGGGTCCGATGTTTCGAATCGGCCGAGGCCTTTCTGAGCCGCTACGACGCACGCGAAGTGGCCTGCCTGATCGCCGACATCCGCATGGGTGGCATGACCGGCATGGAACTGCAGGAACGCCTGATCGAGCGCCAGTCGCCCCTGCCCATTGTCTTCATCACCGGCCACGGCGACGTGCCCATGGCGGTGGAATCGATGAAGCGCGGCGCGCTCGACTTCATCCAGAAACCCTTCAAGGAAGACCAGCTCGTGGCCCTGGTCGAGCGCATGCTCGAACACGCGCGCGAAGCCTTCGCCACCCACCAGCAGGCGGTCAGCCGCGACGCCCTGCTCTCCAAGCTGACCAGCCGCGAGGCGCAGGTGCTCGAACGCATCGTCGCCGGCCGGCTGAACAAGCAGATCGCCGACGACCTGGGCATCAGCATCAAGACGGTGGAGGCACACCGCGCCAACATCATGGAAAAGCTCGGCGCCAACACCGTGGCCGACCTGCTCAAGATCGCGCTGGGGCAGACCCCGGCGAAGGCCTGAATCCCTTCATCAGCCACACCCATTCCCCCTAACGCCCGCCGCTTTCCCGGCGGGCGTTTGCATTTCAACCGCAGACACTCTCCAGCCATGACCGCTCAACTCATCGACGGCAATGCCCTCTCCCGCCAACTGCGCGCCGACGTCAGCGCCCGCGTCACCGCCCTCAAGGCCAAAGGCATCACGCCGGGCCTGGCCGTGATTCTGGTCGGCGAGAACCCGGCCTCGCAGGTCTATGTGCGCAACAAGGTCAAGGCCTGCGAAGACACCGGCATGCACTCGGTGCTGGAACGCTGGCCCGCCACCCTCAGCGAAGCGGAGTTGCTGGCGCGGGTCGATGCGCTCAACCACGACACGTCGGTCCACGGCATCCTCGTCCAGCTGCCCTTGCCCGCCCACATCGACGCCCAGAAGGTAATTGAAGCGATCTCTCCGGCCAAGGACGTGGACGGCTTCCACATCGCCAGCGCGGGCGCCCTGATGACCGGCATGCCTGGCTTCTGGCCTTGCACGCCCTATGGCTGCATGAAGATGCTGGAGAGCATCGGCTGCGAACTCAAGGGCAAGCATGCCGTGGTGATTGGACGCAGCAACATCGTGGGCAAGCCGATGGCCCTGATGCTGCTGCAACAGAACGCCACCGTGACCATCTGCCACAGCGGCACCAAGGACCTGAAAGCCCTGACGCTGCAGGCCGACGTGATCGTGGCGGCCGTGGGCAAGCGCAATGTGCTCACGGCCGACATGGTCAAACCCGGCGCCGTGGTGCTCGACGTGGGCATGAACCGCAACGACGAAGGCAAACTCTGCGGTGACGTGGATTTCGACGGCGTGAAGGAGGTGGCCAGCTGGATCACACCCGTGCCCGGCGGGGTGGGTCCCATGACCATCACCATGCTGATGGTCAATACGCTGGAATCGGCCGAGCGTCTGGCGGCCTGAGGCCTCAGCGAGCCGGCGATGCCCGGCTCAAGCGCCAGAGCACGGCGCCGGCACACAGCCACTGGCTCAGCACCATGGCGGTGCCCACGCCATGCCACAGACGCAGGTTGCCACCGCTGGCGCGCGCGGTAACGATGTTCTGCGCCACACCGAACTCCTGCAGCAGCGCCAGCAACATGCCTAACGCCACGATGCCCAGGGTGGTCATGGTGGCGCCATTGGGCGGGCCACCTTTTTCATTGCCCCGCCTCAACATCACCAGCAGCGCCAGGCCCAGCAACAGGCCCGCGTAGCACTGCAGGGAAAAGAGCTTGGCGGCGACCGGCCCCGCCACGGCGGGATTGCCCAATTGGGCGAACAGGGTCGGCACCGCGAGAAAACTCAGCGCCGTGATGCCACCCCACCACAGCGCGGCGATGAAGATGGAAGCACGGTGCAGTGGCATGGCCATCAGGCGTAACGCACGGCGACGATTTCGAAGCGCTTGGTGCCACCCGGCGCCTGCACTTCGGCCACATCGCCCTCTTCCTTGCCGATCAGCGCGCGCGCGATCGGGCTGCTGATGTTCACCAGGCCCAGCTTGAGATCGGCCTCGTCCTCGCCCACGATCTGGTAGGTCACGGCCGCGCCGCTGTCTTCGTCCTCCAGCTCCACCGTGGCGCCGAACACCACGCGGCCGCCCGCATCGAGTGTGGCCGGGTCGATGATCTGCGCGGCCGAGAGTTTGCCTTCGATTTCGGCGATGCGGCCTTCGATGAAACCTTGGCGGTCCTTCGCGGCGTCGTACTCGGCGTTCTCGCTCAGGTCCCCCTGCGCGCGCGCCTCGGCGATCGCATTGATCACCCAGGGGCGGTCCACAGTTTTCAAGCGCTGCAACTCTTCCTTGAGTTTTTCGGCGCCGCGTTTGGTGATCGGAATGGTGGCCACTGTGATGTTCTCCTACTGCTTCCGGCTCTGCGCCGGCACAAAAGCAAACCGCCGGGCGTTGCCGCTCGGCGGTGTTCATGAAAGGGCATTATGCCGCGAAAGAAAAAGGTGTCCACACGCATCGGCCGAGCCGACGCGCGGGCCGCCCTCAGAGTTGCGCGTGCATCTCCTGCACCGAGATCACACCCAGCTTGTCCAGGTACTGCATCCCCTCCACCGCGGCTTCGGCGCCAGCGATGGTGGTGAACGTGGTCACGCGCGCCAGCAAGGCCGAGGTGCGGATGGCTCGCGAGTCGGCGATGGCGTTGCGGCGCTCTTCCACGGTATTGATGACGAGCACGATGTCGCCATTCTTGATTGCGTCCACGATGTGCGGGCGACCCTCGGTGACCTTGTTCACCGTCTGCACCGCGACACCCGCGGCGGCAATGGCTGCCGCCGTGCCGCGCGTGGCGACCAGTGAGAAACCCATCTCGACAAGCTGTCGCGCGATCTCCACCGCGCGCGGCTTGTCGCTGTTCTTCACGGTGAGGAAGACCTTGCCCGAGGTCGGCAGCTTGGTGCCGGCACCGAGCTGGCTCTTCACGAAGGCTTCGCCGAAAGTCTTGCCCACGCCCATCACTTCGCCGGTGGACTTCATCTCGGGGCCGAGGATGGTGTCCACACCGGGGAACTTCACGAAGGGGAACACCGCTTCCTTGACGCTGAAGTACGGTGGCGTCACTTCGGCGCCGATGCCCTGCTGGTCGAGCGACTGACCGGCCATGCAGCGCGCCGCCACCTTGGCCAGCTGGATGCCGGTGGCCTTGGACACGAAGGGCACGGTGCGCGAGGCACGCGGGTTCACTTCGAGCACGAAGATCACGTCCTTCTTCACGCCGTTCTCTTCCACTTCCTGGATCGCGAACTGCACGTTCATCAGGCCGACCACGTTCAGGCCTTCGGCCATGGCCGCGGTCTGACGCTTGAGTTCATCGACCGTGGCCTTGCTCAGGTAGTACGGCGGCAGCGAGCAAGCGGAGTCACCGCTGTGCACACCGGCCTGTTCGATGTGTTCCATCACGCCGCCGATGAAGACGCGGCCGGTGGCATCGCGCACCGCGTCCACGTCGCACTCGATGGCATCGTTCAGGAAGCGGTCCAGCAGCACGGGCGAATCGTTGCTGACCTTGACGGCCTCGCGCATGTAGCGCTCGAGGTCGCGCTGCTCGTGCACGATCTCCATGGCACGGCCTCCGAGCACATAGCTCGGGCGCACCACCAGCGGGTAGCCCAGGGCAGCCGCCTTCTCCAGCGCCTCCGGCTCGGCGCGGGCAGTGGCGTTGGGTGGCTGGCGCAGGCCCAAGGTGTGCAGCAGCTGCTGGAAACGTTCGCGGTCTTCGGCCGCGTCGATCATGTCCGGGCTGGTGCCGATGATGGGCACACCCGCTGCCTCCAGGCCCAGCGCGAGCTTGAGCGGCGTCTGGCCGCCGTACTGCACGATCACGCCCACCGGCTTTTCCTTGTCCACGATCTCCAGCACGTCTTCCAGCGTGAGGGGTTCGAAGTACAGGCGGTCGCTGGTGTCGTAGTCGGTCGACACGGTCTCGGGGTTGCAGTTGACCATGATGGTCTCATAGCCGTCCTCGCGCATGGCGAGCGCAGCGTGCACGCAGCAGTAGTCGAACTCGATGCCCTGGCCGATGCGGTTGGGACCGCCACCCAGCACCATGATCTTCTTCTTGTTGGTCGGCTCGGCCTCGCACTCACCGTCGCCATGGCCTTCGTAGGTGGAATACAGATAGGCGGTGTCGGTGGCGAACTCGGCCGCGCAGGTGTCCACGCGCTTGTAGACCGGGCGGATGTTCTCGGCGATGCGGCGCTCGCGCACGGCCTGGTCGTTGGTCTTGAGCAGCTTGGCCAGGCGGCGGTCGGAGAAGCCCTTCTTCTTCAGGCCACGCAGCGTGTCGGCGTCGATCGCGTCGAGGCTGGTCTTTTCCAGCGCGAGCTCGATCTTCACGATCTCCTCGATCTGCACCAGGAACCAGGGGTCGATCTTGGTGAACTGGTGCACTTCCTCCAGCGTCCAGCCGGCGGCGAAGGCGTCGCCCACGTACCAGATGCGGTCGGGACCGGGTTCACCGAGCTCGCGCTCCAGCGTCTCGCGGTCCTGCGTCTTCTCGTTCATGCCGTCCACGCCCACTTCCAGGCCGCGCAGGGCTTTCTGGAACGACTCCTGGAAGGTGCGGCCCATGGCCATGACCTCGCCCACGCTCTTCATCTGCGTGGTCAGGCGGCTGTCGGCGGTGGGGAATTTCTCGAACGCGAAACGCGGGATCTTGGTGACCACGTAGTCGATGCTGGGCTCGAAGCTCGCGGGCGTGGCGCCGCCCGTGATTTCGTTGCGCAGTTCATCCAGCGTGTAGCCGATGGCCAGCTTGGCGGCCACCTTGGCGATCGGGAAACCGGTGGCCTTGGACGCCAGGGCCGAAGACCGCGAGACACGCGGGTTCATCTCGATGACGACCATGCGGCCGTCCTTCGGGTTGATGGAGAACTGAACGTTGGAGCCGCCGGTGTCCACGCCGATCTCGCGCAACACGGCCAGCGAGGCGTTGCGCAGGATCTGGTATTCCTTGTCGGTCAGCGTCTGGGCCGGCGCCACGGTGATCGAGTCACCGGTGTGCACGCCCATGGGGTCCAGGTTCTCGATCGAGCAGACGATGATGCAGTTGTCCGCCTTGTCGCGCACGACCTCCATCTCGTACTCTTTCCAGCCAAGCAGCGACTCTTCGATCAGCAGCTCGTTGGTGGGCGAGGCCTCGAGGCCGCGCTTGCAGATGGTTTCGAACTCTTCGGGGTTGTAGGCGATGCCGCCCCCCGTGCCGCCCAGCGTGAAGCTGGGGCGGATCACCACCGGGAAGCCGACGGTCTTCTGCACGCCCCAGGCCTCTTCCATGCTGTGTGCGATGCCTGAGCGCGCCGACCCCAGACCGATCTTGGTCATGGCGTCCTTGAACTTCAAGCGGTCTTCGGCCTTGTCAATGGCCTCGGGTGTCGCACCGATCAGCTCCACGTCGTATTTGGCGAGCACGCCGTTGCGCCAGAGGTCGAGCGCGCAGTTCAGCGCGGTCTGACCGCCCATGGTCGGCAGGATGGCGAAGCCACCCTGGGCCAGCGGGCGCTCCTTGGCGATGATCTTCTCGACCGTCTGCCAGGTGATGGGCTCGATGTAGGTGACGTCGGCCGTGGCCGGGTCGGTCATGATGGTCGCGGGGTTGCTGTTGATCAGCACGACCCGGTAGCCCTCTTCGCGCAGGGCCTTGCAGGCCTGCACGCCAGAGTAGTCGAACTCACAGGCCTGGCCGATGATGATCGGGCCGGCGCCGATGATGAGGACGGTTTGAATGTCGGTTCTTTTGGGCATGGTTCGCTGGGGATGTGCGCCGGCTCAGGCGGTGGCGGGCACGCGGGCCTGCATCAGGTCGATGAAACGGTCGAACAGGTAGCCGATGTCGTGCGGGCCGGGCGATGCCTCGGGGTGGCCCTGGAAGCAGAAGGCGGGCTGGTCGGTGCGTGCCAGGCCTTGCAGCGTGCCGTCGAACAGGCTCACGTGCGTGGCGCGCAGCGTGGCGGGCAAGGTCTTTTCGTCGACCGCGAAGCCGTGGTTCTGGCTGGTGATGCTCACGCGGCCGTTGTCGAGGTCCTTCACCGGGTGGTTGGCACCGTGGTGGCCGAACTTCATCTTGAAGGTCTTGGCCCCACTGGCCAGCGCCAGGATCTGGTGGCCCAGGCAGATGCCGAAGGTCGGCACGCCCGCTTCGATGATCTCGCGCGTGGCGGCGACGGCGTAGTCGCAAGGCTCCGGGTCGCCAGGGCCGTTGGACAGGAACACGCCGTTGGGCTTGAGCTTGAACACGTCGGCGGCAGGCGTCTGCGCCGGCACCACGGTGATCTTGCAGCCCCGCTCGCTGAGCATGCGCAGGATGTTGTACTTCACGCCAAAGTCGTAGGCCACCACGTGGAAACGCGGCGCGATCTGCTCGCCATAGCCGAAGCCGAGCTGCCACTCGGTCTGCGTCCAGGCGTAGGGTGCCGTGGCCGAAACCACCTTGGCCAGGTCGGTACCGGCCATGTTCGGCGCCGCCTTGGCCGCGGCCAGGGCCTGGGCGCGGTGCGCCTCGGTGATGGCTTCACCGGCCGGCAGGGCTAGGACACAGCCGTTCTGCGCGCCGTGCGTGCGCAGGCGGCGCGTGAGCGCCCGGGTGTCGAGGTCGGCGATGGCCACGGTGCCTTCGCGCTGAAGGTACTGCGAGAGCGTTTCGTTGCTGCGGAAGTTGGAGGCCAGCAGGGGCAGGTCTTTGATGATCAGGCCAGCGGCGTGGACGCGGCTGGCTTCCACGTCTTCGGCATTGACGCCGGTATTGCCAATGTGCGGATACGTCAACGTGACGATCTGCTGGCAGTAGCTGGGATCGGTGAGGATTTCCTGGTAGCCGGTGAGCGAGGTGTTGAACACCACCTCGCCCGTGGTCTGACCGGTGGCGCCAATGGAAACGCCTGTAAAGACCGTGCCGTCGGCGAGCGCGAGAAGGGCTTTCGGGTGGACGGGAAGCACGGAATTCTCCAGAGTGGGGCGGCAACGTCTTCGCGCCGGCGGCAGGTGCCGCGCAGGCCTTGCACCCGCCTCACACCAGCCGGAGCCGGGGCAGAAACGGAGAAAAAACCTGGGGTGGTGAGCCGGGGCGCGCAGGGTTGCGCTGATTGCGGGTAAACCGTGGAATTATAGCCCGGGTCGGTCAATCGACCGACGGATCACGAAGCCAATCCGGCTGCGCTGGCATGCAGGCAAATGGCGGCGGCGGCGGCCACGTTGAGCGACTCTTCTCCGCCGGGCTGGGCAATGCGCACGAAAGCCCCGGCACGGGCCATCAGGGCCTCGCCCACGCCCTGCCCTTCGTGGCCCAGGACCCAGGCGCAAGGCCAGGGCAGCCGGGCCTGATGCAGCCAGTCGCCCTGGTGGGAACTGGTCACCAGCATCGGCACGTCCAGCGCCGCGAGATCGTCCGCGGCCAAACCTTCGATCAAGCGCAGCCCGAAATGCGCTCCCATGCCGGCACGCACCACCTTGGGCGACCACAGCGCGGCAGTGCCCTTGAGGGCCAGCACCTGGCCAAAACCGAAAGCCGAGGCGCTGCGCAGGATGGAACCCACATTGCCCGCGTCCTGCAAGCGGTCCAGCACCACGGTGGCTGTGCCGCCCTGCACCACCAAAGCGGGCGGCAAAGCCCAGACAAAGCCCACACCGGCCGGTGACTCCAGCCCGCTGATCCCCGCCATCAGTGCGTCGGGCACGGTGACCACGTGGTCGGTGGCATCGCGCAAGTCGTGCGGGGCCTGCGGCCAGAAGGACTCGGTAAACACCGCGGTGAGCGGACGCTGCCCGCGCGCCAGCAAGGCCCGGCAAAGGTGATCCCCCTCCAGCCAGACCTGACCCTGCTTGCGGTAGGCGGTGCCATCCTGCACCAGCAGGCGCAGGCGTTTGAGCAGGGGATTGTCGCGAGAGGTGATGGCCAGGGGCGATGCCGTCATGGCTCACCACCCTCGTTCGCTGCAGGCACCACCAAGGCACGCGCGACCGGCGCGAACGAGCGCCGGTGCACAGCCAGGGCGCCATGCACCCGCAAGGCCTGCATGTGTTGCGCCGTTCCGTAGCCTTTGTGCTGGTCGAATCCGTACTCGGGGTGCTGCAGGTGCAGCTCGCACAACAGGCGATCGCGCGTGACCTTGGCCAGGATGGACGCGGCCGAAATCGACGGCACCAGCGCATCGCCCGACACGATGGCCTCGGCCAGCACGTCCAGTGTCGGCAGCCGGTTGCCGTCCACCAGCACCTTGGCGGGCTTCAGGCGCAGGCCCATGACCGCCCGGCGCATGGCCAGCATGGTGGCCTGGAGAATGTTGAGCTGGTCGATCTCCTCCACCGAGGCCTGCGCCACACTGCAGCACAGCGCCTTGGCGCGGATTTCGTCATACAGTTTTTCGCGGCGCAATGCGGTCAGTTGCTTGGAGTCCGCCAGACCCTTGATGGGCGAGCGGTCGTCCAGGATCACCGCGGCGGCCACCACCGGCCCGGCCAGAGGGCCGCGCCCGGCCTCGTCCACGCCCGCGAGCAGTCCGGGCACGTCCCAGATCAGCGGGGCCTGTTCAGCCTTCAAGAACTTGTTCGATCGCATCGGTGGCCAGTTGGGCGGTGTCTCGTCTCAGTGTGTGGTGCAGCTCGGTGAATCGCTGCTGGAGCGATGCGATTTTCGCAGGTGCGTCGAGCCAGTCCAGCACCGCCCGCGACAGCGCCTGGGGTGTGGCCGCGTCCTGCAGCAGCTCGGGCACCACGAATTCGCCACACAGAATGTTGGGCAGGCCCACCCAGGGCTGCAGCTGCTTGCGCCGCATGATCTGCCACGAGAGCCAGTTCATGTTGTAGGCGATCACCATGGGCCGCTTGAAGAGCGCGGCCTCCAGCGTGGCAGTGCCGCTGGCGATCAGCGTCACATCGCAGGCGGCCAGCGCGGTGTGCGACTGACCTGGGATCACCGTCAACGCGCCATCCAGCCCGGCGGCACGGGCCGCGGCCTCGATGCGCTCGCGCAGCGCTGGCACCGCCGGCACCACGAATCGAATCCCCGGGCGCTCGCGCCGAAGTCGCACGGCAGTTTCAAAAAAGCGCGCGACCAGGTACTGCACCTCCGACGCGCGACTGCCCGGCAGAATGGCGACCACCGCGTCCTCCTCGCGCAGCCCCAATTGGGCGCGCGCTGCCGCGCGGTCTGGCTCCATGGGGATCACATTGGCCAGCGGATGGCCGACGTAGGTCGCCGCAATGCCATGCCGCCCCAGCAGCTCGGGTTCGAACGGAAAAATACAGAGCACGTGGTCGGCGCTGCGCCGGATCTTGTCGACCCGGTCCGCGCGCCAGGCCCAGATGGACGGGCAGACGAAGTGCACGGTGCGAATGCCCCCCGCCTTCAGGTTGGCTTCCAGATCCAGATTGAAATCGGGTGCGTCCACGCCAATGAACACATCGGGGCGCGTCGATGTCAGCAAGCGCTGCTGCAACTCGGCACGAATGCCCACGATCTCGCGGTAATGGCGCAGCACCTCGACGTACCCACGCACCGCGAGCTTCTCGCTGGGCCACCAGGGGTCGAAGCCCTGCGCCACCATCTGCGGACCACCGATGCCGAACGAGTGAAGATCGGGCCAGCGCTGCCGGACGCCCCCCAGCAACAGACCGGCGAGCAGGTCGCCCGACGTCTCGCCCGCCACGAGGGCAAAACGCTTGGACGGGTTCATCAGGGCGTCAGCGGACGATGCCGCGCTGGGGCGACACCTGCCCGAGGAAGTCCAGCATCATCGCCACATCGGGCGCCGCCTCGGGCGTCTTGTCGGTCAGCCCGTGAATGCGCGCCACGGCCTCTTCAAGCTTGAGATCGTCCCGGTACAACGCCTTGTGCATGGCCTTCACGGCCGAAATGCGCTCGGGCGAAAAGCCCCGGCGGCGCAGGCCTTCGAAATTCATCGAACGCGCCTGGGCAGGCTGGCCCTGGCACATCACAAATGGGGGCAAGTCGGCAAACAGCAGAGAGCACATGGCGGTCATGGCATGCGCACCGATGCGCACGAACTGATGAGCCACGGTGAAACCGCCGAGAATCACCCAGTCATCCACCACCACGTGGCCGGCGAGCTGCGAGTTGTTGGCGAAGATGGTGTGGTTGCCCACCACGCAGTCGTGCGCCAGATGCACGTAGGCCATGATCCAGTTGTCGTTGCCGACCTGGGTCACCGCACGGTCGCCCGGCGAGCCGATGTTGAAAGTGCAGAACTCGCGGATCGTGTTGCGGTCACCGATGACCAGTTCGCAGGGCTCGCCCGCGTACTTCTTGTCCTGTGGAATCGCCCCCAGCGAGTTGAACTGGAAGATGCGGTTCTCGCGGCCGATGGTGGTGTGGCCTTCGATCACACAGTGGGCCCCGACCGTGGTACCGGCACCGATCTTCACGTGTGGCCCGATCACGGTGTACGGCCCCACGCTCACCGAGCTGTCGAGTTCGGCGGCAGGGTCGACCAGCGCAGTGGGATGAATCAGAGACACGAGGCGCGCTCTCCCACGGTCAGGCGATGGTGCGCATGGTGCACATCAGTTCGGCTTCACACGCAATCTGATCGCCCACGCGCGTCACACCCTTGAACTTGAAGATGCCCGCCTTGGCGCGCTCCAGGGTCACGTCCATGATGAGCTGGTCGCCGGGCTCAACGGGGCGCTTGAAACGCGCGCCATCAATGCCCGCAAAGTAGTACACCGTCTTGTCGTCGGGCGTGACGCCCATGGTGTCGAAGGACAGCAGCGCCGCGGCCTGGGCCATGGCTTCGAGCATCAGCACCCCTGGCATGACTGGGCGATGCGGAAAGTGGCCCACGAAAAACGGCTCGTTGATGGTCACGTTCTTCAGTGCCTTGATGCTCTTGCCCTTGTCCAGCTCCAGCACGCGATCCACCAGCAAAATGGGGTATCGGTGCGGCAACTGCTTGAGAATCTGGTGGATGTCCATCATGGCTTTGAATTGTTTTGAAGGGCTTGTTCGATCGCCTGCTCCGCGGCCTTGAGGCGCTCGCGCAGGCGGTTGAGCTGCTTGAGGGAGGCAGCGTTCTTTTCCCAGCTGGCATTGTCGTCGATGGGGAACATGCCGGTGTAATGTCCTGGCTTGAGCAGGGAGCGCGTGACCACCGAGGCTGCCGAGACGTGCACACCATCGGCCAGCCGGAGGTGCCCCAGCACCACCGCGCCACCTCCAATGGTGCAATGCGCCCCGATGGTCGCACTGCCTGCCACGCCGACACAACCGGCCATGGCGGTGTGCGCTCCCACATGCACGTTGTGGCCGATCTGGATCAGGTTGTCCAGCTTCACACCGTCCTCGATCACGGTGTCGTCCAGCGCGCCGCGGTCGATGCAGGTGTTCGCGCCGATCTCCACGTCGTTGCCGATGCGCACCGCACCCAATTGCTCGATCTTGATCCATTCGCCCTGATGAGGCGCGAAACCGAAACCATCGGCCCCGATCACCGCACCGGAATGCACCACGCCGCGCGCGCCGATGGTGCACCGCTCACCCAGGGTGACCCGGGGATGCAGCCAGGTGCCTTCACCCACGCGTGCGCCGTCACCCAGCACGGCGTGGGCGCCCACCCGGACACCACGCGACAAATGAACGTCGCGCCCCACCACAGCAAACGGCCCCACGCTCACCCCCTCGTCCACACGGGCCGAGGGGTGGATGCTGGCCAGTGGATCAATGCCCTGCGCAGGCGCAGCCTGGTGCTGTTGCTTCCACCACTGGGTCAGCCTGGCGAAATAGAGGTAGGGGTCGTCCGTGACAATGCAGGCCCCACGGGCCATGGCCTGGTCCTGCAAGGCAGGAGGAACGATGAGCACTTCGGCCGCGGTGCTGGCAATCTGGCCTGCGTAGCGCGCCTGCGCCACGAAGGCCAACTCGCCAGGGCCGGCCGTGGCCACGGGGGCCAGGCGGTGAATCAGCAGGTCGGGTGAGCCGTGCCGCGCGCCGCCCAGGGCTTCAACGATGTCGCCCAGTGGCCTCGACACGGGTCGCCCTGGCGTGAACTTTATTTGCCGCCGTTCAAGCCGCTCAGCACCTTGTCGGTGATGTCGTGCTTGGGGTTGATGTAGACGGCTTCCTGGATCACCAGGTCGTATTTCTCGGCCTCGGCCACCTGCTTGATCACGCGGTTGGCGCGCTCGAGCACGCTTTGCAGCTCCTCGTTCTTGCGCAGATTGAGGTCTTCCTGGAACTCGCGCTGCTTGCGCTGGAAGTCGCGGTCCTGCTCGACGAGCTGGCGCTGGCGCGCCGCGCGCTGGGCATCCGGCAACGTGGGAGACTCACGTTCGAATTTCTCCGAAGCGGTCTTGAGCTGCGCTGCCAGACCCTGGACTTCCTTCTCGCGCCGCGAGAACTCCTGCTCCAGCTTGGTCTGTGCCGCCTTGGCCAGGTTGGCCTCGCGGAAAATGCGGTCGGTGTTCACGAAGCCGATGCGGAAGTCCTGCGCCATGGCAGCAAAGGCCAGCAGGCCCAGCCCAGCGGCCAGCAGGAGGCGTCGGTTGAAAAGTCGGGAGAAAGTCTTCATCAAAAGGAGGTTCCGATCTGAAACTGGAATTTCTGGATTCTATCGCCAGGGAATTTCCGGATAGGGTTGGCGATGGCGAAGCGCAAGGGGCCGACGGGCGAGATCCAGCTCAGGCCCACACCCACGGAAGCGCGCAAATCGGTGGCGTTTGCTCGGGTGTCATTTTCACCGTACACGTTGCCGACGTCGATGAACCCGAACATGCGCAGGGTGCGGTCATTGCCCGCACCTGGGAAAGGCGTAATGAACTCGGCGCTGAAAGCCATGCTGCGATTGCCACCGATGTTGACCAGCTCGCCGGCCTGAACGCCCGACATGATGGGCGAGGTCGGACCCAGGGTGCCTTGGTCGAAGCCGCGCACCGAACCCAGGCCACCCCCGTAGAAGTTCTTGAACAGCGGGAACGGACGGCCGCCCAGGCCCTTGCCATAGCCCAACTCACCGTTGAACGCGAGGGTGTACTGCTTGGTCAGCGGAATGTACTGCTGGATCTGGTAGTTGGCCTTGAGGTAGCGGGTATCGCCGCCCACCCCGATCTCGGTGTTGAAGCGCTGCAACCGGCCCTGGGTCGGCACCAGCGCGCTGTCGCGACCGTCCCGTGACCAACCGATGGTCAGGGGCACAGAGGAGCTGGTTTCCCCGAATGTGTTCGAGTACTGCTGGTAGGCCTGTGGCAGCCCCGTACCGGGTTCGATCTTGGTCTGCTCGATGCCAATGCCGAAGAACACCGTGTCCTGTTCGGTGAAGGGCACGCCAAACTTCACGCTCACACCCGGCGTGATGAGCCGGTAGTCACCGCCCTGCTCGGTGTACGGCTGGGTCGTGCGGTAGTAGACGTCGAAGCTGCGCGACACACCGTCCGGCGTGAAATACGGGTCCACTGTGCTGATCACGACCTGGCGGTTGTAATCGCTGGTGTTGACGTCCACCCCCAGGTAGTTGCCCGAGCCGAACACGTTTTCCTGGCGGATGCCGGCAATGATGGAGAGCTTGTCGGCCTGTGAGTAGCCGGCACCCAGCGTCAGGTTGCCGGTGGGCTTTTCGGCCACGGTGATGGTCATGTCCACCTGGTCGGGCGTGCCCGGCACGGGCTGGGTATCGACCTCCACGGATGTGAAGAAGCCCAACCGGTCGACCCGGTCGCGCGACAGGCGGATCCGATCGCTGTCGTACCAGGCCGATTCCAGCTGGCGGAACTCGCGGCGGATGACTTCGTCGCGGGTGCGGTTGTTGCCTTCCACGTTGATGCGGCGCACGTACACGCGGCGCGCGGGCTGGGCCCGCAGCACAAAGGCCACCTGTTTGTTCACCCGATCGATGTCGCGGCTGGCCTCGACCTGGGCGAAGGCATAACCGAAGGCACCGAAGTAGTCGGTAAAGGCCTTCACCGTGCTGCTTTCGTCTTCCGCGTTGTAGGCCTCGCCAGCGCGCAGCGTCACGAGCGACTTGAACTCCTCTTCCCGTCCCAGGTACTCGCCCTCGAGCGCCACCGACTTGACCACGTAGCGGTCGCCTTCGGTGATGTTCAGGGTGATGGACATGCTCTCCTTGTCCGGCGCGATCGCGACCTGGGTGGAGTCGATGCGGAATTCGAGGTAGCCGCGCGTAAGGTAGTAAGAACGCAGGGTTTCGATGTCCGCGTTGAGCTTGGCGCGCGAATAGCGGTCGGACTTGGTGTACCAGCTCAGCCAGCCACCGGTGTCGAGGTCGAACAGGTTGCGCAGCGTCGACTCCGAGAATGCGCGGTTGCCGACGATGCGGATTTCCCGGATCTTGGCCACGTCGCCTTCGACCACGCTGAAATTGAGGTTGACGCGGTTGCGCTCGCTCGGGGTCACGGTGGTGACGATCTGCGCGGCGTACATGCTGCGGTTGATGTACTGGCGCTTGAGCTCCTGCTCGGCTCGATCCGCCAGCGCCTTGTCGAACGGCCGGCCATCGGTCAGGCCGATGTCGCGCAGGGCCTTCTTGAGCACGGTGTCGTCAAACTCCTTGATGCCAGAGAAGCTGATGTCCGCGACCGTCGGCCGCTCTTCGACAATCACCACCAGCACGTCGCCATTGACCTGCAGGCGCACGTCGCTGAACAGGCCCAGGCCGAACAGCGAACGGATGGCGGTCGACCCCTTGTCGTCGTTGTACTGGTCACCGATGCGAAACGGCAAGGAGGCGAACACCGTACCGGGCTCGACACGCTGCAGGCCTTCGACACGGATGTCGCGCAAGGTGAAGGGGTCGACAGCCCAGGCAGGCAGGGCCGCAAGAAGGGTCGTCGCGAGCGCCGAAAGGGTCAGGCCGCGAAGTCCGAAGGATTTTATTTTCATGGAAAAGAAGCGTTCAGCCAGCCAGGCGGGCCACATCATTGAACAAGGCGACGGACATGAGCGCCATGAGAACCACGACACCCCCTCGCTGCAGGCGCTCCATCCAGACATCAGACACGCTGCGCCCAGTGACACCCTCCCAAAGATAATACATCAGGTGCCCCCCATCGAGGACCGGCAGCGGCAGCAGGTTGAGCACACCTAGACTCACGCTGATCAGAGCGAGAAACAGCAGGTAAGAGGTGATACCGAGGCTGGCCGATTTGCCTGCGTAGTCCGCGATCGTGAGCGGGCCGCTGAGGTTCTTCACCGATGCTTCACCAATCAGCATCCGCCCCATCATCTTGAGCGTCAGCCAGGACACCTCCCAGGTCCGGACAACCCCGTTGACCAGGCCATCGACCGCGCCGTGGCGCACGGTCGTCATCTCCGGCATGGCGCCGATGTACGCCCCGACACGCCCCACCCAGATGCCAGCCTGCTGCTCGGGCACGGGTTGGACCACCAGATGCACCGCCTGCCCTGCACGCAGCACCTCCCAGCGCTGCTCGACGGGCTGCCCGGCCGGGCCGACGGCCGCCCGGATCAGGGCCCGCAGGCTTTGCCCATCGCCCAGGGCCTGGTCGTTGACCTTGCGCACGATGTCGCCTTCCCTCAGCCCGGCAGCGGCCGCCGCCCCACCCTCCATGACCTCGCCCACCACCGGCGCACTCCACGGGCTGGTGATGCCGATGCGCTGGAACAGCGCAGCGTCGGCTTCCCGCACGTCCAGCTCGCTCAAGGGAAGCGTCACGGGGCGCGTCGCATCACCTTCGCGCGACGACACCCACAGGGTCAAGTCCTCGCTCGACAGAGCGGCCTGCGTCAGGCGCCAGCGCAGGTCCTCGAAAGACGCCACCGCGCTGGCTTCGGCGCCGGCCGCGGCGGTCTGCGCCACCCACTCACCGCCGCGCAAGCCAGCACGCTCGGCGATCGAACCCGCCACCGGACTGGCCAGCACCGGCTTGGGCTCTTCCACGCCGGTCCAGTTGACGACGGCATAAATCGCGATCGCCAGCAGCAGGTTCGCCGCGGGGCCGGCCGCGACGATGGCGGCACGAGAGCGCAGCGGCTGGGTGTTGAAGGCCAGATGGCGCTCGGCCGGGTCGACGGGTGCCTCGCGCTCATCGAGCATGCGCACATAACCGCCCAGGGGCAACGCGCAGAGCACGAACTCGGTGGGACTGCCCTTTTTGCGCCAGGTCAGCAGCGGTTTGCCGAAGCCGACCGAAAAACGCAGCACCTTCACGCCGCAGGCCACAGCCACCCGATAGTGGCCGTACTCGTGCACGGCGATCAGCAGGCCGAGGGCCACGACGAAGGCAACGAGTGTGAGCATGCGAAATCGTTTGAAAAGTGAACGGACGGGGTGACGGCCGCCGGACCGTCAAGCCGCCAGCCGGTCGATCTGGACTTGCGCGATGGCACGCGTTTCCGCGTCGATCGCCATCAGGTCGTCCAGGCCCTGGGGCTTCGAGGGGGTCAGGGCCTGCAAAGTTGCATGGTTGACGACGTGAATCTGGTCGAACCGCAGCCGATGGTCCAGAAAGGCCGCCACGGCGACCTCGTTGGCGGCATTGAGCACCGCCGTCGTGCCCGCCGGGCCGCCCAGGGCATCCCAGGCAAGGCGCAGACCGGGAAAACGCCGGTCGTCCGGCTTTTCGAAACTCAGAGCCCCCAGTGAAGCGAAGTCGAGTGCGGCCGCACCGGAGACGATGCGCTCCGGCCAGGACAGGCCATAGGCGATGGGCCCGCGCATGTCTGGGGTACCCAGCTGGGCCACCACGGAGCTGTCGGTGTACTGCACCATCGAGTGGATCACGCTCTGCGGATGGATCACCACTTCGATCTGCGAAGCGGGCAATCCAAACAGATAGCAGGCCTCGATGACTTCCAGCGCCTTGTTCATCATGGTCGCCGAGTCCACCGAGATCTTGCGGCCCATCACCCAGTTGGGGTGGGCACAGGCCTGCTCCGGCGTCACCTCGTGCAAGGTCTGCGGATCGCGCGTGCGGAAAGGACCACCGGAAGCCGTGAGCACGATCTTATCGACCCGGCGCGACCAGGTCGTGGGGTCTTCGGGCAGCGATTGAAAGACCGCCGAATGTTCGCTGTCGATGGGCAGCAGCGTCGCACCGCCTTCGCGCACCGCCCGCATGAACAGCTCGCCGCCGACCACCAGCGCCTCCTTGTTCGCCAGCAGCAGCTTCTTGCCCGCCTGCGCGGCCGCCAGGCTGGGCGAAAGGCCGGCGGCCCCGACGATGGCGGCCATCACGGCATCCACCTCCGGATCGCGGCTCACGTCGCACAAGGCCTGCGCGCCCGACAGCACCTCGACCGACAGGCCGAGCTCGCGCACGCGGCCGGCCAGTTGCTGCGCATGCGCCGGGCTGGCCATGACGGCGTAGCGGGGAGCAAAGCGCTGGCATTGCGCCAGGAGGGCCTCCACCTGCGTGGCGGCGGTCAGCGCAAACACGGTGTAGCGCTCCGGATGGCGGGCGATCACGTCCAGCGTGCTGACCCCGATCGAGCCTGTGGAGCCCAGAATGGTGATGGCTTGGGGACGGGTCATGGCAATCAGACGGTGATAAGCATCATGGCCAGTGGCAACACGGGCAGCAAGGCGTCGACGCGATCGAGCACGCCGCCATGGCCGGGGAGCAGCTGGCTGGAATCCTTGGCACCGGCACTGCGCTTGACCAGCGACTCCACCAGATCACCGACCACGCTCATGGTGACGAGAAACACCAGCGACAGCACCGCCAGCGCCGGCCCCAGAGCCCAGAGCCGCGCATACAGGCTCGTGCCCTGCGCATCGGCCCAGACCCAGCAAGCCGCCAGCACAAAGACCCCCAACAACCCACTGATGGCGCCTTCCCAGCTCTTGCCCGGGCTGATGGTGGGCGCCAGCTTGCGCCGCCCCAGGGCCTTGCCACCAAAATAGGCGGCGATGTCGGCCGTCCAGACCAGCAGCAGCACGGAGAGCAGAAAGCCCAGACCTTCCAGGCGCGCGTGCACCATGGCCAGCCAGGCACAGGCGATGAGTGCCAGCCCCACCCAGAGGCGCAGGCCGACGGGCCAGGCGCTCCAGCCTCTCACGCCACGGCCGAGCATCACGACAGCGAGCAATACCCAGGCGGCCCCCACGGCCAGCCAGAGCGGGCGCAGCGACAGGCTCAGGCCACCCGCCCACCAGACCACCGCCATCAGGACACCCAGACCCAGGCCCAGGCCCAGCGAGAGCGAAGAGCCACAGCCGTTGAGGCGCGCCCATTCCCAGCCGCCCGCCACGATCAGCAGCAGGGTCAGGGCGGCAAAAGGCTCGATCGAGGGGTAAAACAGCGCGGGCAGCAGAACGGCCAGCAGCAGCAGGGCAGTGATGATGCGCTGCTTAAGCATGTCGCTGGCCCACCGCGACCGCCTCGGGCTCGACCTCGGCCCGTTGCTCGGCGGTCTGGCCGAAGCGGCGCTCGCGCCGGGCGAATTCGGCCAATGCGCGGTCCAGTTCGGCCGCATCGAAATCGGGCCAGAGGCAGTCGGTGAACAGCAGTTCCGTGTAGGCCGACTGCCAGAGAAGGAAGTTGCTGATGCGCAGCTCACCACCGGTGCGGATCAACAGATCCGGGTCGTCCACGTGGGCCAGCGCCATCGCACCTGACAGGCTTTGCTCGGTGATCTCCACGCCTTGCTGGGCAAGGCGCCGGGCGGCCTGGGCGATATCCCAGCGCCCCCCGTAGTTGAAGCACACGTTCAAGACCAGGGTGTGGTTGTGCGCGGTCTCGCGCTCGGCCGCCTCCAGGCCTTGCACCACCCGCGTCGACAGACCTTCCCGGTTGCCTGGGAAATGCAGTTGCACGCCACTCTTTTTCAGGCTGGGCACCTCGCGCGACAACGCCATGGCGAGCAAATCCATGAGGCCCGAGACCTCTTCCACCGGGCGGTTCCAGTTTTCGGACGAGAACGCGAACACGGAGAGCACGGGCACGCCTCGCTCGATGCACGCCTTGACCACCCCACGCAGCGCGTCCACGCCCTGCTTGTGCCCGGCCGCGCGCGGCAGCCAGCGCTTCTGCGCCCAGCGGCCATTGCCGTCCATGACGATGGCCACATGGCCAGGCAGTTTCGCCGGCAAGGAGGGGGGAGTTGCAGCAGATGCCATGGCCAGGATCGATGGAAGGGGCGGATCAGACCGCCATGATGTCCTGCTCTTTGGACGCCACCAGCCGGTCCACCTCGGCAATCATGCGGTCGGTGAGCTTCTGGATGTCTTCCTGCGAGCGGCGGTCGTCGTCTTCGGACGCCAGCTTTTCCTTGACCAGCTTCTTCACCGATTCGTTCGCGTCACGCCGGAGGTTGCGCACCGCGATCTTGGCGGCTTCGCCTTCACCCCGGACCACCTTCGTGAGCTCCTTGCGGCGCTCCTCGGTCATGGGAGGCATGGGGACGCGGATCAGGTCGCCCTGGCTGGAAGGATTCAGGCCCAGATCCGACTCGCGGATGGCCTTCTCGATCTTGGCGCCCATGCCTTTTTCCCACGGCGCCACGCCGATGGTGCGCGCGTCGAGCAACGTCAGGTTGGCGACCTGGGACAGCGGCAGCATGGAACCGTAATACTCCACGTGCACGGTGTCCAGCAAGGCGGGGTTGGGCCGGCCGGTGCGGACCTTGCTCAAACTGTTCTTGAGCGCTTCCACCGATTGAAGCATCTTGTGCTCAGCGGTTTTGCGGATGTCGTCGGTGCTCATGAAAACTCCTCAATGCAGCAGGAAATGGAATGCCGTGTGGGCATCAGACGTGAACCAGCGTGCCCTCATCGCCCCCCAGCACCACCTTGCGCAGCGCGCCGGGCTTGAAGATCGAGAACACCTTCACGGGCAATTTCTGGTCGCGGCACAGGGCAAATGCGGTGGCGTCCATCACCTGCAGGTTCTTGCTCATGGCCTCGTCGAAAGAAATGGTGGTGTAGCGCGTGGCGCTGGGGTCCTTGTTCGGATCGGCGGTGTAGACGCCATCGACCTTGGTGGCCTTGAGCACGATCTCGGCGCCGATCTCGGCTCCGCGCAGTGCAGCGGCCGTGTCGGTGGTGAAGAAGGGGTTGCCGGTGCCGGCGGCGAAGACCACAACCTTGCCCTCTTCGAGGTACTGCAAGGCCTTGGGGCGGACGTAGGGCTCGACCACCTGCTCGATGGCAATGGCCGACATCACGCGGGCGACCAGACCGGCCTTGTCCATGGTGTCAGCGAGGGCGAGCGAATTCATCACGGTGGCAAGCATGCCCATGTAGTCGGCGGTGGCGCGGTCCATGCCGACAGAACCCCCGGCCACGCCGCGGAAGATGTTGCCTCCACCGATGACGATGGCCACCTGGACGCCCAGGCGGGTGACTTCGGCGATTTCTTCCACCATGCGCACGATGGTGGCTCGGTTGATGCCGAAAGCGTCATCGCCCATGAGGGCCTCTCCCGACAGTTTCAACAGAATCCGTTTGTAGGCTGGCATGAGGCAACTTTCAGGAAATCGATAAACAAAGATTCAACCGGCAAGTGTAGCGAGGAGCCCGCATTCACCTGCCGCTTCGGGGCGTAAATAAGCCCCATACGGCACAACGGGCCTTGCGGCCCGTTGTCTCGTCCAGTCTCGGCAGGATCAGGCGCCCTTGGCGGCAGCCACTTGCGCGGCCACTTCCGCCGCGAAGTCGTCGACCTTCTTCTCGATGCCTTCGCCCACCACGAACAGGGTGAAGCCCTTCACGTTGGTGCCAGCGGCCTTGAGCATCGCGCCCACGGTCTGCTTGCCGTCGGCGGCTTTCACGAAGACCTGGTCGAACAGCGACACTTCCTTGAGGTACTTCTGCACCGAGCCTTCCACCATCTTGGCGACGATGTCGGCAGGCTTGCCCGATTCGGCAGCCTTGGCGGCGGCCACCGAACGCTCGCGCTCGATCAGCTCCGCAGGCACGTCGGCCGAGGTCAGCGACACCGGCTTCATCGCGGCCACGTGCATGGCGACGTCCTTGGCCGCCACGGCATCGCCTTCGAACTCCACCACCACGCCGATGCGGGTGCCGTGCAGGTAACCAGCGAGCTGGCCACCGTTGGCCCAGTGCTTGAAGCGGCGGAACGACATGTTTTCGCCGATCTTGCCGATCAGGCCCTTGCGCACGTCTTCCAGCGTGGGGCCGAAGCCGTCCTGGCTGTAAGGCAGCGCGCCCAGGGCTTCCAGGTCGGCAGGGTTGTGTGCCGCCACCAGCTGGGCGGCCGCATTGGCCAGCGCCAGGAAGCTGTCGTTCTTGGTGACGAAGTCGGTTTCGCAGTTGACTTCGATCAGGGCACCGGTGGTGCCGTTGATGGAGCTGGCCACGACGCCTTCGGCGGTGACGCGGCTGGCGGCCTTGCCGGCCTTGGTGCCGAGCTTGACGCGCAGCAGTTCTTCCGCCTTGGCCATGTCGCCATCGGCTTCGGTCAGGGCTTTCTTGCACTCCATCATGGGTGCGTCGGTCTTGGCGCGCAGTTCGGCGACCATGCTTGCGGTAATTGCCATTTCAGTTTCTCCGTTCGCCGTTGTGCCCCAGCGGGCAGAACGGTCTGTTTCAATGATCGGGTGGCCTTATGAAAAAGGGGCTACACGAGCCCCTCTTTCATGCAAGAGTCGGGCTCAGGCGGAAGCGTCTTCCTTGACTTCCACGAACTCGTCGGCGCCTTCGGCGGCCACGGCCTTGACGACATCGTTCACCGCGTTGCTGCGGCCTTCGATGATGGCGTCGGCGATGCCACGGGCATACAGGGCCACGGCACGGGCCGAGTCGTCGTTGCCGGGGATGACGTAGTCAATGCCCACGGGCGAGTGGTTGGTGTCGACCACGCCCACCAGCGGGATGCCCAGCTTCTGGGCTTCGAGCACGGCGATCTTGTGGAAGCCCACGTCGATGACGAAGATGGCATCGGGCAGCGCGTTCATGTCCTGAATGCCGCCGATGTCCTTCTCGAGCTTTTCCATTTCGCGAGCAAACATCAGCTGCTCTTTCTTGGTCATGCTGTCCAGGCCAGCTTCCTTCTGGGCTTGCATGTCCTTCAGGCGCTTGATGGAGGTCTTGACCGTCTTGAAGTTGGTCAGCATGCCGCCCAGCCAGCGCTGGTCCACGAAAGGCACGCCGGCGCGGCGGGCTTCCTGGGCCACGATGTCGCGCGACTGGCGCTTGGTGCCCACCATCAGGATGGTGCCGCGGTTGGCGGAGAGCTGGCGCACGAACTTGGCAGCCTCTTCGAACAGGGGCAGCGTCTTTTCGAGGTTGACGATGTGGATTTTGTTGCGATGGCCGAAGATGTACGGTGCCATCTTGGGGTTCCAGAAGCGGGTCTGGTGGCCAAAGTGGACACCGGCTTCCAGCATTTCGCGCATGGAGATAGACATGAGTTAACTTTCCAGAGGTTGAGTCTAAAATCCAGCCCCGATCACCTGTGCATTGAACGGACCGCTGACGGTCCTGGTGCTTCAGGCAACACCCGGTTGGGCTGGTTTGCGATTTCGCCCTGCAAAGGCGGCAAGAACGGTGTTCGAGTCAGCCATCTGCAAAGCCCATCGATTATAGCAGCCCGACCGATCCCGTCCTCCTTTCGCTCTCTGGACCGCGCTCCGAACGGAACCGCGTCCGGGGTGTTTCTGCGCCACGACCCATGCCCGATGTCCCGTTGACCGTCGATTGCCCACCCCCTTCCCACCCAGGGGCACCCTCTGCACCCGTCGGGGGCGCATCTTGAGGATCGCGGTGGTGGGCGCGGGTGTGATCGGCACCACAACCGCGTTCGAACTGACGCGCGACGGCCATGAAGTCACGGTGTTCGAGCGCCGCAGCACCGTGGCCGAAGAAGCCAGCTTCGCCAGCGGTGCGCTCGTCGCCGCGGGTTGGACGGCCGCCTGGAATCGGCCCGAACGCAGCCTGCGCATGCCCTGGGTCTCGCGCCCGGGAGGATTGAAACTGGCCCGGTTCCCCCGCGGCGGAGAGTGGCGCTGGATCTGGCGCTGGCTGCAGGCGGGCCAAGGCCCGCGCCAGGCCGAACACCACCGGCAGATGCACCAATGGGTGCAGTACAGCCAGCAGCGCCTGCTGGAAATCACCGAGGAACGGGATCTCGACCACGACCGCAGCCAGGGCATGCTGGTGCTCTGGCGCCACGCGCGGGAGGCGGAGCAAGCCCAGCCCGCCCTGCAACAGATGAAGGACCTCGGGATCGCCTGCCGCGAACTCTCGGCCGATCAGGCCCGCGCGCTCGAACCCGCCCTGAATCCTGAAACGCCGTTGCACGGTGCGGTCGAACTGGGCGGGGAAGCCGCCGCCAATTGCCGGGAATTCGCGCTGTCGATCCGCGCCGAGGCCCAGCAACTCGGTTGCCGCTTCGTGTTCAGCACGTCGGTGGACGCCATCGAAACCCTGGGCCCCACGGGTGGCGTGAACCTGCGGCTCTCGAGCGCGGGCACCCCGGACGCCAACGGCGCGCAACGGTTCGACGCGGTGGTGGTGTGCGCAGGGGTGCACAGCGCGCGCCTGCTGCACCCACTCGGGCTGCGCCTGCCTTTGCAGCCCGTCTACAGCCACTCGCTCAGTGCTGCGGTGCGTGAGCCGCTGGACGCCCCGCAGTCGGCGGTGCTGGACGCGGGTCATGGCATCTCGATCGCCCGGCTGGGCCAGCGCATTCGCGTGGCCGGCGGCAGTGAGTTCGGCGCCACGCCCGGCCAGCCCTCCAAAGCCACGCTGAAACGGCTCTACGGCGTGCTGGCGGACTGGTTTCCCGGTGCCGTGCGTCTGGGCGGCCCCCGGGGCAGCGTGCAGGAATGGCAAGGCGCCCAGGCGACACTGCCCGATGGCCCTCCGGTGCTGGGCGCCACACGCCAACCCGGCGTGTGGCTGAACCTGGGCCACGGCGGCGCGGGCTGGGCCATGGCCTGCGGCACCGCCCGGGCGCTGGCCGATCAGCTGTCAGGGCGTTCAGCCGAGATCGACATCAGCGGCAGCACGCCCCAGCGATTCGGTCTCTGAGACGATCCGCGGGCGGTCAGCGCCTGCGCGCAAACATGTTGAAATGCGCCCATTCCTTGAGAGGAGCGAGACCTTGGACACGCGCAGCTTCAACACAGGCACCGGCCTGCACCCAGCGTCCGGCACCGGCCGCGCTGCCTTGTACGGCAGCGCCGCCACGCGGCAGATCGAACAGCAGGCCGCATCCACCCTCCCCCACCACACCTTGATGTCGCGCGCCGGCCTGGCGGTCGCGCGGCTGGCGCGGGCCCTGCAACCGCACGCGCGGTGCATCTGGGTGGCCTGCGGGCCCGGCAACAACGGGGGCGACGGCCTGGTCGCAGCCACCCACCTCCACCAGTGGGCGCAGGAACGGGGCGGCTTTCCCGAAGTGGTGGTGACGCATGCGGTGCAGGATGAGGCCCGGATGCCAACCGACGCCCGCCAGGCCCTGCAGGCCGCGCGCGCCGCCGGTGTGCCGTTCGGCGACGGGCCGCCGGCGCGCTTCGATCTCGCCATCGATGCTCTGTTCGGCATCGGCCCACAAAGGGCGTTGGAGGGACCTCTCGCCCCATGGCTGGACCTGCTTCGCTCCTGCGTCCAGACCGTGCTCTGCGTCGATGTCCCCAGTGGGCTGGACGCCGACACGGGCGTCCTGGCGACCCTGAACACCCCTTCCCTGGCACCGCCGGGGCCGCGCCACACGCTGTCGCTGCTCACCCTGAAACCCGGTTTGTTCACCGGTGCCGGACGCGATGCCGCCGGCAGCGTCTGGTTCGACGAGCTGGGTGCGCCGCCAGCGACTGCCGTGCCTGTGACCGCCTGGCTGGCCGGGCAGCCACAGACGACAGGCGCACGGCCCCATGCCAGTCACAAGGGCAGCTTCGGCGACGTGCTGGTGCTCGGCGGCCAAGGCATCGCCGTGCAGGGCGCGGGCATGACCGGTGCCGCCGTGCTCGCTGCCCGGGCCGCGCTGCATGCCGGCGCGGGCCGCGTGTTCGTCGGTCTGCTAGAAGGTGATGCAAACAGCCCGACGCCTTGGGACCCCGCCTGCCCCGAACTCATGTTCCGCCGTCCGCAGCGGCTGCTGGAGCCCGGCGCCCTCGAAACCGCGAGTGTCGTGTGCGGTTGCGGCGGCGGTGCTTCGGTGGCTGCGCTGCTGCCGCGCGTGCTCTCGGCCGCCCGAACGCTGGTGCTCGACGCCGACGCGCTCAATGCCATCGCCGCCGACACCGCGCTGCAAACCCTGCTCGGCCACCGCCACGGCAGGGGCTGGACAACGGTGCTCACCCCGCATCCCCTGGAAGCCGCGCGCCTGCTGGGCACCACGACCTCCGAGGTCATGGCCCATCGATTGAAGGCTGCGCAGGCGCTGGCCGATCGCTTCGGCGCGTTGTGCGTGCTCAAGGGCTCGGGCTCGGTGTTGGCCTCGCCCGGGGACGTGCCGCTCATCAACGCCAGCGGAAACGCCGCCCTGGCCACCGCCGGCACAGGCGATGTGCTCGCCGGCATGATCGGCAGCGCGATCGCGCGCGCCGGGCTTTCAGGCGAAGGGGTGCGGGACAGGGTCGCTGCGGCCGTGCATCTGCACGGCTGGCTGGCCGACCACTGGGACGATGGCGCTGCCCTTGGGCTCACGGCAGGACGCTTGGCGGCGCGGGCGCGGCCGCCGGGCTGAACGCCCGATCAGCCCAGCAGCATCAGGCCGACCTGCAGCAGGATGATCACCACCAGCACCGACAGGTCCACCCCGCCGATCAAGGGCACGACCCGGCGCACCGGGCGCAGGATGGGCGCGCACAGGCGGTCGAGCGTGCCCATCACCGGCGATTGCGGCTGCACCCACGACAGGATGGCGTAGCCGATCAGCAGGATCATCAAGCCCTGCAGCAAGGTGCGCACCAGCAGTCGCACCGCCATGGTGAAGACGATCGTCACCACTCCGGCGGCCGAGCCGGGCGCCGCAGACAGGCTCGCCGCCAGCAACCACCACAAGACGCCGAACGCCAGCGAAAGCAGCACGGCGGCACCGAGGCTGCCCCAGTCGATGCGGCTCTGCGCGAGCGAGCGTGGCAGCACCCGGCGCAGGGGAGCCACCAGCCAGTCGGTCACCGCGATCGCGAAACGCCCCGGCTGGCCCGACATGTTGATGCGCAGGTGGTTCATCCACGCCCTCAACAGCGCCGCCGCCACGAGGAAGAAGAAGAAGGTTTCGAGCAGGAAGAAAACAATGCGCATGGCGTGAGAGCAGCGGAGGACGGAGAGGACAGAGTGTAGGCTCAGGCGCCCAATCGCAAGGGCGCCCGCGGCGTGCGCGGATCGGGTTCGTGCCCGCTGGCCAACCGCTCCAACGCGGCAGCCCGCGAGGCCTCCAGAAAGTCCAGCATGATGGGCGAGCTGTCGGCCAGCGCATCGCGCCCATGGTGGAACTCGGGATGCCATTGCACGCCGCGCGCATAGGTCCCGCCGGTCCAGCGAATGGCCTCGACCATGCCGTCCAGCGTGGACACGGCCTCCACCACCACCCCCTTGCCCAGCTCTGCCACAGCCTGGTGGTGGATGCTGGTCACCCGCAGCTGCGAGGCATTCGGGTACAGCTTGGTCAGTGCCGTGCCCTGGAGAAAGGTCACGTCGTGCTCCAGTTGGTCGTACAGATCGGTGTCCACGTGGGCATGGGCCGCCGGGCATTGCGTCGGGATGTCCTGATACAGCGTCCCGCCGAAGGCCACGTTGAGCAGTTGCGCGCCTCGACAGACGCCCAGCACCGGCTTCTTCTGTGCGAGAAAGGTGCGCAACAAGGCCAGCTCATAGCGGTCGCGCACCACATCGCCCTGCCAACGCGGGTCCATCGGGGTCTGCCCGTAACTCTGAGGCGCCACGTCTGCGCCGCCTTGCAGCACCAGGGCATCCAGCTCCTGCACCACCTGCTCCACCTTGAGGTGGCGCGCCGCGTGTTTGCTGTCGTGCGCCACGGCCGGCACCATGAAGGCCACCGCCCCGTGTTCCATGATCCAGTGGGCCAGCGACTGTTCGATGTACTGCAGAATCTTGTTCCGGAAACCCAGCTCCTGAGGCGCCTGGTGCAGCAGGCGCGCCGAGACGCCGATGCGCAAGGCCCGGTCGGTGGGCACGGCCGCCGGCTCGCGCCGACGCACCACGGTGGCCTTGGCGGGCTTGGCCGCGGGGCTTTTGGTCAGGGCGGCAGAGTTGGGCATGTCGAAGTCCGATGACGACCGGTTCAGCGCCGGCTCTTGCGAGATTGGCTCGCGGTGCTGCGGGCACCGCCCCGCTCGCCCTTCTTTCCCGCCGCCTTGCGCACGGCGGCCTTGACGTCCATGGCGGGCGCCTGGCGCCCCTGCGGCGCGCCCTCGCTCCGGTTGCGGCGCGACTTGCCCCCCCGGGCGGGCGGTGCCGGATGGTCGGGCGAGGAAGGCAAACCGGTCTTGTCGCGCATGGCCCGCAACACGAGATCGTCGTCACCGCTGACCAGCCGGAAGTCGATGCGCCGACCGTCCAGATCCACCCGGCTCACCTGCACCTGCACCCGGGTGCCCAATGCATAGCGAATGCCGGTGCGCTCGCCACGCAGTTCCTGGCGCGCCTCGTCGAACCGGAAGTACTCGCCGCCGAGTTCGGTGATGTGCACCAGCCCCTCGACGTACATCGCATCGAGCGTGACAAAGAGGCCGAAGCTCGTGACCGCGGTCACCACGCCGCTGAACTCTTCCCCCAGGTGTTCGCGCATGTACTTGCACTTGAGCCAGGCCTCCACATCGCGGCTGGCCTCGTCGGCGCGGCGCTCGTTGGCGCTGCAGTGCAAGCCTGCGGCTTGCCAGGCCAGCGTGTCGGCCGACGGTTTCTTCACCACCTCGCCCGCCACCGGGGGCTTCACACGGCTCGCCAGCCGCTTGCTCAACTTGGCGTGCGCCTCGCCTGGCGTGGGCAGGTTCGGCAGTTCGTAGCGCTTGCGCGCCAGGATGGCCTTGATCACGCGGTGCACCAGCAGGTCGGGGTAGCGCCGGATCGGGCTCGTGAAGTGCGTGTAGGCCTCGAACGCAAGACCAAAGTGGCCGCTGTTGATGGGCGTGTAGATCGCCTGCTGCATGGAACGCAACAGCATGGTGTGGATCTGCTGGGCCTCGGGGCGGTCCTTGGTCGCGTTGGCGATTGCCTGGAAATCGCCCGGCTTGGGGTTGTCGCCGATCGTCTGCGACACACCCATGGCCTTGAGGTAGTTGCGCAGGATTTCCTGCTTCTCCGGCGTGGGGCCTTCGTGCACGCGGTACAGACCGGGGTGCTTGCCCTCCTGGATGAAATCGGCCGAGCACACGTTGGCCGCGAGCATGGCCTCCTCGATCAGCTTGTGCGCGTCGTTGCGCGTGCGCGGCACGATCTTCTCGATGCGGCCCGACTCGTCGCAGACGATCTGCGTCTCGGTGGTTTCGAAATCCACAGCGCCGCGTTCGCCGCGCGCCATCAGCAGCGCGCGGTACACGTCGTGCAGATTGAGCAGATAAGGCACCAGCGCCTTGCGCTGCGCGGCCTCCGGCCCCCGGGTGTTCTGCAGAATCGCGGCCACCTCGGTGTAGGTGAAACGCGCGTGGCTGAACATCACCGCCGGGTAGAACTGGTAGGCATGCACCTCGCCTTTGGCGTTGACCAGCATGTCGCACACCATGCACAGGCGTTCGACACCGGGGTTCAGCGAGCACAGGCCGTTGGAGAGCTTCTCCGGCAGCATGGGAATCACACGGCGCGGGAAATAGACCGAGGTGGCGCGGTCATAGGCATCGATGTCGATGGGTGAACCGGTCTCCACGTAGTGGCTCACATCGGCAATCGCCACCAGCAGGCGCCAACCCTTGCCCTTGCCGACCTTCGCCGGCTCGCAATACACGGCGTCGTCGAAGTCGCGCGCGTCTTCGCCGTCGATCGTCACCAGCGGCACGTCGCGCAAGTCGACGCGGTGCTTGTGGTCGGCGGCGCGCACGTGGTCCGGAAGCGCGCGCGCCTGGGCCAGTGCGGCGTCGGAAAACTCGTGCGGCACGCCGTACTTGCGCACCGCGATCTCGATCTCCATGCCGGGGTCGTCGATCTCACCCAGCACTTCCTTCACGCGCCCCACCGGTTGGCCGTACAGCGCCGGCGGCTCCGTCAGTTGCACCACCACCACCTGGCCGGGCTTGGCCGATCCGGTGGCGCCCTTGGGGATCAGCACGTCCTGCCCGTAACGCTTGTCCTCGGGGGCGACGAGCCACACACCGCTTTCCTGCAACAGGCGCCCAATGATGGGGGAGTCGGAACGTTCGACGATTTCGGTCACGCGCCCTTCGGGACGCCCCTTGCGGTCCAGCCGCACGATGCGGGCTTTGACCCGGTCCTTGTGCAACACCGCGCGCATCTCGTTGGAAGGCAGGTAGATGTCGGCCTGGCCATCGTCGCGGATCACAAAACCGTGTCCATCGCGATGTCCGGAAACGACACCTTCATATTCGGCCAACAGGCTGTTTTTTTCGTTCACTTTTTGGATCGCTTTTTTTCTCTGCTATACTTCTGGTTTTCCTGAAAGCCCAGGTGGCGGAATTGGTAGACGCACTAGTTTCAGGTACTAGCGAGTAACATCGTGGAGGTTCGAGTCCTCTCCTGGGCACCAATCATAAAGGGCTTGCAAACGTGATGTTTGCAAGCCCTTTTCTTTTGCCTTATCAAGATGCAAAGCCTGCAAGCAGGCTTTGCGCATACGGTTGAGTTGCTTCACATTCTGAAGCACCCGATGTGACCGGCGAATGGGCAGGCCGGCCATCGCAGTCACCGTCAAACCGGGACCGCCAACAGGTCGTGCCCCTGGGCCGCGACCACACGGGCCTTGGTGAATTCGCCGACCTTCATGGTCTTGCTGATCTTCTCTGGCGGCAGCAGCCGCACCACACCATCGATCTCCGGCGCATCGGCGTAGCTGCGTCCGATGCCGCCCTTCTTGCCCAGGCCCGGCGCGGAGTCCACCAGCACCTGCATGGTCGCGCCCACGCGCTGCTGCAGCTTCTCGGCCGACACGGCCTCGGCCACCGCCATGAAGCGCGCCCTGCGTTCTTCCCGCACGGCATCGGGCACGGCGTCAGGCAGCTCGTTGGCCGTGGCACCCGGCACCGGCGAATAGGCGAAGCAGCCGGCGCGGTCGATGCGCGCCTCGCGCACGAACTCCAGCAAGTGGTCGAACTCGGCCTCGGTCTCGCCAGGGAAGCCAGCAATGAAGGTGCTGCGCACCACGATCTGCGGACAGAGCTCGCGCCAGCGCGCGATGCGCTCCAGGTTCTTCTCACCACTGGCCGGCCGCTTCATGCGGCGCAGCACGTCCGGATGGCTGTGCTGCAACGGGACGTCCAGGTAAGGCAGGCACAGGCCGTCGGCCATCAGCGAAATGATCTCATCCACGTGCGGATACGGGTACACATAGTGCAGCCGCACCCAGGCGCCATAGCCCTGGGCCAGTTCACCCAGCGAACGCACGAGATCGAACATGCGCGTCTTCACCGGCTTGCCATCCCAGAAGCCGGTGCGGTACTTCACGTCGACGCCATAGGCCGAGGTGTCCTGGCTCACCACCAACAGCTCCTTCACACCAGACTCGAACAGCTTGCGCGCTTCGGTCAGCACGTCGCCGATCGGTCGGCTCACCAGGTCGCCGCGCATGGACGGGATGATGCAGAACGTGCAACGGTGGTTGCAGCCCTCGCTGATCTTCAGGTAGGCGTAATGGCGCGGCGTGAGCTTGATGCCCTGCGGCGGCACCAGATCCACGAAGGGGTCGTGCGGCTTGGGCAGGTGCTCGTGCACCGCCGTCATCACCTCGTGCGTGGCATGCGGGCCGGTCACGGCAAGCACGCTGGGGTGCATCTGCCGCACCAGGTTGCCGCCGCCCTCGCCTTCGCGCGCGCCCAGGCACCCGGTGACGATCACCTTGCCGTTCTCGGCCAGGGCTTCACCAATGGTGTCCAGGCTCTCGCGAACGGCGTCGTCAATGAAGCCGCAGGTGTTGACGATCACCAGATCGGCACCGGCAAAGGTCTTGGAGGTTTGGTAACCCTCGGCGCTGAGTTGCGTGAGGATCAGTTCGGAGTCGGTCAGCGCCTTGGGGCAACCCAGGCTGACGAACCCGACTTTGGGTGTTTTGGCGGCGGGGGCGGTGTCGTAAGTCATTGTTTCCATTTGAATTCCGCCGGGCTACCTGGCTGAAGAGCGTGGTCCAGTATTGTAAGGCGGCGCGTCGATTTGGCTGGCAGCACATTCCTTGGCCCCTCGCAGGCAGCGGCACGCGGATTGCCGCACACGAGCGGCATGACACGGACCACACCTTCCCTTCACATCGGCACCGCAGGCTGGGGCCTGCCGCGAGCGGTGGCCGAGGCATTTCCGGGCGACGGAGCGCTGCTGGAGCGCTATGCACGGGTGCTGGGCTGCACGGAAATCAACACCACCTTCAGCCGCACCCACCGCGCGGACACCTTCGAGCGCTGGGCGATGCAGACACCGACAGGTTTCCGCTTCTCAGTGAAGCTGCCCAAGGCTTTCACACACGTGGCGCGGCTGAAGGTTCCACCAGGGGAAGTGGGCACCTTCGTTTCGTCGCTGGCGGGACTCGGCGAGCGCCTGGCGGTGTTGCTGGTGCAACTGCCGCCGTCGTTGAGATTCGATCCCGAGGTCGCACGCGACTTCTTTCGCTCGGTGCGCGCGGAATACCCGGGCGCCGTCGTCTGCGAACCAAGGCATCCCACCTGGTTCACGGCGGCAGCCGAGCGCTTGCTGGTGGAGCAGCGCATCGGTCGCGTGGTCGCCGATCCGCCCAAACCTGCCGGCGCCGGGGAGCCAGGCGGCTGGCTCGGCGAGCGCGGAGACGGTCAGGGTGCCGTCGTCTACTGCCGCTGGCACGGTTCGCCACGCATGTATTGGTCGGCATACGACGACAGCTGGCTTGAGGCCAGGGCGTGGGAGCTGTTGAACTGGCCAGCGACCACCCAAGTCTGGTGCATCTTCGACAACACGGCGGCGGGCGCGGCAGCCCACGACGCGCTGCGGCTGGCAGCAAAAATGGCGAGACTCAGCGCTTGAGCCCCAGCGCCGCCAGCATCTGCTCGCTGTTCTTCTGCATCTGCTCCTGCATCTGCGTGAAGGCCGTGCGCGACTGCTCCAGGTAGGTGCCCATCATGCCCTGCATCATGGGCGACTGCACGTTCATGAACTGCTTCCAGGCTTCCGGGTTGACGCCCGTGGACTGCTCGGCCATCTTGTGCTGCAGATCCATGAAGATCTGGACATTCTTTTCGAGGTAGGCGCCCATGAAATCCTGCATGGCATGGCCATAGAACCGGATGATGTTGGCCAGCACCTGCTCGGTGAAGATCGGCACGCCCGCCGTCTCTTCTTCCAGGATGATCTGCAGCAGGATGCTGCGCGTGAGGTCGTCGTTGGTCTTGGCGTCCCGAACCACGAAGGGCTCGTTGTCCATGACCAGCGACTTCACTTCGGCCAGCGTGATGTACGACGAGGTGTCGGTGTCGTAGAGACGCCGGTTCGGGTACTTCTTGATCACACGCACGGCGGGCGCACGTTCGCTGCCGCTACCGGCCTTGGATTTTTGCACTGCGGAACTTTCAGGAAGGGACGGGCGAACAAGGCCCGTCGTCTGCGGGAAGGATACGGCACATTCTAAAAACCCGCCCCTGGGCCGCAAGCATGGGTTTTCCCTGTGCGGGGAGCCTTGCGAGACAGCGTCCGCCGATGCCCTGGCGCCGAACAGACGAAAAAAAAGCAGACTGCGGAGTCTGCTTTCTGTTTCCGGGGCCTGGTTGACCCCGAAGAAGTTTGGTAGGCGCGATTGGACTCGAACCAACGACCCCCACCATGTCAAGGTGGTGCTCTAACCAGCTGAGCTACGCGCCTACAAACGATTCGAAGCCTCGCAGTATAGCAGTGTTCCGGGGCACTTCTGGCCGCCCCGCCACATCATTTGCGGCGCACCACGCGCACACCCGGCACATCGCCCACCACGGACATGGCCCGCAGCACCTGCCGGGCGTCCGACACCTCGATGGTGAAAGTCATCCAGGCCACGTCCTTGACCGACTGGGTCTGCACCCCGATCACGTTCATCTTCTCGCGGGCGAACACGTCGGAAATGTCGCGCAGCAGGCCCTGGCGGTCCTGCGCCTCGATGGCCACGTCCACCGGGTACACGGCCGCACGGCCATCCCGATCCGGGGCGACCTGACCGCTCCACTGCACCTCGATCACGCGGTCCGGGTTCTTGCGCTGCAGGTGGGCGAAATCGCTGCAATCGGCTCGGTGGATGCTCACGCCCTTGCCGCGCGTCACGAAACCGCCAATGTCGTCCGGCGGCGCCGGCTTGCAGCACTTGGCCAGCTGCGTCATGAGCGAATCCACCCCGACCACCAGCACCCCGCCGCTGGGCTGGCTGGAGGACTTGCGCGGCTTCTTGAGCCACACGGGAATGTCGGAAGGCGCCTCGGGCTCGGGCGGGCGCAGGTGCGTCTCGATGGCCCGCAGCGACAGTTCGTCCTTGCCCACCTGCTCGAAGAGCTCCTGCGCGGAAGCCAGGCCCATGGACACGGCAAGGTCGTCAAACTTCAGCGCGGTCTTGCCCTCGCGCTGCAGCAGTTTTTCCACCGCCTCGCGCCCGCGCGCCATGGTCTCCTCCATGGCCTGCGCGTTGAACCACGCGCGCACCTTGCTCTTGGCCCGGTGGCTGACGAGGTAGCCCAGTTCGGCATTGAGCCAGTCGCGCGACGGCCCGCCTTCTTTCGCGGCGGTGATCTCCACCGTCTGCCCGTTCTGCAGAGGCGTGTTGAGCGTGACCATGGCGCCATCGACGCGCGCGCCCCGGCAGCGATGACCCAGGTCGGTGTGCACGCTGTAGGCGAAGTCCACCGCCGTGGCACCCTGGGGCAATTCGACGATGGCCGCATCGGGCGTGAGCACGTAGATGCGATCGTCGAACAGCCCCTGCGCGGTGCCGCTCAGGTCGCGCTCCCAGGCCAGCAGCTGGCGCAGCACCGCGATCTTGGCGTCGTATTCCGAACTGGCCGAGACGCCGGCATAACCCTTGGCACCCGCCTCCTTGTACGCCCAGTGCGCGGCCACGCCGTGTTCGGCATGGTCGTGCATGGCCTGGGTGCGGATCTGGATCTCGAAGGCACGGCCCTGTTCATCGCGCACCACCGTGTGCAGCGACTGGTAGCCGTTGGGCTTGGGTTTGGCGATGTAGTCGTCAAACTCGTCGGCCACGGGCACGTAGTTCGCGTGCACATGGGCCAGCGCGGTGTAGCAATCGTCGCGGCCGGGCACGATCACGCGCAGCGCGCGGATGTCGAACACCTGGTCGAAGTCCAGCGACTTGCCGCGCATCTTCTTGACGATGCTGTAGATGTGCTTGGGCCGTCCCTGCACGGAAGCGGCCACGCCCTGGCGCTGCAGCTCGGCCTCGAGCTGCTGGCGCACCTGCTCCACATGGGCTTCGCGCTCGGCCCGTTTCTCGTCCAGCAGCCGGGCCACGTGCTTGTAAGTCTGCGGCTCCAGGAAACGGAAGGCCAGGTCCTCCATTTCCCATTTGATCTGCCAGATGCCCAGGCGGTTGGCCAGCGGCGCGAAGACGTGCAGCGACTCGCTGGCGAGCGCGTCGCCAGGCTCGCCCTTGCAGGCGGCGAAGTAGCGCAGGGTCTGCAGCCGGGACGCCAGGCGCAGCATGACCACGCGCAAGTCGCGCGAGAAGGCCAGCAGCATCTTGCGCACGTTCTCGGTCTGGCTCGCGGCCAGCTCGGACACCGGCGCCTTGCCGGGCGTGGCCACGGGCAGGGCCTGCTCCTGCGCCGCCTGGCGTTCCTCCTCCTTCTTCGCCAGCACCTCGGCCGACTTGATCCGGGCCTGCCGCTGCAACTGCACCAGCTTGGTAGTCTCCAGCGCCAGCGCCGCGAAGTTGTCGCCAAACGCCTTGGCGATCACCTCCTGCGGACGGTTCAGGTGCTGGCAGGCGTACACGAGATACGCCGCCGCCTGCATCGCCTCGGACCCGCCGATGTCGTGCAGCACGCCGGCCACGGCATCGGCGTGCGCCAGGGTGTTCTCGCCGGTGTCGAGCTGTTCGCTGCCCAGCAGGGGTTCTGCGAACGCGCGAGCGCGGGCCAGTGCGTTGGCCTGCTTGGGCAGGCTGTCGGAAGTGGCCGCCACAATCGCCGAGGGCACGGCCGGCGCGCGCTCGATGAGAGGGGCCTCGGACGAGGTCGGGGAAATCACACGTTTCATGAATCGCTCAACAACCCACCGCTCAGTCGGACCAGAGGAAGTCCCGGACGGCGGCCACCTGATCATCGGCCACCAGCGTCGGCGCGTGGCCCACCCCGTCAAAAACCACACAGCGCGCCCTGGGACCGCGCCGGCCCATCTCGGTGGCGGTGGCCTCGGAGAGCAAGTCCGACTGCCCGCCGCGCAGCAGCAGGGTGGGCGCGGTGATGGCGTCGTACAGCTGCCAGAGGGTGGCCTCGCCGTCGCGGGCGATCTGCCGGGCTTGTGCTTCGTCGGCCATGCCGGTCAAGGCCTTGACCGGCATGGCGATGGCCGGGTCGTAGTGAAGCCACCAGCGCCCATCGCGCTCGCGCAGCAGCGGCAGGGACAGCGCCCGCCATTGCGCTGGCGTGTGGGGGCCGAAGCCGGTGGAAATCGAGGCCAGGTAATCCAGGGCCGCCTGCTCGCTGTCGAACGAGGGGTTCTGCCCCAGGTAGGTGCTGATGCGCTGCAGCGCCTCCCACTGGATGGCTGGCCCCACATCGTTGAGCACCAGGCGGCGTGGCGCCAAGGCGGGCTGGGCCGCGATCGCCATGCCGATCAGACCGCCCATGCTGGTGCCGACCCAGTCGATCACGGCCTTCGGGTTCGCAGCCCGCAGATGCATCAGCAGGGCTGCCAGGTCGGCCGCGTAGGTGGGCACCTGGTAGGCCATGGGATCGACCAGCCAGTCGCTGTGGCCCCGCCCGGTCACGTCGACCGCGATCACGCGGCAGCGTTCGACCAAGGCGCGTGCCAGGGTGTCGAAGTCGCGCCCCTGGCGCGAGAGACCATGCACGCAGACCACCACATGACGGCTGTCGCCCGAAGCACTGGCCCAGTCCCAATAAGCCATGCGTCGCGGCTCGCCGGTGCGGGCCACAGGTCCGGTGACGGGAAGGTATTGGAGGTTCGGTTCTTGCATGGTGTGACAGTGCGAAGCGGGCGCCTGGAGGCGTCCGTGATAATGCCTTGAGCGCTTTTCAACCCATCGTACTGGAACTGGAGTTCACTTCATGCTCGCCAACAAGACTGCCCTCGTCACCGGCTCCACCAGCGGCATCGGCCTGGGCATCGCCAAGGCCCTGGCGCGCCAGGGTGCCAACATCGTGCTCAACGGTTTCGGCGATGCCGAAGGCCCCAAGGCGGAGATCGCTGCGCTGGGGGCCAAGGTCGCCTACCACGGCGCCGACATGAGCAAACCGGCCGAGATCGAGGCCATGATGGCCTTCGCGGCCAGCACCTTCGGCCAGGTGGACATCCTGGTCAACAACGCCGGCATCCAGCATGTCGCGCGCGTGGAAGACTTTCCGGTCGAGCGCTGGGACGCGGTCATCGCCATCAACCTCAGCAGCGCCTTCCACGCCAGCCGACTGGCCTTGCCCGCGATGCTCAAGTCCAACTGGGGCCGCATCATCAACGTGGCGTCGGTGCATGGGCTGGTGGGTTCGGCCGAGAAGTCGGCCTACGTCGCGGCCAAGCACGGCATTGTGGGCCTGACCAAGGTCACGGCGCTGGAGAACGCCACCACCGGCGTCACCTGCAACGCGATCTGCCCGGGCTGGGTGCTCACCCCGCTGGTGCAGAAGCAGGTGGACGCCAAGGCCGCGGCCCAAGGCATCTCCAACGCGGACGCCACCAGGCAGCTGCTGGGTGAAAAAGAGCCGTCCACGCAGTTCACCACACCTGAAGAGCTGGGCGAACTGGCGGTGTTCTTCTGCTCCCCGGCCGGCAACAACGTGCGCGGCGTGGCCTGGAACATGGACGGAGGCTGGGCGGCGCAGTAAAGGCCCGCCCCAAAGAAAAAAGGCCCGCGATGCGGGCCTTTGTCATTGAGGTGCATCACCGCAGCTGGATCGAGCCCGACACGGTCACGTTGACCGTGGACTTGCCCGCTTCCACCGGCACGGCGGCGTCCGACATCGCGGCCTTGGCCTCCATCGCCATCGCGCGCGGCTGGAACGGGCGCACTTCCTGGTCCGCCGAGCTCACCGACACCTCGCGCAAGGTGTAGCCGGCAAAGCCGAAACCTTTGCTGACCTCGTCGGCGCGGGCCTTGAAGCGCTCGATGGCCAGGGCCTGCACATCGGATTCGAGCTTGCGGCGGGCGTCGCGCGAGAGCGAGAAGCTGGTGCCCGACATGGTCAAGGTCTGGATCTTGCCGGCGGTGGCGCTGATGAGGGCGAAGTCGCGCCCTTCGAGCACCAGTTCGGTGCTGCCCTGCCAGCCGTTGATCTTGCCGTTGCTGCTGTAGCGCGGGTACAGGCTGAACTGGCCGGTGCGGACCTCCAGCTGCTGCGGCTTGGCGTTGGCGCGGGCCACGGCCAGCGCGGCGTCGAGTGCCTGCTTGAGCTGGTTCTGCACCGTCACGGCGTCGCTGCCCTCGCGCGTGGTGTTCAGGCTCATGCTCAGCCAGTCCTGGGGCACCTCCAGGAAACCGCTGGCGGCGATGTTCACCACGTTGGCAGGCACGGGCACCGTGACCTGGGCCATCGCCGAAGCGCTCAAGCCCAGCCCGAGGGCCAGCATGGAGGGGAGAAGAAAGCGGGAAGAAAGAGAGGAACCGGAGAAGCGACGCGAGGAAGACAGGGTCATGGTTTGAACTTGAAGTCGTGATGCGGCTGGTCGCGAAGCTGTTCGCGCAGACGCTGGCGCTCCTCCACCGAAAGTCGGTAGGGTTTGCGGCTGTCGTCCATGTCATCGAAGGGCTGTCGCAGCGCATCGCGCAAGCGCATCGTGCTGCGTGGGTCGCTTTCGTCGGCCGAGATCGGCATGACGGCCACCGGCGCATCCGAGGGCATCGGATGCACGCGCTGATCGCCCGGCGCGGCGTAGGCCGAACCCAGGGTGACTAGCAACAAACCACTCGACAGATACGATTTCATGGTGCACTCAAGTATGGTCAATTCGCCGATTGTGTGATGTGGGCGAGGTGAAGCGGCGGAGTATGTGGGCAACATCTGTAACAGCGTGTCATAAAAATAAAAAATGAGTGCTGACAAGCACTTGGCGCTGCCACAATCGAGTTTGTTACATTTAACGGAAGTTGCTCCCATGCCACAAACCACTGTCCGTCCCAACAAAGTGCTGGTCGTCGACGACGACGTCCGCATCCGCGACCTGCTGCGCCGCTACCTCATGCAGGAAGGCTTCGAGGTCATGCTGGCCGAAGACGGCAAGGCCCTCAACCGGGTTCTGCAACGCGACTCGGTCGACATCATCGTGCTCGACCTGATGATGCCCGGCGAAGACGGCCTGTCGATCTGCCGCCGCCTGCGCGCCAATGGCGACCGCACGCCCATCATCATGCTCACCGCCAAGAGCGAGGATGTGGACCGCATCGTGGGCCTGGAGGTCGGCGCCGACGACTACCTGGGCAAACCCTTCAACCCGCGCGAGCTGCTGGCCCGCATCCACGCCGTGCTGCGCCGCCGCCCACCCACCGAGGTGCCTGGCGCACCGTCGCAGGACCAGGAAGTGGTGAAGTTCGGCCCGTTCGAATTCGACCTGAGCCTGCGCACCCTGCGCAAGGAAGGCGCCGACCTGCCGCTGACCACCGGCGAATTCGCCATGCTCAAGGCCCTGGTGCGCCACCCGCGCCAGCCCCTGTCGCGCGAAAAACTGGCCCAGCTGGCGCGCGGCCGCGAGTTCGAGCCCTTTGACCGCAGCCTGGACGTGCAGGTTTCCCGCCTGCGCAAGCTGATCGAAGAGGACGCCGCTTCGCCGCGTTACCTGCAAACCGTCTGGGGTGTGGGTTACGTCTTCGTGCCCGATGGCAATGCCTGATGTCCGACGAGTCACGCGTTCCGTTCGAGACCCAGCCGGCCTCGCTGGAGACAGCGCCCGCCCCGCTGGACATGCGTCCCTCGCGGGGCGTGAGCCTGTTCTGGCGCACGTTCTTCTTTCTGGCGCTGCTGCTGGTCGGCTGCACCGTCGCCTGGCTGCAGACCTTCCGCGCGCTGGAGTACGAGCCGCGGGCGCTGCAGAGCGCGAACCAGCTGGCCTCGCTGGTCAACCTCAGCCGGGCCGCCCTGGTGCACTCGGACGCCATCGCCCGGGTCTCGCTGATCAAGACCCTGGCCAGTGAGGAAGGCCTGCGCATCGCACCGCGTGAGCCCACCGACACCTTCCGCCTCTACAACACCGATGCACTGAGCCGCAACGTGGCCGAGCGCCTGCGGGGCCGGCTCGGGCCCGACACCCTGGTGGCGCGCGAAGTCAATGGCGCGCCAGGCCTGTGGATCGGCTTCACCATCGACGGCGACCCCTACTGGCTGCTCACCGATCCCTCGCGCATCGGCCCGGTGGCGGGCACCACCTGGCTGATATGGCTGGGCACCGCCGCCCTGCTCTCACTCACGGGCGCGGCGCTGATCGCGCGCCTGATCAACCGGCCGCTGAAGAAGCTCTCGTTCGCGGCCAGCCGCGTGCGTGAAGGCGACTTCAACGCCAGCCAGCTCAACGAAGCCGTGGCCACCAGCGAGATCCGCGAGGTCAACATCGGCTTCAACCGCATGGCCCAGCGGCTTTCCAAGATCGAGCAGGACCGGGCCCTGATGCTCGCCGGCATCTCGCACGACCTGCGCACGCCGCTGGCCCGCCTGCGCCTGGAAACCGAGATGAGCGTGGACGACGCGCAAGCGCGCGAGCACATGGCGGCCGATATCGACCAGGTCAACGCGATCATCGACAAGTTCCTCGACTACGCCCGCCCCGACCACCTCAAGCCCGAGCGCGTGAGCCTCAATCAGGTGGTAGACGCCGCGATCTTCTCGGTCGGCCAGGACCCGAACACCTACATCACCACCAACATCCCGCGCGACACCGCCGTGATGGGCGACGCGGTGGAACTGCAACGCGTGTTCTCCAACCTGATCGAGAACGCCATGCGCTACGGGCGCGACCCGGAAACCGGCATCGCCAAGATCGACATCGCGGCCAAGGCCAAGGACGACCACGTCCTGGTCAAGCTGCGCGACCACGGGCAAGGCGTCAATCCGGAGCAGCTCGAACAGCTGACCCAGCCCTTCTACCGGGGCGACGTCTCGCGCTCGGCCGCGACCGGGACCGGCCTGGGCCTGGCCATCGTGGACCGAGCCATCGCGCGCATGGGCGGCCGTTTCGCGCTGGCCAACAGCAGCACCGGGGGCCTGGCGGCCCACATGAAGCTGGTCAAGGCGCCGTCTTGACGAGCAGCGCCACGGCGCGCGCCTCGATCGACAGGCCCTGCCCCACGGGGCCGATCTTCTCGGCCGTCTTGGCCTTCACGTTGACCTGACCGGGCGCCAGCCCCAGCGTGCGGGCGATGCCTTCGCACATGGCAGCGATGTGGGGCGCCAGCTTGGGCGCCTGCGCAATCACGGTGCTGTCGATGTTGCCGATCTCGAAACCCTTCTCGCGCACCCGGCGCGCCGCTTCGGCCAGCAGCACACTGGAATCGGCTCCTTTGAAGCGCTCGTCGGTGTCGGGGAAATGGCGGCCGATGTCGCCCAGCGCTGCCGCACCCAGCAGCGCGTCGGTGATGGCGTGCAGCAGCACATCGGCATCGGAATGGCCGAGCAAGCCCTGGCTGTGGGGGATGCGAATGCCGCCGATGATGAGCGGCCGCCCGGGCACCAGGGCGTGCACGTCCCAGCCCTCGCCGATGCGCAACGATGGAAGGGAGGTGGTCTTCATGATCGGCTCCTGAGCACGGCTTCGGCCAGTGCGAAGTCTTCGGGGTAGGTGACTTTGAAGTTCTGCGCGCTGCCGCGCACCAGCAGCGGCCGATGGCCCGCCATCTCCATGGCGCTGGCCTCGTCGGTCACACCGGCGAAGCCGCCGGGCGCCGTGGCCGCCAGCGCGGCCTGCAAGGCACCCAGGCGAAACATCTGCGGCGTCTGCGCCAGCCACTTGTCGGCGCGCTCCACCGTGGCCGCCACGCGCCCACCGGTTTCGGTCTTGAGCGTGTCCGGCAAAGGCAGCGCCAGCAGTCCGCCCACGGCGTCGTTCCAGCAGGCATCGATCAGGGCATCCACCTGGGCCGGCGTGACGAGGCAGCGCGCGGCGTCGTGCACCAGCACCCAGTCGTGCGCGTCTGCACCCTGCTCGCGCAAAGCCTGCAGGCCGTTGAACACGCTCTCGGCGCGCGTGGCCCCGCCGCAGCGCGCCAGCGTGGTGCCCACGGGCGGCGAGGCCCAGAAAGCGTCGTCGGGTGCGATGACAACCACACAGCCCTGCAGGCGCGCCACGGCTCGCAAGGCCGCCAGGGTGTGCATCACCATGGGCTGGCCGGCGATCGGCTGGTACTGCTTGGGGATGTCGGTGCCGGCTCGGGTGCCGGTCCCCGCACAGGGCAGCAGCGCATGGTATCGGGGAGCGCCCGGGCGGGTCAATTCGGTGTCGGCATGGGGCATGGTGTGCCTGCATTCTAAAATCAGCCCTCACACCCCCGCCCTCCCGGTCGGGGGTGTTCGTCATGGCCGCACTGGCCCACCACGCACTCAAGTCCACCCCGCACGCCCCTCCATCTCCCATGGACTTGCCCAAACTCATCCCCGGCAAACGCCACACCGTGCCGCACCCCGGCGGCTCGGCCGATGCCCTGATGCTGGCCCAGCTGGGCGAGCGCGAGAAGGCCGCCGGCCGCCTCACCGCCATCGTCACCGCCGACGCCAACGATGCGCAGCGCCTGATCGACGAGATGGCGTTCTTCGCGCCCGGCCTGCGCTGCGCCCTCTTCCCCGACTGGGAAACGCTGCCCTACGACACCTTCTCGCCGCACCAGGACCTGATCAGCGAACGCCTGGCCACGCTCTGGCGCATCTCGCAGCGCGACAAGGACACCGGCGCCGACGTGGTGCTCGTCCCCGCCACCACCGCGCTGTACCGGCTCGCGCCGCCCTCCTTTCTGGCCGGCTACACCTTCCACTTCAAGGTCAAGCAGAAGCTGGATGAAGCCCGACTCAAGGGCCAGCTGACCCTGGCGGGCTACCAGCACGTGACGCAGGTCGTGAGCCCCGGCGAGTACGCGGTGCGCGGCGGTCTGATCGACCTCTTCCCCATGGGCAGCCTGGTGCCCTACCGGGTGGACCTGTTCGACGACGAGATCGACAGCATCCGCACCTTCGACCCCGACAGCCAGCGCAGCCTGTACCCGGTGAACGAGGTAAGGCTGCTGCCCGGGCGCGAGTTTCCGATGGACGACACGGCGCGCGCCAAATTCCGCAGCCGCTGGCGCGAGCTGCTCGAAGGCGACCCGACCAAGAGCCGAATCTACAAGGACATCGGCAACGGCGTGGCCACCGCCGGCATCGAGTACTACCTGCCGCTGTTCTTCGACGACACCGCCACCGTGTTCGACTACCTCGGCGCGGACGCAACCGTGGTGCTGCACGGCGACCTCGAGCCCGCCTTCCAGCGCTTCTGGCAGGACACCAAGGACCGACACCGCCTGCTGCGCGGCGACACCGAGCGGCCGGTGCTGCCGCCCGAAGCGCTGTTCCTGGGCACCGAGCAGTTCTACACCCGCGCCAACCAGCACGCGCAGTACGTGGTGCGCCCGGCGCAACAGGAGATCGAACACGGCGCGCACGTGCAGAAGCTGGGCGACCTGTCCGTGGTGCGCGGCGCCGAAGACCCGCTCGCTCGCCTGCAGGCCCACATCCGCAACACCGCGCACCGCGTGCTGCTGCTGGCCGAAAGCGATGGCCGGCGCGAAAGCCTGCTGGACTTCCTGCGCGCCAGCGGCGTCAACCCACCGGCCTTCGATTCGCTCGCCGAGTTCCAGGCCAGCGACGAAAAGACCGGCATCGCCACCGCCGCGCTCGCGGTCGGCTTCTCCTGGCTGGACGACGGCATCGACTTTGTCACCGAGACCGAACTCTTCGCCGCCGGGCCCACCACGCGCCGGCGCAAGAAGCAGGAACAGGTCAGCGACGTCGACGCGCTGATCAAGGACCTGTCCGAGCTCAACCTGGGCGACCCCGTGGTGCACAACGCACATGGCATCGGCCGCTACCGCGGCCTGGTCAACATGGACATGGGGGAGAAGAACCCCGACGGCAGCCCCGCGCTGCAGGAATTCCTGCACCTGGAATACGCCGACAAGGCCGTGCTGTATGTGCCGGTCAGCCAGTTGCAGCTGATCGGCCGCTACACCGGCGTGAGCGCCGACGAGGCGCCGCTGCACAAACTGGGCAGCGGGCAGTGGGAGAAAGCCAAGCGCAAGGCAGCCGAGCAAGTTCGCGACGCCGCCGCCGAACTGCTCAACATCTACGCGCGCCGCGCCGCGCGACAGGGCCATGCGTTCCGTTACTCCGCGCAGGACTACGAGGTGTTCGCCAACGACTTCGGCTTCGAGGAAACCGCCGACCAGAAGGCCGCCATCCACGCCGTGATCCAGGACATGATCAGCCCGCGCCCCATGGACCGTCTGGTCTGCGGCGACGTGGGCTTCGGCAAGACCGAGGTCGCCCTGCGCGCTGCCTTCGTGGCCGTCACCGGCGGGCGCCAGGTCGCCTTCCTCGCGCCCACCACGCTGCTGGCCGAACAGCACTTCCAGACGCTGTCCGACCGCTTTTCGAAATGGCCCGTGAAGGTGGCCGAAATGAGCCGTTTCCGTTCGGCCAAGGAAATCACCGCCGCCGCCAAGGGCCTGGCCGACGGCTCGGTGGACATCGTGGTCGGCACGCACAAGCTGCTCAGCGAAAGCGTGAAGTTCAAGGACCTGGGCCTGCTCATCATCGATGAGGAACACCGCTTCGGCGTGCGCCACAAGGAACAGATGAAGGCCTTGCGCGCCGAGGTCGACGTGCTCACGCTCACCGCCACGCCGATCCCGCGCACGCTGGGCATGGCGCTCGAAGGCCTGCGCGATCTCTCCGTGATCGCCACGGCACCGCAGCGCCGCCTGGCCATCAAGACCTTCGTGCGCAACGAGGGCAACGGCGTGATCCGCGAAGCCGTGCTGCGCGAACTCAAGCGCGGCGGTCAGGTCTACTTCCTGCACAACGAGGTGGAGACCATCGAGAACCGGCGCCAGAAGCTGGAAGAGATATTGCCCGAGGCGCGCATCGCCATCGCGCACGGTCAGATGCCCGAACGCGAGCTGGAGCGCGTGATGCGCGACTTCGTGGCGCAGCGCTTCAATGTGCTGCTGTGCTCCACCATCATCGAGACCGGCATCGACGTGCCCACGGCCAACACCATCGTGATGAGCCGCGCCGACAAGTTCGGCCTGGCGCAGCTGCACCAGCTGCGCGGCCGCGTGGGCCGCAGCCACCACCAGGCCTACGCCTACCTCATGGTCCCCGACATCGAAGGCCTGACCAAGCAGGCGGCGCAGCGGCTGGACGCGATCCAGCAGATGGAGGAACTTGGCAGCGGCTTCTACCTGGCGATGCACGACCTGGAAATCCGCGGCGCGGGCGAGGTGCTGGGTGAGAACCAGAGCGGCAACATGCTGGAAGTGGGCTTCCAGCTCTACAACGAGATGCTCAGCGAAGCGGTGAGCTCGCTCAAGGCCGGGCGCGAGCCCGACCTGCTCTCACCGCTGTCGGTGACCACCGACATCAACCTGCACGCCCCCGCCTTGCTGCCCAACGACTACTGCGGCGACGTGCACCTGCGCCTGTCCTTCTACAAGAAGCTGGCCACAGCGAAGACCACCGACCAGGTCGATGCCCTGCTCGAAGAAATCGTGGACCGGTTCGGCAAGCTGCCGCCACAGGCGCAGACGCTGATCGACGTGCACCGCCTGCGCTGCATCAGCACACCCTATGGTGTCGTCAAAGTCGATGCGGCACCGGGCGTGACGAACATCACCTTCCGCGCCAACCCGCCGTTCGAGCCGATGCGCATCATCGAACTGATCCAGAAGAACCGCCACATCAAGCTCGCCGGCAACGACAAGCTGCGCATCGAACGCCCCCTGCCCGAGGTGAAGGACCGCGTGCAGCTGGTGCGCGACGTGCTGCGCAGTTTGGGGACGCTGAAGTCCCCCGTCGAAGCGCCTGTTGTCAACCCAGCGTCTGGTGGTAGGTGATGTACACGTCTTCCCGCACGTACCCCAGTGACTCGTACAGGCACTGTGCCGCTTTGTTGGTGGTGGCCGTGTCCAGCGTCAGGCGCTGCGCCCCAAGCTGCGCGAAGTGCTCGGTCAGATAGCCCATCAGATGCCGCGCATGGCCCTTTTTCCGCTCCGACGCCACAACATACAGATCGGACAGGTAATAGTAAGGTCGCAGTGCCAGGGAGCAGACTGCTGGATACAGCTGGGAAAAAGCCAGCGGCTTGCCTTCATCGCTTAGCAGCAGAAAGATCTTTGAACGTCGCTGCTCGATGTTTTGCGCGATAAAGTTCCGGCAAGCCAACACATCGCTTTCGTGCTTGTAGAAGATCCGATAGTCGTTGAACAGCTCGGACAGCACGTCCAATTGAGCGTTCGTGCAGTGAACAATTTGCATCGCATTCCCTCTTGAATGACAAGAACTTTAGCCTCATCCAACCCATGACCACCGCCACCGAATTCACCCCCGGCCTCACCGTCCAGGGCTTCACCCCTCCACTCAAGCTCAGCGACTTCAAGCTCATTGCCTTCGACATGGACTCGACGCTCATCAGCATCGAATGCGTGGACGAGATCGCCGATGCCGTGGGCAAGAAGGCCGAGGTGGCCGCCATCACCGAGGCCGCCATGCGCGGCGAGATCACCGATTACAAGGACAGCCTTCGCAAGCGCGTGGCGTTGCTGCGCGGCGTGACCATCGCCGACATGGAGCAGGTCTACACCGAGCGCCTGCGCATCAACCCGGGCGCGGCCGAGCTGGTGCGCGCCTGCAAGGCCGCCGGCCTGAAGGTGCTGCTGGTCTCGGGCGGGTTCACCTTTTTCAGCGAGCGCGTGCGCCAGACGCTGGGCATCGACTTCACCCGCGCCAACGTGCTCGAGGTGGAAAGCGGCCCGAACTGCGGGCAGCTCACCGGACACATGGTGGATCAGCCCTGGGGCGACATCTGCGACGGTGCCGAGAAACGCCGCACGCTGCTCGAGGTGGCCTCGTTGCTGGGCATCGAGCCCTCGCAGTGCATCGCCATGGGCGACGGCGCCAACGACCTGCCCATGATGGGTGTGGCCGGCCTCTCGGTGGCCTACCACGCCAAGCCCGCCGTGCGCGCGCAGGCCATGGTGGCCATCAACGAAGGCGGGCTCGACCGCCTGCTCGAAGTCCTGCGCTGAACACGCTGATGTCCATGCCGCTGCGCCTTGCCCGCTTCGCGCAGTCGCTGCGCCAACGGTGGAAAAGCCACCTCACCACCCTGGCACTGGTGCTGGCCGTGCTGCTGGGCGTGCAAGTCTGGCAGACGCGCGATGTGCCGAGTGGCCCCGCGCCCGATCTGGCCCTCACCCTGGTGCAGCCCGACGGCAGCGAGCGCCGCACGACCCTGGCGCAATGGCGCGCCGACCACCCCGGCCAGCCCGTGGCCCTGCACGTGTGGGCCGAGTGGTGTCCCATCTGCCGCACGGAAGAACACAGCGTGACCCGGCTCTCGGCGGACTGGCCGGTGCTCACCATCGCCATGCAATCCGGTCAGGCCGGCCCCGTGGCCCGCGTGCTCGGGCAGCGGCAGTTGCCCTGGGCCACGGCGATCGATCCGCGCGGCGAGATCGCCCGCCAGTTCGGCTTCAAGGCCGTGCCAGCCTTCGTGGTGGTGGATGCCCAGGGCCGGTTGCGCACGCCCACGGTCGGCTACACCAGCGAGATCGGCATGCGGCTGCGACTGTGGTGGGCGCGCCTGGTCTGAGCTTCAGCCGCCCGCGCGCTTGACGGCGTGGCCCTGCGCCTTCAACGCGGCCATCACCTTCTCGATGTGGTCGCCCTGGATCTCGATCACACCGTCCTTCACCGTGCCACCCGTCCCGCAGGCCGCCTTGAGCTGCTTGCCCAGCGCGGCCAAGGCCGCCGCGTCCAGCGCCACGCCCTTGACCAGCGTGACCGCCTTGCCACCCCGGCCCTTGGTCTCGCGCGAAACGCGCACCACGCCATCGCCCGCCGGCACGGCACTGGCCCGTTGTTTGCACACGCATTGCGCCACCGGCTGGCGGCAGTCAGGGCACATGCGGCCCGCATCGGTGGAGTAGACCAGGCCACCGGTCGAAAGCTTGTTCTTCATGGGGCCGCATCATGCCCGGGCCGGTACACTGCCCCGATCCATGCCATTCACCGCCCTGGGCCTCGCGCCCGCCCTCGCCCAAGCCGCCGCCGAACTCGGCTTCACCACGCCCACCCCGATCCAGCGTGAAGCCATTCCGGCCGTGCTGACCGGCCACGACCTGCTCGCCACCGCGCAGACCGGCTCCGGCAAGACCGCCGCCTACGCCCTGCCCCTGCTGCAACGGCTCACCCAGGCCACCACCCATTCGCCGCGCCGCGTGCGCGCGCTGGTGGTCGTGCCCACGCGCGAACTCGCGGCGCAGGCCGGCGAGGTGGTGCGTGCGCTGGCGCAGCACCTGCCGCGCCAGCCCAAAGTGGCCGTGGTGTTCGGCGGCGTGTCGATCAATCCGCAGATGATGGCGCTGCGCGGCGGCGCCGACGTGGTGGTCGCCACGCCCGGGCGCCTGCTCGATCTGGTGGAACACAACGCGCTGCGCCTGTCGGCGGTGGAGCTGCTGGTGCTCGACGAAGCCGACCGCCTGCTGGACCTGGGCTTCGCCGATGAACTCGCGCGCGTGCTCGCCCTGCTGCCCACCCAGCGGCAGAACCTCTTCTTCTCAGCCACCTTCCCTTCGGCGGTGCAGGCGCTGGCCGACGCGCTGCTGCGCGAACCCCTGCGCATCGACGTGTCCGCCGCGCCGGCCGAGGCCGCGGTGATCCTGCAACAGGTCTTTCTGGTCGACAGCACGCGCCGCACACAGCTGTTGCGCCAGCTCATCAAGGACCAGGGCTGGCAGCGCGTGCTGGTGTTCGTGGCCACGCAGTACGCGGCCGAGCGCGTGGCCGCCAAGCTGCACCACGGCGACCTGTACGCCACTTCCTTCCACGGCGGCCTGAGCCAGGGTGCGCGCCAGCAGGCGCTGGGCGAGTTCAAGGAAAAGCGCTGGGACGTGGTCGTCACCACCGACCTGGCCGCGCGCGGCATCGACATCGAGCAACTGCCGGTGGTGGTGAACTACGACCTGCCGCGCTCGGCGGTGGACCACGTGCACCGCATCGGCCGCACCGGCCGCGCCGGTGCGAGCGGCCTGGCGGTGAGCTTCGTGAGCCCGGCCACCGAAGCCCACTGGCGCCTGATCGAGAAACGCCAGGGCCTCTCCCTGCCACTCGAAGTGCTGCCCGGTTTCGAGCCCACCGAAACCGCGCCACCGCCTTCGCCAGGCGACGGTGGCATCAAGGGCAAACGGCCCAGCAAGAAGGACAAGCTGCGCGCAGCCGCGGCAGCTGCCACCCGCAAGCCGGACTGATTCAGCCCTGAGCCACCTTGCCCGCGCGCCGGGCACCCCCACCGCGCTGCCGCAACAGATCGAGAAAGGTGGCCGCCGCCGGCGACAGCGACTGCCCCTTGCGCTGGTACACGAAGTACTCGCGCTGGATCGCCGGCGCGCGCAGCGGCACGAAGCGCACGCCGAAGTTGTCGGCGAACGAACGCGCGTACTCCGGTGCGAGCAGCACGCCCATGCCGTGGCCGGCCAGTGCCATCGCCGTGGTGAGAAAGCCCACGTCGCTCGCCGTGTCCAGCGAGAAGTCGTGGCCGTGCGTGTGCAGCGCACGCTCCACGTGGCGGCCAAACTCATGGGAATAACTGATCCAGCGCTCGTCGCGCAGCTCTTTCCACGAAACGCTGGCGCGCCCGTAGGCCGGGTGCCCCTTCGGGCACACCAGGCGGATCGGCACGTTCATGAGGAAGCTGCGCGTGACGTCCTCGCCCGTCACGCGCTCGGGGCCGATGCCCAGCTCCACCGCACCATGGCGCACGGTGTCCACCACGTCGTCGGCCACAGCGTCTTTCAGGCGCAGGCTGATGCCAGGGTGCTGCTGGCCAAACTCGGTGAGCACCGAGGCCACCCAGGTGCAGGCCATCATCTGCGACGTGGACACGCGCAGAAAGCCGCGGCGCAAGGCGCGGATCTCGGAAGCGCCCTCGACCACCTGGCGAACGTCCTCCAGGATGCGCTGCGCCAGCGGCAGCAGGTTCTTGCCGGCCTCGGTGAGCGTGATGGCCGTGCGGCTGCGGTCGAACAGCTGCAGGTGCAGCTCCTGCTCCAGCTGCTGCACCAGCATGCTCACCGCCGACTGCGTGAGGCTGAGCTGGCGCGCAGCGCCGGTGAAGCTGCCGCTCTGCGTCACGGCTGCGAAGGCCCGCATCTGTCTCAAGCTGATGTTCATCGCGTGCACCCATCTGGTTCAGAAGCGGTGCCCGCGGGCGTGCATGCACCATCATCAGATTTCATGATGAATGTATCAAAAGAATTCGCTTGTTTGATGTATGGCGTGCTCCCTAGAATGCCGCGAGACAACCTCGTCCCCTTCAAAAGAAACCGCTGATCCCATGCACATCGCCGTTGTAGGCACAGGCATCGTCGGCGCCTGCACAGCCGCCTGGCTGCAGCGCGACGGCCACCAGATCACCTTCGTCGATCCGCTGGAACCAGGCGAAGCCTGTTCATTCGGCAACGCCGGCTCCCTGTCCCCCAGCGCCTGCCTGCCAGTGGGCATGCCCAACATGTGGAAGAAAGTGCCCAGCTGGCTGCTCGACCCGCTGGGGCCGCTGACCATCCGCACCACCTACCTGCCGCGCGTGCTGCCCTGGCTGCTGCGCATGCTGCAGCACTCCACGCCGCAGGAGGTCACGCGCATCGCCACGGCGCTGCAGACCCTGCTGCGCCCAATCTTCGATTGCTACGGCCCGCTGCTCGACCACGCCGACGCGAACGCCCTGGTGCGCCGCAGCGGCTGCCTGTACGTCTATTCCTCGCGCGAGGCCGCCGACCAGTGGAAGTGGGGCATGGCGCTGCGCAAGTCCCTCGGCGTGAACCTCATCAACGTCGAACGCGATGAGCTGGAAGAGCTTGAGCCCGACCTGAAGGGGCGCTTTCGCTTCGGCATCCTGGCGCCCGACAACGGCTCCACGCTGGACCCGTCGCAACTGGTCAAGGCCCTGGTCGCACAAAGCGTGCGCGACGGCGCCCGCCACGACCACCGCTCGGTCACCGGCTTCGAGCGCGAAGGCCGGCGCGTCACCGGCCTGCGCATGGACCGCGGCGAACCACTCGCGGTCGATGGCGTGGTGGTGGCCGCCGGTGCCTGGTCCGGCCAGCTCGCGAAGCAGCTCGGCGACCGCGTGCCGCTGGAAACCCAGCGCGGCTACCACGTGACCGTGCGCAGCTCCAACCTGAAGCTGCGCCACACTGTGATGGCGTCGGAAAACAACATCATGGTCAACCCCATGGCCATGGGCCTGCGGCTTGCCGGCACGGTGGAGTTCGCCGGCCTCAAGCGCGCACCCAACTACGAGCGCGCCCAGGCGCTGCTGCGCCAGGGCCAGCTGCTGTTCCCGCACCTGGACACCTCGGAAGTGACGCAGTGGATGGGCCACCGCCCCTGCATGCCCGACAGCCTGCCGGTGATCGACCGCAGCCGCGATGCCGACAACGCCTGGCTCGCCTTCGGCCACGGCCACATGGGCATGTGCATGGGCGCCACCACCGGCCGCGAGGTCGCCCACCTGGTGGCGGGCCGCGCCACGCAGGTGGACCTGTCGCCCTTCAGCGCGCGGCGCTTCCGCTGAAAGGCCGGCATGAGCACACCGAGCTGGGCCATCGGCATCGACATGGGTGGCACCTTCATCGACGTGGTGGCCTGCGCCTCGGACGGCGCACTGCGCAGCCTCAAGCACCCGCGCGAGGCCGGTCAGCTGGTGCAGCCCATCCTGCAGGCGGTGCAGCGCATGCTCGATGAGAACGGCATCGCGCCCACCCAGGTCGCGCGCATCGTGCACGGTTCCACCGTGGTCACCAACCTGCTGCTGGAGCAGAACGACGGCCCGGTGGCCGTGATCACCAACACCGGCATGCGCGACATCCTCGCGCTGGCCCGCCAGGACCGGCGCGACCTGTACACCGCCGCCGTGCTGCCGCCCACCCCCGAGCGCCGCCTCTTTCCCGCCGCGCACCGCGTCGAGATCGCCGGGCGCGTGGACGCGCACGGCGACGAGATCGAGCCGCTGGACCGCGAACAGGTCACCGCCCTGGCCCACCGCATCGCTGCCTCGGGCCTGCGCTCGGTCGCGGTCTGCCTGCTGTTCTCCCACCTGCGACCGGCGCACGAGCAGCAGGTGCGCACCTGGCTGCTCGAAGCGCAACCGGAACTGATGGTCTCGCTCTCCAGCGAGGTCGACCCCAAGCCGCGCGAGTTCGAGCGTTTCCTCGCCACCGCCTTCGACGCCTACAGCAAGCCCATGGTGCAGCAGTACCTGCAGTCGCTGGGCGGCGCGCTGGCCGAACGCGGCCTGCCCGCGCCCGCGCTGATGCGCTCCGAAGGTGGCATCGCACCCTGGCAGGATGCCGTGGCGCGCCCCATCGGCCTGGCCATGTCCGGCCCTTGCGCCGCGCTGCAGGGCGTGGCCGCGAGCCTGCCCGACAGCGATGCCGCGCAGGTGGTCATGTCGATCGACGTGGGCGGCACCAGCACCGACATCGGCATCCTCGAAGCCGGACGCCCCCTTTTCACCGACACACTGCTCTGCGGCGACCTCGCGCTGCGGCTGCGCTGCGCCGATGTGGAATCGCTCTCCATCGGCGGCGGCAGCCTGGCCAGCGTGAACGCCGGCGGCGGCCTGCGCCTGGGCCCGCGCTCGCAAGGCGCCTGGCCCGGCCCCGCGGCCTACGGCCTGGGCGGAACGAACGCCACCTTGACCGACGCCCTGCTGCTGCTCGGCCGCCTGCCGCACCGGCTCTCCGGCGGCGTGGTGCTGGACGTGGCGCTGGCCGAAGCGGCCGTGGCGCGCGACGTCGCGTTGCCCCTGGGCATTGCCACCATCGACGCGGCGAAAGCCATCGCGGCCACCGCCGCCACGGCCATGGCCGAGAGCGTGAAGATGCGCGCCTTCCAGCGCCACATCCACCCCGCCGACTGCCTGCTCGTCGCGGCGGGTGGCGGTGGCGCCCAGCACGTGGCCGAGGTGGCCGAGCTCGCGGGCGTGTCGCAGGTGCGCGTGATCGCGCACGCCGGCGTGGTCGCCGCGCTGGGCCTGCTGGCCTCGCCGCCCACGCAGACAGTAGAAAAGGCCTGCTCGATGTCGCTGAATGCCGACGGCCTGGCCGCGCTCACCGGCCTGCGCGACGCACTGCAACCCAGCACCGACTGCGCAGCCATTCGTTGGAGCCTGGAGATCCTGCACCGGGGCCAAGGCAGCCCGGTGGAAGTGGCGTGGCTGCCCGAAGACGACCTGCCGACGCTGCAGGCGCGCTTCGCCGCGCGCTACGAAGCCCTCCGCGGCCAGATGCCCGCGCGCAGCGATGCGCTGGTCGGCCTGCTGCGCGGTGTGTTCGAACAGGCCGTGCCCCAGCCCGGCGTCAACGCCCACCACCTGCGGCCCGACCCCGCGCTCTGGGCCGGCTGCGCTCCCACGGGCCAGGGTCCGCAGGCCCTGTTCGCGGCCACCACCACGGTGTGGGTGCCGGCGGGCTGGCAATGGGCGCACGAGGCCGACGGCTCCCTGCTGCTGACGCAGGCCGAGGAGGCACGCGCATGAACGAACACCTGATCCTCATGGAGCCCGTGCGGCTGGCGCTGCAGGGCATCGTGGACCGCATGCAGAGCCGCATGATGCGCGCGGCCTACTCGTCGATCGCGCGCGAAGGCGGCGACTGCGCCGCCGCCGTCTTCCTGCCCGACGGCCGCCTGCTCGCGCAGGCGCGCTCGCTGCCGCTGCTGCTGGGTTCGCTGATCCCCGCCGTCGCCGGCGTCCTGAAGCGTTTTCCCGCGCCACAGATGACCGAGGGCGACGCCTACCTCATGAACGACCCCTGGTCGGGCGGCACGCACCTGCCCGACCTGATCGTGGTGCGGCCCATCGTCCGCGAAGGCGTCACCATCGCCCTGGCCGCCGCCATCCTGCACCACCAGGATGTGGGCGGCATGGCGCCCGGCTCGATCCCACCCAACGCCACCGACATCCACCAGGAAGGCCTGCGCATCCCGCCGGTGCGCTGGCGCGCGGCCGGCGTGGTGGACAGCAACGTCGAGACCCTGCTCACCGCCAACAGCCGCACGCCGGGCAACCTGGTCGGCGACCTGAACGCGCAGTGGTCCGCCGTGAGCCTGGGTGCGCGCGAGACCGCCGCACTGCAGGCGCGCACCGGCCCCGCCTTCAACGCCGTGTGCGACGCCCTGCTCGCGCAGTCCGAGCGCATGACGCGCGATGCGTTGCGCCAGGTGCCCGACGGCGCCTGGCAGTGGGAAGACCAGCTCGACGGCGACGGCATCGACGACGCGCCCGTGCGCATCGCGGTGAGCCTGCGCAAGCAGGGCGACGCGCTGACGATCGACTTCACCGGCTCGTCGCCGCAGACACGCGGACCGGTGAACGCCTCGCCCTCGAGCATGATGTCGGCCATCCTGTTCTTCATGCGCTCGCTCGCGCCGCAGGCGCCGAACAACGCGGGCTGCCTCGCGCCCGCCACCTGGGTGCTGCCCGAAGGCAGCGTGGTCAACCCGCGCCTGCCCGCCGCCGTGAACGCGCGCACCGCCACGCTCAAGCTCGCCTGCAACGCCATGCTCAGCGCCTGGTCGCTCGGTGCCTCGCGCGAGCCGCTGGCCTCGAACGCGGGCGTGGCCACGGTGCTCTCGCTCGGTGGCACCGGGGCCAACGGCCAGCGCTGGCTGCTCACCGAGATCATCGCCAGCGGCGCGGGCGCGAGCGCGCAGGCCGATGGCACCAGCGGCATTTCCACCGACGTGGGCAATGCGCGCAACACGCCGGTGGAGGTGATCGAATCCGAAGCGCCGCTGCGCGTGAGCACCTACGCGATCCGCGAAGGCTCCGGCGGCGTGGGCCGCTTCGTGGGTGGCCATGGCGTGCGGCGGGTATACCTATTGCTAGATGGACAGGGCAGCGTCTCCTACCGGGGCGAACGCCATGTCAGCCGCGCGCGCGGCAGCCAGGGCGGTGGCGACGGTTCTCCGTCGGCCGCCCGCATCGAAAGAGCCGATGGCCGCATCGACGTGTTGCCCGCCCGGGCGCGCGTCGAGTGGTCGGCGGGGGACAGGCTCGTCATAGAAACGGCCGGAGGAGGCGCTTGGGGTGCACCAGACCACACGCTGGTGGCACCGAAAGACCAACCCACATGAAAGTGATTTCGCCATGAACCGCATCGCCACCACCTTCGCGCTCGCGGCCACGCTCGCCGTGACCGCGCTCGCGCCCTCGCTCGCTTCGGCGCAGGCCTACCCCAGCAAACTGGTGCGCATCGTCGTGCCCTTCCCGCCCGGCGGCAGCACCGACCTGCTCGCGCGCAAGCTCGGCGAGAAACTCACCGTCACCTGGAAACAGACCGTGGTGGTGGACAACCGCGCGGGGGCCGGCGGCACCGTGGGCGCGGACCACGTCTCCAAGTCCGAGTCGGACGGCCACACGCTGCTGCTGGGCGTGACCGGCAGCAACGGCATCGCCGGCGCGCTTTACCCCAACCTGCCCTACGACATGGTCAAGGGCTTCACGCCGGTCACGGCCGTGGTGAGCGCGCCGCTGCTGATCGTGAAGAACCCCAACCTGCCGGCGAAGAACCTGCAGGAACTGATCGCGGCCGCGCGCGCCAAGCCCGCCTCGATCACCTACGGCTCGCCCGGCAGCGGCACTTCGATGCACCTGACCGGCGAGATGTTCAAGCTCGCCACCAAGGCGTCGTTCCTGCACATCCCGTACCGCGGCAGCGCCGGTGCGCTCACCGACCTCATGGGTGGCCAGATCGACCTCATGTTCGGCGACGTGCTGGTGGTGATGCCGCAGATCCAGGCCGGCAAACTGGTGCCCTTGGCCGTCACGTCCAAAGAGCGCCACCCGCTGTTTCCCAACGTGCCCACCGTCGCCGAGAGCGGCTACCCCGGCTTCGAGGCGCTGTCGTGGCAAGGCCTGTTCGCGCCGCCCGGCACGCCGGCGGCCATCGTCGAGAAGATCAACAAGGACGTGAACGCCGCGCTGGCCAGCCCCGACATCCAGGAGTACTTCGTCTCGCGCGGCTTCAAGCTCGGCGGCAGCAGCGCCACCGAGTACAAGGCCTTCATCGAATCGGAAACGAAGAAGTGGGCCTCCATCGTCAAGGCCTCCGGTGCCAAACCCGACTGACCCCCGCATGAGCCCCAACCCCGGCATTGAACACATCGGGCCGCCCGTGGAACGGGCCGGCAAGGTCCAGCCCATCTCCCCGGCGGTGGTGGTCGAGGACCGGCTGGTTTTCGTCGCGGGCCAGGTGCCCATGCGCAACGGGCAGCCGGCCGGTGAGGACATCGCGAGCCAGACCCACTACACCCTGGACCTGATCGAAGCCATCCTGCAGCGCGCCGGCTGCACGCTGGCCGATGTGGTCAAGACCACGGTGTGGCTGGTCAACGCCAAGGACTACCCCGGCTTCAATGAGGCCTACGCCGAGCGCTTCCCCGCGGCCACGGCGCCCGCGCGTTCGACCGTCATTTCCGGCCTGATTGCGCCCGTGTTGGTGGAGATCGAGGCGGTGGCCCTGCGCCGCCCCGGCTGAGCCCGTGGCGAGGGGCTGGCCGCGCGCACCAGAATGGCGCGCCTGCTATCATGAAATCCCACTTTTCAGCGCGTCGTGGCCGGCTCCGGCCCACGCGACTCCGGACCATGACAGCTGCAGATTCCCCGGCACGGCGCGAGCCCCGCGCCGCCACCCCCACGCTTGCGCGCCCCGCACGTGCGGTGCGGGAAAGCCGACAGCGCATCCTCGCCGCCATCCGGGAAGCGGCCACCCAGGAGTTCAGCCTGCATGGCCTCAAGGGCACCTCCACCCAGGCCATCGCCGAGCGCGCCGGCCTGACCAAGCCCCAGCTGCACTACTACATCACCGGCAAGGAGGAGCTCTACAACGAGCTGCTGGACTCGGTGATGATGGCCTGGAAGATCGAGTTCGCACCGCCCGGCCTGACCGAGCCGGCCGACATCCTGAGCCACTACATCCGCCAGAAGCTGGACCATGCCTTCGACCAGCCGACGGTCTCGCGCATCTTCACGCGCGAGATCCTGGACGGTGGCCACAACCTGGGGCGCTACTGGCCCAACGCCCGCACCTGGGTCCAGAAGGAAGTCGGCATCATCAACGGCTGGATCGCGCGCGGTCTGATGAAGCCCATGAACGCGCACCTGCTGCTCATGCACATCTGGGCCATGACGCAGCACCACGCCGATTTCGCGCTGCAGGTGCGCCACATCTGCGGGCCCCTGGACCGCGAGGCCGTGGCCAACGAGCTCATCCCGTTCATCCTGCGCGGCTGCGGCCTGCTGCGCGACTGAGCGCGCTGTGGCGCCAACGACACGCGGCGCCACCTTCCTTCCCTGAATCTGCGGGTTTTCACGGTTTCCCCGGGGATGATTTTTCTTATACTGACCAAACAGTCAAATTAAATGGTCAGAAATTGAGCTCGATCAACACGCCAGCGGGCCAACCGGTCCATGCCAGCCCCCCGAACGGCCCCGCGCCACGCGGTGACCTGACCATCCGCGTCGCCCGCGTCGTGCGCCACACCGACGAGGTGAACAGCTATGTGCTGCAGCGCATCGACGGCCTGCCCCTGCCGGCCTGCGAGGCCGGCGCGCACGTGGACGTGCACCTGCCCGGCGGCCTGGTGCGCAGCTATTCGCTCTGCGGCGATCCGACGCGCACCACGGAGTCGTACGAGATCGCGGTCAAGCGCGAAGACACCGGCCGCGGCGGCTCGCGCGCCCTGCACATGTGGGTGCGCGAAGGCGAGATCCTGCGCATCGGCCTGCCGCGCAACCAGTTCCGCCTGGCGCCGAACGCGGCCCACCACCTGCTGCTGGGCGGTGGCATCGGCGTGACGCCCCTGGTCTCCATGGCGCATGCGCTGCACGCGCTGGGCGCGCCGTTCACGCTCGCGGTGTTCGCGCGCAGTTCCAAGCACCTGGCCTTGTGCAGCACGCTCGACCACGCACCCTGGCGGCGCAACGTGCAGGTGCACTTCGACAGCGTGCCGTCGCCCACCCGCCCCTCTTCCGTGATCGCCCAGGCGCCGGCCGGTTCCCACGTCTACTTCTGTGGGCCCGAGGGTTTCATGACCCACGTGCGCGAGGCCTGCCAGAGCTGGCCGGCCGAGCGCGTGCACTTCGAGTACTTCAGCGCCCCGACCCAGCCCCAGGCCGCCCCGGCCCAGACGTCGGGTTTCGAGGTGCTGCTCGCGCGCCGCCAGCTGCGCCTGCCCGTGGCGCCGGGCAAAAGCATCGCCCACGTGCTGCAAGGCGCGGGCGTGGCGGTGGACACCGTGTGCGAACAAGGCATCTGCGGCTCCTGCCTCACGCCCTACCTCGATGGCACGCCGGACCACCAGGACGCGTGCATGACCGAGGCCGAGCGCGCCACGCACGTGGCGATCTGCTGCGCGCGCAGCCACTCGCCCACCCTGACCCTCGACCTCTGAACCCCACCCCCATGCCGCAGCCGCCCGCCGCCCCCGACTTCATCGCCAACGCGCGGCTGCCGCGCTGGCTGCTGCCGACCGACTGGCCCACCGACCGCGCCGGCCCGGCCCTGGCGCTGCTAGAACTGGCCCAGGGCCGTGTGACCCGCACCTCGCCCATCACCGGCACCGTCAGGGTCACCGGCCAGGGCTGGGACGTGCAGGGCGCGCCGGTGCTGCCCGGGATGGTCGATGCGCACACGCACCTGGACAAGGCCTTCATCCTGCCGCGCATGGGCGCCGTGAAGCCCGGCCTGCTCGGCGCGATCGACGCGGTGATCGGCGACCGCGCCCACTGGACCCACGCCGACCTGCGCGAGCGCGCCGAGCGCGGCCTGCAATGGGCCTGGGAGGCCGGAACCACGCACCTGCGCACCCACATCGACTGGTGGGACCCCAGCACCCCGCCCCTGGCGTGGGAGGTGATCACCGAACTCGCCGCCGAATGGCGCGGCCGCGTGCGGCTCGAACAGGTCGCCCTGATCAAGCTCGGCCTGTTCCAGGACCGCGACGAGGCGCAGGCCCTGGCGCGCCGCGTCGCCGCCACCGGCCCGCACGCGCTGCTCGGCGGTTTCGTGCACTCCAGCAACTGGGACGCCAACGCCCTGCGCCACCTCGTGCACGCCGCGCAGGCGGTCGATCTGGACCTGGACCTGCACGTGGACGAGGAACTCCATCCCGGCGCGCAAGGCCTGGCCTTCATCGCGCTGCTGCTGCGCGACATCGGCTTCACCGGCCGCGTGGTCTGCGGCCACAACTGCGCGCTAGCGGCCCAGCCCGAGGACCAGGCGCTGGCCACGCTGGACGCCGTGGCGCGCGCGCCGATCACACTGGTGTCGCTGCCCATCACCAACCTGCTGCTGCAGGACGCCATCACCGGCCGCACGCCGCGCCTGCGCGGCCTCATGCTGGTGAAGGAAGCGCGCGAGCGCGGCATCCCGCTGCTGTTCGCCAGCGACAACGTGCAGGACCCGTTCTGCCGCGTCGGCAGCCTGGACCCGCTCGAAGCCATGCAGGCCGCCACGCTGGCCGGTCAGCTCGACACCCCTTTCGACACCTGGTCCGACGCGCTGTGCCGCGCCGACTGGCTGCAGCGCCAGCCGCTGGCCCGCGCCACGCTGGACGGCGCGAGCGCCGACCTCGTGGTCTTCACCGCCTCGGACACCCATGCCTGGCCCTCGCGCACCGCGCCCCGCGTGGTGCTGCGCAACGGCCGCCCCCTCATTCCCTGACTCCCCACAAGGACCCGCCCCATGATGCACGGCTACTTCCCCCCGCACCGTTTCCTGCCCTACCTGGCCTGGACGGAAATCACCGCGCTGCCCGACCGCGAGAACACGGTCATCGTGCTGCCGGTGGGGGCCACCGAACAGCATGGGCCGCACCTGCCGTGCTCGGTCGACACCGTGATCGCCGCGGGCGTCATCGGCAAGGCCTTCGAGCGCCTGCCCGCCGAGATCCGCGCCTTCGGCCTGCCCCCCATCACCTACGGCAAGTCCGAAGAGCACCTGCACTTCGCGGGCACCATGACGCTCACCGGCACCACCCTGCTCTCGACCATGATCGAGCTGGGCGAGTCGGTCTACCGCTCGGGTTTCCGCAAGCTGGTGTTCGCCAACGGCCATGGTGGCCAGCCGCAGGTGCTGGAGATGGCCGCTCGCGAGCTGCGCCTGCGCCATGGCGATTTCGTCGTCGTGCCCTATGGCGTCTCGCGCGTGCCCAACGTCTCGGGCAAGTTCATCAGCGACGAAGAACGCAAGCTCTCCATGCACGCTGGCCATTCGGAAACCGCGCTGATGCTCGCGCTGGCGCCCGACACGGTGCACATGGAGCGCGCGGCCGCGTACTTCCCGCCGCCCTTCCCGTCCAAGACGCTCTCGGCCGATGGCCGACCGGCCTGCGCCTGGGTGGCGCGCGACTTCGGCCCCAGCGGCGTCATCGGCGACCCCACCACCGCCACGCGCGAACAGGGCGAAGCCATCCTCGACAGCCTGGCCAACAGCTGGGTCCAGGCCATCACCGAACTCTTCACCATGCGCTGGGTCGTTCGCGATGAACCGACCTGGGAGCGTGGCCACTTCACCGGTCACATCCAGCAGACGCTGGGCTGATCGATCCACCGTTCCGTTTCCCTCCCGCGCTCCTCCGTCCCACCCCCACCCTTCGACAGAAAGGCCTGCCATGTCCTCCTCCGCATCCCTGACCCGACTGTGCCGAGCCCTCGGCGCCACCGCCCTGGGCGTCCTGAGCCTGAGCGCCGCCCAGGCGCAGGAAAAGTTCACCTTCATGACCAACTGGTACGCGCAGGCCGAGCACGGCGGCTACTACCAGGCCATCGCGAACGGCATCTACAAGAAGCACGGGCTGGACGTGACCATCAAGATGGGCGGCCCGCAGATCAACATCATCCAGATCATGGCCGCCGGCCAGGCCGACTGCATCATGGGCGCGACCGACACGCAGATGATGGTGGCGCGCGGCAACGGCCTGCCCATCGTCAACGTGGCCGCCATCTTCCAGAAGGACCCACAGGTGCTGATCGCCCACGAGGACGTGAAGTCCTTCGAGGACATGAAGGGCAAGACCATCCTGATCGCGCCCACGGCGATGCGTGGCATGTGGTCCTGGCTCAAGGGCAAGTACGGCTACACCGACGCGCAGGCGCGGCCCTACACCTACAACATCCAGCCCTTCGTGGCCGACAAGAACGTCGTGCAGATGGGCTTCCTCTCGTCCGAGCCGTTCGCGATCCAGAAGGCCGGCGTGAAGGCCAACTCTTTCCTGCTGGCCGACCAGGGCTACCCTCCCTACGCCAACCTGATCTCCTGCATGGACAAGACCGTCAAGGAGCGCGAGAAGACCGTGGCCGCCTTCGTGAAAGCCACGGCCGAAGGCTACAAGAGCTACCTGGCCGACCCGGCGCCCGCCAACGCGCTGATCAAGAAGGACAACCCCAACATGACCGACGACCAGCTCAACTACGGCATCGGCAAGCTCAAGGAGATGGGCATCATCACCAGCGGCGACGCCGCCAAGCAGGGCATCGGCATCATCACGCGCGAGCGCCTGCTCAAGACGCACGCCTTCCTGGTCGAGAACGAGATGATCGACCCGGCCAAGGTCAACATCGACCAGGCCTACCGTTTCGACCTCGCCCGCGACGCCAAGGTGCTGCCCTGAGCGACGGCGGTGCGCCGTGCCCGG